>JBFMDM010000030.1:0-20035 GCA_040753835.1 Planctomycetota bacterium
GGCTGTTTAGAATCCCGGTCAGGCCGACTATTATTGGATTTTTACCACCTTCAGATAATAATGAACCTTATCTGACAATAACTTATGGCAAGAAACCACCATACCCCCTTGGATAGAGCCCCTCTCTGGGGGCTATAGACCGCCTCTGCCGAGGCCATAGAGGTTGTCTCTGAGGGCTATAGAGACGCTCTCTGAAGGCGATACCTAACCTCTCGGACGGCGATAGCGCCCGTTTAGGAATTATATAATTCTTAAGGAAATGTCCAACGCCTTCGGTGAATGGGTCAGTGCGCCGATGGAGATGTAGTCCACGCCGGTTAGTGCATATCTTCTAACATTGCCGAGATTGATGCCGCCTGAGGCCTCAAGGAGAATCTGTCCGCCTGTCTGCCTGTCTGCCTGTCTGCCTGTCTTGTTGCGGATGGCCACCGCCTCTTTAATCTGCTCAGGCGTCATATTGTCCAGCATTATCACCATCCGCCTTAGGCGAGACATCGCCTTCGGGCTCGCTTTCGGAATCGGCACCTGCTTGAGCAGGGTCAGGATAAGGACGAATTGGTTAAGGTTAGCAACCTCTATCTCAACCGGCAACTTCTTTAACCACATCCTCCAGAGATGGTCCGGAGTCAGTTTATATACCCCGCCCAAGACAGTAAGGTGGTTGTTCTTGACCAGGAAGGCGTCATAGAGTCCGATACGGTGATTGAACCCTGCGCCGGTCTTGACCGCATATTTGTCCAGCGCCCGCCAGCCCGGCGCGGTCTTGCGCGTGTCCAGGATTTTTACGCCCGTGCCTTTTATCCTGCTGACGAATTGGCTGGTGAACGTGGCAATGCCGGACAGCCGCTGGAGGAAATTGAGCGCGGTCCGCTCAGCGGCCAGGATTGCCCGGGTCTGGCCTTTGATGATTGCCACAACCTGTCCGGGCCTGACCCGCGCGCCGTCCTTTGTCTTGAACACGACCCGGATATTACGGTTTACCTTATTATAAATGGCGCTGAGCAGGGGCAGGCCGCAGATAATGCCCGGTTCTTTGGCAATAACCGAGGCCGCGCTCCTGTGCCCGGACGGGATTAAAAGGTTGGTGGTGACGTCGCCCTTGCCGATGTCTTCTTTTAAGGCCATCGTAATCAGAGTTTTTATATAATTCATAATAGTTTGATAAGATGATAAGTAAATAAGTTGATAAGAAATTCCACTTAGCAACGTATCAACTTATAAACTTATAATCTACTCAATGCCTTTTTAACAGTGGCGCCTATCTCGGCCGGGTTGGGCACAACCTTGATGCCGCAGGCCGTGAGTTTGGCTATTTTTTCCTGTGCCGTGCCCTTGCCGCCGGAGATAATGGCTCCGGCGTGGCCCATCCGCTTGCCCTTAGGCGCGGTCTTGCCGGCAATGAACGCCACGACCGGCTTCTTGACATTCTTCTTGATATAATCCGCGGCCTCCTCCTCCATTGTTCCGCCGATTTCGCCTATCATCACAATCGCCTCGGTTTGTTTGTCATTCTGGAACATCTCTAGGACGTCTATAAAGGAAGTGCCGATGATGGAATCTCCGCCTATCCCTAAACAGGTGGACTGGCCCAGCCCGAGGTTGGTCAGTTGCCAGACCGCCTCGTAGGTGAGGGTGCCGCTGCGCGAGACCAGGCCGATTGAGCCCTTTTTATGGATATAGCCGGGCATAATGCCGATTTTGCACTCGCCGGGAGTGATGACGCCCGGGCCATTCGGCCCGACCAGCCGGATACCCTTGTCTTTATAGAATTTGTGCACCTTGACCATATCCAGGGTCGGCACGCCTTCGGTGATGCAGACGACTAATTTAAGTCCGCCCCGATATCCATCGGGATTCCGCGCCGCTCCGGAGTCCGCGGCCTCATAAAGCGCATCGGCGCAGAATGCGGCCGGAACGAAGATGCAGGAGGTATCAGCGCCGGTCTTTTCCACGGCCTGCCGGACAGTGTCAAAGATAGGCACCTTACCCATAAATTTAGTGCCGCCCTTGCCGGGTGTGACGCCTGCGACAATGTTGGTGCCGTATTCCAGCATCTGGCTGGCGTGGAACGAGCCCGCGCCGCCCGTGATGCCCTGGATGATGACCCTGGTTTTCTTGTTGACCAAAATACTCATAATTTAGTAAGCGGATTAAGCAGATTTTGCAGATTTAGCAGATGATTGCGTCTTATTTAACCCAACCACCTTGGCTGCAGATTCGTTCATTGTATCCGCGGAAATAATATTGAGTCCGGAGTCCTTAAGTATCTTTTTGCCCAGTTCCACATTGGTGCCTTCCAGCCGGACCACCAGAGGCAGGTTCAAGCCGACCTCTTTTACGGCCGCGGTGATGCCCTCGGCGATAACGTCGCATTTCATAATCCCGCCGAAGATGTTGACGAGAATCGCCTTGACGTTCTTATTGGAGACGAGTATTTTGAAGGCGTTGGCGACCTGCTCCTTGGATGCGCCGCCGCCCACGTCCAGGAAATTGGCCGGTTCGCCGCCATGGAGTTTAATCAGGTCCATTGTGGCCATAGCCAGCCCCGCGCCGTTGACCATACAGCCGATGTTGCCGTCCAGGCCGATATACGAGAGGTCGTGCTTGGACGCCTCGTATTCCTGCGGTTGCTCCTGGGAGACGTCGCGCATCTCCAGTAAATCCTTATGCCGGAACAGCCCACGGTCGTCCAGGTTTATTTTACCATCCAAGGCGACCAGTCCGTCTTTAGTAATTACCAGCGGGTTGATTTCGGCCAGCGAGCAGTCGTTTTCTATGAATAGTTTGCCTAATGCCATAAATAGTGCGACACCAGATTTGAATATGTCAACCGAGCACTTGTTCTGGAACCTGCAGATGTCAAGCGCATAAACCAGTTCCCGCACCTGATAGGGTTGCAGTCCCAGATAGGGATGCAGGTGGAATTTGATAATCTTTTCCGGCGATTTGGCGGCCAGTTCCTCTATCTCCATCCCGCCCTCGGCCGAGGCCATCAGGACCGGGCAGTTGTGCTTGCGGTCTATGACAACGCTGGTATATAATTCTTTTTCTATCGGTAATGTTTCCTCAATCAGGACATTGTGAATGGGCTTGCCGGCCGGGCCGCTTTGGTGGGTGACCAGGGTCCGGCCGATGAGTTCTCCTGCGGCCTTGGATGTCTCGTCTGCGGAGGTGACTATTTTTATGCCGCCGGCCTTGCCCCGGCCGCCGGAATGGACCTGGGCCTTGACCACGGCTTTGGTTATGTTTAGTTGGCTGAATATCTCCGACGCCTGTTTGGCGTCAGAGGCGACCGCGCCGCGCGGGGTCTTGATGCCGTATCTGGCCAGCAGTTGCTTGGCCTGGTATTCGTGCAGGTTCATAAGGTGGTTAGAATAACATTATTAGAGAAATAGGACAAGAATTTTACAACAGGATTTAGCGGATTCAACTGGATTTATCAATTTAATCCGGTTGTTAATGATATGGCAGAACCCAGATTTCGGTTTCTGAGGGCAGGGTTTCCTTGGCAACAGAGACATCAGAATCAGTGATTCGCTTGATATTCTTTTTGCCACTCAGAAATTCATCCACGCCGGCAATCGGGAAGTCAAGGACCTCGGTCTTGTAGTGCATCGGGATGACGATTTTGGGTTTCACCTTTTCCAGCACCGTAGTCGCCTGAGTGGCGTCTATGGTAAAATATCCGCCCACCGGGATAAGCAGGATGTCTATTTTGCCTAATGCCGCAACATCCTTATCAGGCAAAGTATGCCCCAGGTCTCCGCAATGGGCGATACGGAGTCCGTCTATTTCCAGGACAAAGATGAGGTTATTGCCGCGCTGTGCGCCCTGATTGGGGTCGTGCCAGGCCGGGATTCCGGTTATCTTTATTTCAGCGACGTTATAATCGCCCTTTTCGGCGATGATGGTTGCCTTGGAAAACGGCTTGGTGTAATTATGGTCAGGATGATTATGCGAGAGCGTGACGATATCGGGCTTGAAGACGATGGGCTTGTAGCCGACCGCGCCGTTATAGCCGCCCGGTTCATACGGGTCAGTCAGTATGGTTTTGCCCGATGAACCTGTCTGCCGACCAGGCAGGGAGGTGATTGCAAAGGCCGAATGGCCGAACCACTTTATCCTCACCCAGCCCCTCCTTTCTTAACCAGGAATTTCTAAATCTCTTTTCACTTTATGGGGGATGCCTATTTATATGAGGGGTCGGGGAGTTTCCGCTACCCCCCTTCCGGCTACCTGTCATTCCTGCGAAAGCAGGAATCCAGACATTTTAAGGGTTATTGGATTCCCGTTTTCACGGGAATGACATCTGGGGGAGGATACTATTTTCACTTATAAATGACTTGTTTATCAGTAAAATCAAGGGTTATACTCCCCGACCCCTCATTTATATATTACTATCCCGCCCTTTCTTTCTATGTCTATGGAAGGGCTGGGTTCATTTTCCGGCTACCTCGTAATTCTTCAAACTGAGTTTGACGATGGAGCGGACACGGGGACTTTTGTCATTGGCGGCCGATTCCAGGGCGGCCTGAGCTTCCGGGGTCTTAATCTGCCCGAGCGCCCAGGCGGCTGTGCCGCGGATTTCGTCCGAGACGCCGCCGACCAGGCCCAGGAACCGCTTGGCCGAAAGCATCTTGGCAAAGGCCGGGATGGACTTTTGTTCCTGCATCCTGACCAGCGCCTTGGCCGATTCCTTCTGGATTTCAGCGGCTGACGACGTCTCCAGGAGCGAGATAATGGCTGATGACGCCTGGCTTTTCAGGGCCGGCTTGGAATATTGCAGGCCTCCGAGAACCGCCAGGACGGACAGGACTAAATCGGTATTTTTATCCTTAAGCAGGGGCAGTAAAACGGTCGTTGACTTGTCCGGGTTCAAGCGGGCCAAGGCATTGACGGTTTCCTTGTAGAACGGCTCGCGGATGAATTCCGACAGGGTCTGCTCCATTCCTTCGGCAGGGATGAGATAGGCGATGCCCAGGAACCGCTTGAGTGGCAGTTCATCGGAGAGAACCTTGAGTTCGTTAAGGAAGGACTGATGCGCCTGATTGCCCATCTGATTTATGATTGCGGCGATGGCCTCGCGGGATGAGACGTCATCGGTTTCCTTGATAAGGTTAATCAGGTCCTGGACCGCGACCAGATTAAAGGCAATAAGGATATCCCGGACCGCATTTTTTACTTCGTCATCAGGATGGAAGAGGTCCCTGATGAAATCCGGAAAATTCTTGTTTTCCTTAAGGGTTGAGTAGAGTTTGAAGTTTGCGCCGCCCTGGGTCCTGAGAGCGGAGGTTGTGGAGATGGTGAGCCGTTGGGTTGAATCGGACGCCTTTGTATCCGACAGGCGCTTCAGGACAACGGTGACAACATTCTTTAACCCGTTGTAATTCTTGTTTTCCAGATAATAGACCGCATGCTTAAGCGCGGAGTTAAACAGGGCGTTATAGACGGACGAGACCTTTTCCAGCGGTATTTCGCCGAGGATGATTGATTCGGTCCTGGCAACCAGTCCGGCCAAGGCGAGTCCGGGCGGCGCGGCCTTAAGCAGTTTCTGGTAAGCCGTATGCGCATTAAGCCGGATTTCCTGGCGGTTGCTCCGCAGGTTCTGGATGAACTTCTGGTGGAACTGGCTGAAACCATCCTCGTCGTTATTGGCGAGCAATTCGGCAGCGATTTTGATGGACTCATCTTCAAGCAGGCGCTCCGGCAGGCCTTTCATAATATCAGTGAACCGGGCAATCAGGGACATATCCCTTTTAGGCGCAGGCCGTTGCGGCGCAGGGGCTGGCGCAGAAGGCGCCGGTGCGGCCGGCTCCTGAACGCCGGGCGGCGGCGGCATTGCGCCCGGAAGACCCGAGGGCATTGCCATCCTGCGGGATGTGTCGGCCGTAACATAGACCATTATCCCGATTTTTATGTTGCTGATGCCTTTTTCCGAGAGGATATTGTCCCAGTCCTTGACGCCTTTCTGTTTGGCCTCGTCCAGAGGCGTTCCGCTCAGGACGGAAATAAAATGCTCCAGTTCCTCCTTGGAGGCGCCCCTGATAAACGAGATGCTTTTGAGTTGGTAGTCGCGGATGAGTTTGGCAAGGGTGGTTGAGGCCGTGCCCAAGAGCCGCGGATGGCCCGGCGTGCCGTTGACCAGAAGGATTTCATCCGAGACCGAAAGATTCAGGACCGAGAGATAACCGAAGACATTATCTATGGACTGGGTAACAAACCTGACGGCTTCCAGTGCAAGTTGGCTTCCGGGCGGATAGAGTTTGATATTCTCCACAGCGGCGCAGAAGAACCTGAAGAAATCCTTGAGCGCGCCGACAAGCGGTCCTTCCAGTTCCACCTTTTCCTGAGCGGTGGGAATGGCGCTTGAAATTCCCCTTTCCTTGGCGGCGATGAATGAACGCTGGGCAATACCGATATTGGCGATGCCCTTGTCGTCAAGAAACTGGTTCCAGTAGCCCTTGGCCGCAAAGGGCTTGTCCGGCGACCTGTCAAGATTCTTGAGTATGCGCTCTATTTCCTGTTCGGTTACGCCCCGGCGGAAAGTGATGCTCTTGATATAATGCTCCTTTAGAAGCGAGAGGAATTCGTCAACCGCAGAGCCGTAGGTCTTGGCGTCCAGCGGCGTGGTATTGATATTAAGGGCGTTTTTGGCCTCGCTTAGGGTGAATGTTTTGGTCTCGTCAAATATGCTGTTCATAATCCTGACCAGGCCGCCTGAAGCCATCACAATCAACTGGCTGCCGTCCGGATAGAGGCGCATATTTTTACTGGTGGAAAGCAGGTTGCGCAGGAGGTCCTTGACCAGGGCCATCTTCTGGGGCGATAAGGGCTGGAGCGCCTCCTTGATTCTGGACTGGACAATGCCCTGCAGGGAGGAATAATATTCCGGAATCTCATCCTTGCGGAAGAGATTGGCCGTGATGTTTTCCGCCTTCTGGCCGTACATCTGGGCCTTAGCCTCGTCACCGGCCTTGGCGAAATGGAAGGCCAGAGCCGGAGCCACGGAATCCAGTTTGTCCTGATAAAGTTTTTCGGTTGCATCGCCGACCGCCTGGTGCAGTGTTTCGCGCTCCTTTTCCTCGATATTCTGGTAGACAATCTCCTGGAAGTGCTTGGTGGTAAAGGTGAACTGGTCCTGCTTAAGCGGCTCGGTGGGTTTAATGATATTGAGCCGCTTGGCTTTGTCCAACGCATCAATGGTCTCACCCTCGTTCTGGTGCGCCACGTCTTTTAGAACGTCAATCCCGACATTGGTCGGAACCACCGCGGCCTGCTTGATGACCGTCTTGGTCTCTGCCTCAAGCAGGTCAATGTTCTCGGCGATGATGGTGTCAAGGTTTTTCTGCCAGACCGCCGGCGGAATCGCCGGCAAATCGAGAAACCATTGCTTGTTGACCCGTTTGATAAAGTCCTTAAGCAGGAGATGCTTTAACAACTCTTCAATAAATAACGGATTGCCCCTGGTGACCTGGTGAAGTTTGTCATAGAATGTCTGGTCCGGGAATTTCCTGGAGAATATGGTTGAGACGATCTCAGCGGTCTGCTCCTTGTTAAAGAGCGGCAGCGAAAACCGCCGGTAATTCTGTCTTTCAGAGATAGTTGAAAGGAACTGGTTGAACACCTCATTGGCGGACTGCGAGATATTAAGATAATCGTCACGGACGGCCGCCACTATTACCGAGCATCCTTTTTCCTTCTCGGTCAGCGCTTCCACCACCAGAAGGGTGGCGTGGTCAATATTCTGCGCCTCGTCAAGCAGGAACATCAGCGGTTTTTTCTGGGACAGGAGATTAAAGAGCATCACCAGGGAGTCAAACAGCAATTTCCTGTTTTGGCCGGCTCCCTGATAGGAAAAATCGTTGAACGAGGGAATAAACCTGCTTATATTCGGCACGATGCGGTTTATTTCCAGGAGCATATCCTTGGCTAATTCCTTGCAGGCCTCGGCCAGGATGGAGTTATTGGATTCAGCCAGCGAATTTATAAAGGTGATGATAGGCCTGTAGGGTATTACAGAATCAATCTCGTTGCAGATATTATAAAAGATTAGCGCGTCTTTTCCGCCAAGGGCGGATCCGCCTCCGGCGGAATAACCGGACAGTTCGCGCAACAGCCGGGTCTTGCCGGCTCCGACCGACCCCTCAACCAGTATGAATGTATTCGCCTCCTGGTCTGGGGTCAGAAACCGCACTATTTCGTGGTAGAAATCCTGGCGGGCGACAAAATCCGGGCAGGGGAAATTGAGGAAAATGTTGCGTTCCAGGACATCCTCATCCGAGAATGACCCGGCGATAGAGGCGCGGTTGCGCCCTTCGCGCTTGGATAAATAAAGGGCCTTGTCCGCCTGTTCTATCAGGTCCTGGGGCGATTGGGCGTCCTCAGGAAACGAGGCAATGCCGATACTGATATTTACATTCAACGGCTCGGCTTTGGCATTGCGCTGCTGGAACTTTGTGCCGGAAACCCGTTTCAGCATCGCCTCGGCCAGGGCAAGGGATTTCTTCTTATCAACGGCCGGCAGGATGGCCGAGAATTCATCGCCGGCATAACGGATGGCTATTCCCTTGTCGCCCAAGGTTTCCTTAAGAACCGCGCCCAGTTGCCGCAGAACATTATCACCCTCAAGGTGGCCGTAGGTGTCGTTTATCTTCTTGAAGAAATCAATGTCTATCATCAGGAGCGAGAAACCGCCGGAATGGTCTTTCCAGTTGACCTTATCGTTGAGATACTGGTAGAAGAAGCGGCGGTTATAAAGATTGGTAAGTTCGTCGGTAAAGACCAGTTTAGCAAGGTCTTCTTTATTGAAGGATGAGATATCCATGGGATTATAATTTATATAATTATTTTAATAAGTCAAGTCCTTTACCCCGCACATAATTTATGTGCGGGGCGAGCATAAAAATATCCAACCAACCCATCTATTGAGATTAACCCTTTGGGTATTCTCTTATATAACATTATAACGTTATTTATGTGCAGGGTCAAGCAGAAATGATATAACTGGATAAAATATACTGGGTTGTTGATTTATTAGAAGCGGTTTCATAAGGTATAAATCCACCCGTACCCCCCTTTGCAAAAGGGGCTGGGGGGATTAGAGCCGTCCTAAAGGGACTTATGAAACCACTTGTAATGATTATACAGCCAAGTATAGTCGGCTGTATATTTACTTGTTAAATTAACAGCCGACTATGATGTTGGTTATAATCGGCATAATAATCGGCGCGGTCGGCACCCTGGCCGGCATCGGCGGCGGTATTTTTATCGTTCCGATTCTGCTTTCCTTCTATGGTTTCAGCCCCCAAACGGCAATCGGGACGTCGCTTCTGGTGGTTGCCTTCAATGCCTTTTCAGGCACGGTTGCCTATGCCCGTTATAAGCGGATATACTTTCCATTGGGCGTCATCATTATCGTTTCAGGCATACCCGGCATTGTTATCGGGGCTTATGCCGCAGACCTTTTTACCGGAGCGGCATTTAAGATTGTCTTTTCCGCGGTTCTTATTTTAGTGGCAACCCACCTGTTATTCAGGAGGAATAAACTGTCAGGGGATGCAGCCGCCTGCCTGCCCGACCGGACGACGCCGGTCGTTCGGGCGGGGACGCCTTTAAGATTATCCACAGGAATGACCGTATCCGTTGTCCTTATCGGGTTCATAACCGGCTTTATTGCCTCGGTGCTGGGAATCGGGGGCGGGATTATCCACGTGCCGGCGCTGATTTATCTCCTGAAAATACCGGTTCACATCGCGACCGCCACCTCGCACTTCATATTGTTTAATACGGTCCTGCTTTCGCTTGTTCCCCATACATTATTGGGGCATATTGATTATCACAGCGGGCTATTATTGGGCCTCGGCGCCTTGTTGGGCGCGCAGGCGGGCGCGTATATTTCATCCCGGGTGCATTCGCGGGTAATAATGATTATTTTGGCCCTTGTGCTGGCGGCGGCGGCGCTGAATATGTTTTTATCCTCTGCTCCAATTCCCTGAGTTCCTCGCCGGTTTTGTCGTTAAGCGGGCTGGCCTTTCTGGCCTCGTCGCAGAGTTTTATCGCCCTTTCTATGAAGGTCTTGTCGCGGTCTATATCGGCCAGATAGCGGTAAATCCTGATGAGGGCGATAATCCGTTCGTAATTCTTGGGGTCAAGTTCATAGGCCCGCTGGATACAGGCAAAACTGCAGATGGCAAAATCGCGGTAATTATAATCGCTGTATAGCCGGTTATTGGCTTCCCGCTTGATGAAATCGGTCTCAACCAGTTCCCTGATGCTCGGCACGTCGCGAAGCTTAGGAGGCGATGCGGTGTTATTGTTTTCCTGGCTTTTCGCAATGGCTATTTTGGCAAGTTCCAGGAAGTTCCGGCCGGCCCCGTTGAGATAGGCCCTTTCATCCGGCGCAAACTTAAGGGCGCTTTGGAAATGTTTTATGCACATCAGCCGGATTTGGAATGCGTCATCCTTTTTGCCCTGCCGGGCGACCTCTTCGGCGCTCTGGTCGTAACTGAAGCAGAATTTATAGAACCCGTCCGCCCGGAGTACCGAGAGATTCTTGTTGGCCACGATGAAAAGAATAGTCGTAAAGATTACCAGCCCAATCAGCACGTTGCTGAAGGTCCAGAACCGGACCGGCTTGTCTTTTCTGGGCAATGACAACGCCCCGACCAGGATGCCCGCGGCAATCCACAGCCACGAGTAAATCATCAGCAAATCAGTATTGCTGGTGTCATCCGGCCAGTAACGCCTGACCATAATCACCGCCATCATTACGGTCTGGCCCGCATAGGTCCAGAACAGGTAACGGGGCCAGGCCACTATCCCCACAATCACGCCGGCCAACAGCCAGATGCAGAATGTGGCAAGAAAGGCGTCCCGGGTCGTCTTGATGGCAGGCGTAATCATTCTTGATTCAGGCCAGGTGAACTTGAAGAGGATAAAGGCGATAACAATGGTGAGCACCGCATACCCGAGGAGCAGGTACACGCCCCAATGAAATCCCGATTCCGCATTCAACGGTGAATTCTCCGGTTTGCCGGTTTCTGGTGCAAGCAGATTCAGCCGGTAAACCGCATAGATAGCGGCTGTGATAACCCAGAAATGGGTGTAGGTGGAAACAATGGCAATGCCGACAAATATTTCAGCCAGATGCGCGGCCAGGGCGGTAATCAGCCCTATCATTACCAGGATATCTGTTGAAGGCGGTCCGGCCTGCCTGCCGGCCAGGCAGGTCTGCGGGGAATTTGCCGCCATAATGGAGCGGATGACCTTATAGACCGTGTAAAATATCGCTACCAAAAGAGACAAATAGGCAATCAGGCCAAAGATGCCGTGCATCACCCAGACGTCAAGATAATGGTTATGGGTACGGTCAGCGTGGACATTGGCGCCTTCAAGGGCCGCCAGTTCCATAGTGTAATTCTTGTAATAGACCGTAGAGAGCGATTCAGGTCCCCAGCCGATAAAGAAACGGATACGTTCGTCCTTGTCATTAATCAGTTTCCAGACGCCGTTCCAGAGGATAATCCTGGTCCGGCCCGAAGAGCCGGGTTGGGTTTCCAGGACCTTCCCCAACTGTTTGAAATACGGGATTTTCATCAACTGGCCGAAGGTATTATGCCACCACTGCGGAACATCCTGCGACTTGACGATGACCTTTTTCTCCCGGTCTTTAACGTCCGACCAGGTGATAAGCGTTTTTTCCTTGTCGTATTTCACGCTTCCCATCACGTTCGGCGCAGGTTCCTTTGACATCCAAACTATAATGTGCGGCAGGTTGAACAGGGCCATAAAAACAATGCCGACGACAGAACTCGTTATGATGATTTTCAGCACCAGTTTATGTCGGTATGCCCAAGCGTAAATCAGGATAAACAGGAAAATACTGCCGAACATCCCCAGCATTGGCCCGCGGCTCTGGCTCAAAAATACCGTGATGACCTGCAGAACCGCCAGGGAGCCGTAAAAAACATAGGTTAACAGATTTCGGCCATAAAGCCCCTTAAGGAACCGAGAGAGCGTCAGCGGTATGGTAAGTATAAGATAAGCCGAGAGGAAGATGGGGTTGCCCATCGTGGCCGAGACCCTGATGGAAGGGTCCATCTGCTGCCAGGGTACCGGGTCCAATCTCAGACGTTGGATAAAGCAGTAGGCGACAATCGGCACCGAGGTAAAGATTATTGTGCTGATTAGCCGCTCCACCTGATCTTTGGTCTTGATGTTTATGGCCGCGAGGATAAAGATAATCCAGAAAGAGCCGTTGGTGTATAGCCCCTGCATCCGGTCGTATCCGCCCCATAAACTATTATGCGGCACGGCTGAAAATACTACCGAGATGGCATAAAGGGTAATAAAGGCCAGGAACGGGAAAAAGATATAACTCTTTCTGGCTGATGGCGCTGGCGCTGCTACCTCCACGGCTATTTTCTGCTTGCCTGGTTTGCCGGCTGGCGCAGTGGACGGCGCGGATGGCTTGGCTGTTTCCAGCGTCTTGATGAGATAAAACACAATCATCAGCAGGGCCAGCGAGCGGATAATCGTGCCCTTGTCCGGCTCAAACATCCGGTGGGTGTAGATGTTCATATAGAGAGGCGAAAGCACCACCGCGGCCAGCCAGCACGCCTCAAGAAACCTGTCGCACAAAATGCCGAATTTGGTCATACGGTTATTATAATAACCTGCAATAAATTGTCAATAATCTGTGTTTACCAGAAGCGTATATTATGGATTTGGTTTATCTGTGTAATCTGTGAAATCTGTGGTTTCATTTTGCTTGACTCCCACGCATTATTCCGATATAGAATAATGCTATGAGTCCGCGCAGATTATTGGGCCAGATTCTCAAGGAGATGGAGGTCGTCAACGAGAGCCAGATTAAACAGGCGATGATTATCCAGGGTGACAAAGGCGGCGCCATCGGCAAGATTCTCATCCAGTTGGGCTACGCCACCGAGGAGGAGGTCCTGCTGGCCCTGGGCGCGCAGGCCGGAATGGAGGTCATCAACCTTGAGGAGACGGAAATACCAAAAGAAATCATCGGCAAAATCCCGGCCTCTATGGCTCGCTCCTACAAAATCATCCCGGTCAAGTTTGAGCAGAATACCCTGACCGTGGCGATGTCCAACCCGCTTAACATCAACATCCTGGACGACCTCCGTTTTACTCTTTCGTGCGCCATCAAGGGCGCCCTAGGCGACGAGAATGCCCTCAACAAGGCCATAGAAAAATATTACCCGCACGAAGAGGACAAGTCCGTGGACGGCCTTCTGAAGAAGATGTCCGAGGCCGTGGACGACGTAAAAGACGCACTGGAAGCCGGTGCGGAAAAAGGCCGCTCTTTCACCATAGACAACATCCAAGCAATGGCCGAGCAGGCGCCGGTCAAGAAACTCCTTAATCTCATCCTGCTCCACGCCATCAAGGACCAGGCGGCCGACATCCACCTGGAGCCGTTTGAGAAGGAACTGAAGATTCGCTACCGGGTGGATGGCGTGCTCTACGAGATGGTGCCGCCGCCCCTGAGTTTGGCGCCGGCGCTTATCTCCAGAATCAAGATTATGGCCAATCTCAACATTTCCGAGACGCGCCTGCCCCAGGACGGACGCATCTCGCTCCTGGTCGGCGGCAAGCCCATTGATATCCGCGTCTCCTGCCTGCCTACGATGTTCGGCGAGAGCGTGGTTATGCGTATCCTCAACAAGGACGTCGTTGCCCTGGATATAGACAACATCGGCCTGGCCGACGACGACAAGAAACTGATTAAGAACCTGATTTCACTGCCCAACGGCATTGTCATCGTCACCGGCCCGACCGGCTCTGGCAAGACCACCACGCTCTACTCGGCACTGAATTATCTCAATGACATCAAATGGAAAATCATCACCACCGAGGACCCGGTGGAATACGACCTGCCCGGCATCGTCCAGTGCCAGGTCAGCGAGGAAATCGGGGTCACCTATGCGGCCTGCCTGAGGTCAATCCTGCGCCAGGACCCGGACACCATCCTGGTCGGCGAGATCCGCGACCGCGAGACCGCCCAGATGGCTATTGAGGCCTCGCTTACCGGCCACCTGGTCCTGACCACGCTCCACACCAACGATGCGCCGTCCTCGGTTAGCCGCCTGCTGGATTTGGGCATTGAACCATTCCTGATTACGGCCACGACAGAAGGCATCATCGCCCAGCGCTTGGTCCGGAAAATCTGCCCGCACTGCAAGGAGGAAATAACGCCCACCGACGAGATGCTTATAGAACTCAACCTCTCGCGCGAGGAGATAAAAGGCAAGAAATTCTGCTACGGCCGCAAATGCCCCCAGTGCAACAGCACCGGCTACAAAGGCCGGATGGCCATCTTTGAGATGATGTTGATGACCAACAAAATCAAGCAGATGATAATGGCGCATGGCTCGGTTGAGGCGCTCCGGAATGCGGCCCGGGAGGAGGGGATGCGCACCCTCAGGGAAAGCGGGCTCAAGGCCATTTATGACGGGCATACCACCGTGGAAGAGGTCGCGCGCGAAACCCTCTCGGCCGAATTGGAGAAGTAAATAAAGGCAACCACAGATTACACAGATTTCGCAGATTGCCCTTGGGTTACTGAAGACAAATCGGTGTTATCTGTGAACTCCGCAGAGACCGCGATAGCGAAATCTGTGGTTACGAAGTTTTCTTGCGGTGAAAGCAACTAATTCCCAGCAATGGAGCGATTATTAAAGATAATAATATTATTCCCGATATCCATAATATCCAAGTAATAATATTTTTAGTTGCTTTTTTCATTTTTTATACTCATTGTAATATTTATTTTACTTCTTTACAGCAATTATGTTCTTCAGTATCTACAACTCCTGTTGACGCCCAAAGACCAAGAGATAACACCTACTTTTTAGAGTCGGGATTGGCATTATCAGAATTAAGCGAACTGTCTAATTCATCAGAAAATAACGAGGCGATTTCATTTAAAATTACCGGTTCCCACGATGGTTTTGGAGTCATATAACTCATACCCACTTTAGTTAGTTTTTTGCTTTCTATGTTCGTCGACCAAATCTCAATTACAGCTCCAGGTTTCATTAAAGACGAAAGAAAAATCATATCTTTGCTGGCTGGATGGGTTATAGGAACGTCTGCATTATTGTTCGGTAATTCATCCAACAGTTCCCTTAAATTTTGGCCATCGGCATCTAATGTATATAGTTTATATGCTTTCGCTTCCCCATCAAATGCTGACAAAATTATTTGTCGATTATCAAAACTCCAGGATAGACTGGGCACATTAATATTTTTGACAATCCTTTTAAAGTTACTGCCATCAGCATCTATTATTCCAAGTCCGGTGCCACTTTCGTCACGCAAACAGAAAACCATTTTTTTACCATCAGGGCTCCAAGCACAATCACCCGCAATATTATAATTATCTCCGCTTAATTTTCTATGATTCTTACCGTCGGCATCCATTATATAAATACCGGAAGAACCGGATATTCGCATTACATGGAAGGCAATTTTAGTCCCATCTGGATTCCACCCGACAAGAGTAATATGCATCGCATCTTTGTAATCGCCGGTCAAATTTCGCTGGTTATTGCCATTTGCATCCATTATATAAACATCATAGTTGTTCGGATGGTTATCTTCAAACACCTTTTCTAAAGACTCAAAAGCTATTTGAGAGCCATCCGGGCTGTATACGGGGGCTAGGTGTCGTGGGCGCTCATTGGTTAATTTTCGGAGATTTTTCCCATCAGCATCAACCACGTAAATTTGGGATGTAAAATGGTCTCTGTCCGAAGAGAAAACTATTTTAGTGCCGTTGGGATGCCAACTTGGCTCTTCATCGCGTCTCCTATCGTTTTTAGTAACTCGCTTCAAGTTCTTTCCATCAGAACCAATTATCCATATTTCACTATTGCCGCCCTTGTATGACTTGGAAAAAACTATCCTGGGTTGTGTTAAACTATACAAATACTGATTAATTTCTTTAATGCTCATGCAAACCGATGCGTTTCTGTTGCCAGCATGTTTTTTTAATGTTTGAGCAAACTCATGAATCATCTCTTTGCTTTTTAACAATCTTCCTTCAGCAGCTTCACGATTTTCTACAGACGCCCATTGCGCCTCGTGTTTTAATATTTTATATTGGTTCAACAATTTCTCGCCATAGACCATCAATCTTTCTTTTGCCTTTTTGTTATCTTGCCCGTTTAACTCTTCTATTAACTTGCCATAATCATCCTTTTGCGAATTACAGGACACGCAAATAAATAACGAGACAATCAATATGCAGATTTTCTTTTTCATATGGATATTGCCTAAATATTAATTCATTCGTAATTCGTAGTGGCCTTATTATTCAGGGTTAGTAGAGGCCGGTTTCATCCGTATCTTGATATCCTCAAAATCATTCTCCTGCACCACCTCAATTTCCTTGCGTCGGGCCAGTTCCAGGGTGGCCAGGAAGTTGCGCACCATACTCAGCCGCCGCCTCTGGGGAGCCGCAGGGTCTTTGACGTCGTGGCGCTTCGGCGCCAACAGCAGGCCACGGAACGAGACCTCGCCCTTTTTCTCCAGTTCCTGCAGGATTACCTCTATCACTCTTTCTATCGGGATATCGTCGTAAAGTATGGCGGTCGGCGTGTCCAGCGCTATCTCACGGCTTACCTTGGCGAACGATTTTACCAACTGCCAGATATCCAGTTCCACCCCGGGTTCTTCTGTCTGTTCTTCCGTATCCCTGTCTTTCAGTTCGCTAAACGCGCCTGTCCCGCAGAGCGGTGCGGAAGTCCCTTCGGGTTCTTCAGTCCTGCCCAAGCGCGGCCTTGGGAATGTCTTTGACTGGAATTCCATCAACTGCCGGAGTTTGGCGGACAGGTCCTTGTAGCGCTTGTATTCCAAAAGCCGCCGGATTAACTCAAACTTCGGGTCCTGCTCCTCTTCTTCCTCCTCTTCGGGCGCATAAATCGGCACCAGCGTCCGCGACTTGATTTCCATCAGGGTGGAGGCCATCACCAGGAACTCGCCGGCCAGGTTTATGTCCAGTTTCTGCATCATCTCCAGATACGTCAGATACTGGTCCGTCACCTTGGAAATCGGGATGCGCAAAGGGTCAAGTTCGTTCTCCCTGATGAGATGCAGCAGCAGGTCCAGCGGCCCGTAAAAATTCTCTAACTGTATTTTATAATTTATGAATTCCATATAATCCACTACGAATTACTAATTTCCTAAATTACGAATATTACGCAATGAGAATAAATTCGTAATTCGTTTATTCGTAATTCGTAGAGTTGTTCTTTACCCGAAGACCGCCTTACGTATCTCCTTCATCGTCTTTCCGGCAATCTCACGCGCCTTCAGGGCGCCCTCTTCCAGCACCTTCCTGACATAAGAATGGTTTTTTTCTATCTCCTTGCGTTTTTCGCGGAATGGCTTGGTCAGGTTGACCAGCAGTTCGGCTAATGCCTTCTTGCACTCCGTGCACCCAATCTTGGCCTGATGGCATTCCTCGGCCAAGGCGTCAGTCCGGTTCATCGCAAATACCTTATAATAGGCGTAAACGTTGCACTCAGCCGGATGGCCCGGGTCGGTCTTCTTGATGCGCTCCGGGTCCGTGAACATCGTCTGGACCTTTTTGGCAATATCGTCAGGCGAATCGGACAGGTTGATGGCGTTCTCGTACGACTTGCTCATCTTGCGCTTGTCAAGGCCCAAGAGGCGCGGGAACCGGGTCAGTTTCGCCTGCGGTTCAGGCACCAGGTCTCCGCCGTGCTTTCTGCCGAACAGGAAATTCAGCCGCCGGGCAATCTCTCTGGTCAGTTCCAAGTGCGGCAACTGGTCCTCGCCCACCGGCACTGCATTGGCCTTGTAAAGCAGGATATCGGCCGCCTGCAGGACCGGATAGCCCAGGAAGGCGTAGGTAGACAGGTCTTTTTCCTTCAGTTCCAATCTCTGCTCCTTATAGGTTGGGCATCGCTCCAGCCAGCCCAGGGGCGTAATCGTGGACAAAACCATATTCAGTTCCAGATGTTCTGGCACGTCCGACTGGACGAAAATGGTGCTCTTCTTCGGGTCAATGCCGGCCGAAATCCAGTCAATCACGTTATCGTATCCGTGCCTGCGGATGGAATGGGTGTCGTTCTGGTATTCGCTCATCAGGGCGTGCCAGTCCGCGACCATATAAAAACACTCGTAATCGCCCTGCAGGTTCACCCAGTTTTCCAAAGCGCCGACCAGGTGGCCTAAGTGCATCTTCCCGGTCGGCCTCATACCTGATAATATTCTTGGTCTTGTCATAAAATATAATCTTTCTTTAGGCGCAAAGGGCGCTAAGAATCAGGTCCATACTTTGTGATACCTTTGTGTCCTTAGCGCCTTGGTTTACACTGAGATTAGCGAATGTGTGGCTAATCTGTTCTTCTATTTCCTCGCTATACGGCAGGGTTCCGATTACCTTTAGCCCTGTTGTTTCTTCTGCCTGCGTTGTATTAATAGAATTATTAACCCTGTTAATCAAGAGATATTTATTGCGAATATTCAGGAATGGCATCTTGTCAATCAGTTCCCTGATTCGCCGGGCCGTCTTCAGGCCGATTTCGCTCGGGTCGCTCACCAGGATGAGGTGGTCTATATTCTGGGTGGTCTTGCGGGACAGATGCTCCATCCCGGCCTCGTTGTCAATCACCACATAAGGGTAGTTGCTGACAATCTTCTGCACGTATCCGCGCAGGATATTGTTGGCCATACAATAGCAGTCCGGCCCTTCGGGCCGGCCCATAACCAGCAGGTCCACGCCGGCTGACTCGGTAATGGCGTTCTGCAACTGGTATTCCAGATGGGCCGGCTTGGACACGCCGTCCGGCAAGTTGCGCAGGCCCTTGGTCTCTTCAATCAGGTCCGAGACCGTGCAGGAACACTTTATGCCTAAATACTCGCCCAGGGTGGAATTCGGGTCTGCGTCCACAGCCAGGATGGGCCTCTTATTTTGGGCGAGCAACGCCCGGACCAGCAAAGCCGCGACCGTTGACTTGCCCATCCCTCCCTTGCCAGCAACTGCTATAACCATAAGACGAATACTACTTATTCAATCTATGCAGGTCAAGGAATATTCACCCCAGCCCCTGCACGCAGGGGCTGGGTTCACCACCCTACGCTACACACTAAACGATGTACCCTATCACGTAGGGGTTAAAGGTAATACTCACATTACCGCTCACATCAGTGAAGGCGTATTCAAATGACCCGTTGACGACCGGCACCGTCACCTGTCCGCCATAGACCTGGCCGACGTTCTTGACCTCAACGCCAATCGCATAGCATTCGCCCTGCGCGGCGTCTCGTCTCAAGCGCAGGTTTATCCAGCCGGTCGGCGGCGGAATCGGAATGCTCTGTTGCACCAGTTCAATCTGCATAATCAGGGCCGTGGCTTGAGGCGGAATGGCCGGATTGGGCGCTGAGGGCTGAGGGCTGCCAGGGTTGGTTACCGCTTATGATGAGCGAGGTCAACTGGATTCGGGTCGGCAGCCAGGTAATTTGGCTTCCGCCGCCTATTCCGGCGGCTAATTTCTCAGCCGTTACCGCGCCGTTGGCAATCTTTTCCGTGGTTACTGCCCCGTTTGCCAGTTCGCTGATATTAACCGCACTGGCCGCAATCTCGGATGAGCCGACTGCATTGGCCGCAATCTAGACATGGTCCGGCAGTCCGGTGACACAGAGCGTGTCTAAAAACTCTATTTTTGGCGCCAAGATATACTATATGTTGTATAATATTTTAATATTGCCTACTACTAATGAACGAGTATCTTAGTTTTTGGACAGGTTCCACACACCTGCCGGGGAAAGTGGCTAAATAATTGACTTATAGGGCACGCTTTTTCCAGAATAGCCATCAGAAGATGCGACAATTTGCTATGGTTATTCCCCGTGGCATTGGGGACAGACCCTGATTTTGTAACTTCTTTAGCATAATTGGTTAGAACACCAATTTTCTAAAAATAAGCATTTCTCGCGCAAGGGGGTAGCGGTATATTCATCCATAATAGGCCCC
>JBFMDM010000031.1:0-19720 GCA_040753835.1 Planctomycetota bacterium
TTGCTTAAATTATCCACCTGGCTTCTCTCATACGTCGCATTCATCAGCCATTGCCCGCTCAGTTTGTAGTTCGTGCCGAAGAGACCAGAGAAATTGCCCTCCTCAGCGCCTCGCCTGGCTGAGAACCTGTTCTCCCGGTAGACATTGAGTTTTTCTGATACCTGCTCTTTCTCGCCTATCACCACGTTGTAGTTCTGCTGTCCCTGCGCATCCTGGGTTATTTGGTAATTGGTATATAACGAGTGTTTCTCGGTTTCTTCCTTGATGTTGGTGGTCAGGCCAAACATCGTGGATGACCCAAGCGTCCCAAAGGTCTGCTGGATATTGCCCGTGATATTCTCCGATACCTTCATATTGGCCCCTACGGTCGTCTGGTTATTGGGTTTTCCGGCCAATGCCGCCTGCTGCTCGCCAAACACCGACAGGTCCTTGTTGACGTCGTATTCAGCCCTTGCGGCCAATATCTGGCTGGTCTCATCCCTTAACAGCCCGGGCGTGATATACGGGCTCGGCGTGTCCTGGTACCGGTACTCGCCGGTTACCCTTAACGGGTCCTGCCTATGCGCTATCTGCAACACCAGGGTCTGCGATTCCTGGGCTCCGGCCGTATTCTGCACCGCTGCATTGGCGCCGTCCAGCACCGTCTGGGAGTCAAACCTGGTCAGTAATGTGTCGTTGTCAGACAGTTTCGCACCTACCTCCAGGCCCATCTTTTCTGAGCCCTGCTGCGAGATGGTCGCGTTGCTTGAAAAACCCGCCTCGGTACTGGCATAGTAGGTCTTGCCCATTATCTCGCCCGGATTCTTATTCAGCAATGCCCCTATGTCCATCCCTACGTTCAGTTTATACGCCACCCCGTCTGCGTTGCTTGCAGTAGGCAGTGAGGCATAGTCCAACCCGCCATTATACGATATGTACCCCGGTATGCCTTCTGATTCGCTCTTGGCGTATTCTAACTTCGCATCCGTATATTTGCCCAATTTTGCCGTAATATCCGTGCCCATCAACGTGTAGTCGGTAAGGTCTTTTTCCTCCTTGACATAGGTCGCGCCTATGGTGAAATTGTCCAGGTTCTTGACTATCCTTGTGCCCAGGGCCTCGCGGTTGAAATCCCACCATCTTTCCGGCTCGTATTCGTAGTCAATCGCCAGATATACCGGATTGCCCTCCAATGGCTCGGTGCTTATTATGCTCTCCGATGCCGCCACTGAATGCAGCGGATGGGTCAATATTATCCTGCCGCCGGTATAGTCAATCTCATAGTCCTCAAAGGCCTTCAGGACCCTGGCCGATACGGTTATTCCGCTTACCTTGTCCCGGGTCTCTACCGTTATCTTTTCAGACCCCTCTCTCACGTTTTTGTTCTTCAGGTAGTATAATGACCCGCCGGTTCCCCTTATTTCGTCTCTTGAAGCCATCTGGTTGGCCGAGGCAACGAACAGGCTGAGGTTGGTCTTCCGGTTTGCCTGCCCTTCCGCCTGGCTGGGCGTCTGATACCCGCCCTGGAATCCATACAACGACCGGTTGTACTGGGCTAATTCGCTGCCCGATACGTTGGTATTGTAGTTGCCCACCAGGAAATTGTAGCCGTTGCGGTGCTCGGCCTTTAAGTACAGCGGCCCCTGGGTGTTGGACGCCTCGTCTATCCTGGTTGAGCTATCCCCGTACATCGGATAGAATTTGTCCGGGTCCAAATACCTGAAGAGCTGCCTTTGCTCGTGGCTCATCGTTACCCGGTCTGAATCCACTGACCCGGCTATGGTCCAGTCCTCATTGCGCATCTTCAGGAATCCGGCCAGCCGGTATTGGGTATACGTCCCCTTGTTGTACCTGACATTGTTGTCCGCAAGCGCGTCTAAGGTTACCTCGTCCCCCTCCCGGGTGTTTGACCCGGCCATTACATCAGCCAAGCCCGCAAAGAAGAGGTATTTTTCCTTCTCCTTTTCTATCCTGATGTCCGAGGTCAATAGTTTCCTCTTTAGATTCCCCTTGCTGGTTACCTCCACAATTACCTGCTCCTCTGTAACCGGCAGGTAGAGCTCGGTCTCAAACCGGCCGTCTTCTAACGGTTTTACCGTTGTGATATTCGGCGTATTGGCCGTTGAGATGATGACCGTATTGGACGGGTCGGTTGTGCCGCTTACCCTGTAGAGCCGCCCGGCCACCGGTATCTCTTTGTCTTTTATCCCTGCGGCATTTATGGGCAGGAATATGTCGCCAGGCTGCCCGGTGGGTCCGCCTTTGGCGGAGATCCCTAACGCATCCTTGATGGCCTTAGTCCAGGTGGTCTGGACCATAAACTGGCCCAACACGCTCGTGTCGGTCCGGCCTTCTGAGTCCGCCAGGGTCAGCAGGTATTTATATGTCCTATTCTCTTCCACCATCCGGCCGTCATTACCCTTGCCGTCCCAGGCAATGGCTTTTTCTATATCAGCCCTGGTGCCTGTGAATTCCTTGAAGACCCTGTAGCCGTCCGGAATTCTTTCTTCTGGATGCGTGGACATATTGGGTGACTCGGCCGGCTCCGCATCCTGGGCGCATTTTTCCAAATATCCTTCCCCTCTCATCTGTCCTCTTTCATCTGTCTTCTCTAATATCTGGAGTTTCCAGTTCTCCACAAAGCCGGCATAGTTGGTCACTATCTTGAATCTTGCCTGCCTGATTAATTTGCCCTGTCTTACCTCCAATATCTCGGGGGTGAGCGCTATGCCCAATTCAGGCACCAATACCGGCTGCTCTATCTCACGTTTAACCGTTACCTCTAATCTCGGTATCGTCACCCGGTATTCGGTCTCCACCTCACGGCCGGAAGAGTCCCTGGCCCAGATCTTTACCTTATTGTCTTCGGTCAATATTATTTCCTGCTTCACAGGCGTACCAGCGGATATGCCTACATCTTCGCCCTGTATCTCCACCACAACCTCGGCCTGATCTACACCTCGCGGGCGGTTGGACCACTTCAGCGGCACCTTTTCCCCGCCCAGACGTATCTCAGGAATACCGTTATTTACGCTTATCTCGGCCATTATCGCAGTCCGCCCCACAATCCGGTCCTTGAGCATCTGCAGTCCGAAATTCATTTTCTCCAGCCGGCCTCCGCCCGTGAATCTCACTATGCCCGGATGAGCCGTGGTAAACTTGGTGTTCAGCGGCAGGGAATTGGTATCTATCTTCAGTAGCCGCGTTGACGGCCTTAAGCCCGCTATGTGATACTTGCCATCCTTGTCCGTTATCACGGTAATCCCGTCCTCGGTCATTATCTTTATACCGGCAAGCCCGTTTTCACCTTCACCCTGTAATCCATCGCCATTGGCATCGTTAAATACCTTTCCTATGATAGTCGCATAGTCAAATAACGGATCCGGCGCCACCATTACCCGGACCTTGCTGTTGTTGGAAAGCAACGCTGAAGTGGTATTATTTACCGCCCGGGCAGTGTTCTTGTATTCGCCAAACACCACCCCGGCTCCTACTGCCAACTGATACCGGTATGTTACTGATGCGTTTCCGGTCAACGTCACCGGTCCGAACCGCTTGGCGCCTGCCCCTGCGGAAACAGGGGTTGTCTGCGTCGCCGCTGTCCCTGATATCATCACCCCTGAGCCGTCAAGGTATTTTAAGCCCGCCGGCATTATGTCTTCCAATGCCACATCGCTTACGTTAAAGGCATTGTTGTTCTCTATTTTTACGTCATAGGTGACCACGTCACCGTATGTCACCTCTGATTTGTTCGCTGTCTTGGTCACCTTTAATATCCCTGATGTCGGGTCCACCGGTATGTCTATCTGCACCGGTGTTGCCGGCTGGATAAACGACCCGCCCCTAAACGCCAATGCCGTGCCGCTTACCACCCCGGTATCCGTATATCCCATCCCCGTCCACGGTATCTGCCAGCTCGTCTGGGTTGACGGGAAGGTGTAGCCCGGGGCATTGAGCACCCTGAGGCGGAAGGTCAGCCCTTCAGCTGCACCCCAGCTGAATCCGGAGTTTCCTATGGTCTGCGGGTTCGTTCCCGTTGTCCCGCCCGGCGGCGTCGGCGTTATTACCCCTAAATACGCCGGTATGTCTGTTGCCACCGGCGTTACCCAGTTGTTGCTCCCTGTTATTGCCTCGTATTGCAATTCCACCACCGCCCCCTCTATCACCTGCCCGGTTACCGAGTCAAACACTTTACCGGCCGGGTCTACAAGGTTCAGGGCAATGAGATTGCTCACTACCCCGTCGCAGACGATTGAGAAGGTGTGCAGGCCCCTGATTAACGGGTCGTCGTTCTCCACCTCGTAATAGCCCGCGCCGTCTGAGACCGTGCTTCCCACATTTAAATCCAGTTTTGAGGCCATCTGCACCACCACAGGGCTGTTGGGTTTGGCATTACCCTTTATCTTTATCTTGCCCCCTATCGGCCTTATGGTCGGCGTTATCCCGCCTGTTACGTCTATGTCAGGGTTGTTGCCTGTGGTTACCCAAACCATCTGCGGTACCTCGGTTGCGGTTGGATTGGCTACCACATTCAGGTTTATGGTCGCGCCCGGCGTTATGCCCTCTACATACGGCGTTATTGAGTTATTTGGCATGGTTATCGGCAAATCAACCGTCACCTCTATCCGGTAATACCCTTCGGTTGCATCTGACACGCCAGAGCCCACGGTCCGGCCTTCTATATCCACCAATGTCACCACCTTGCCATAGTTGCCTGTGCTGGTCCTTCCTATTATCACAGGACGCTGCCCAACCGTCTTATTCTCCAGGTTGACTTCAGGTACCGGGTCGCCGTTCTGCGGCGGCTCGGTGGGCGGTATCTGGGCCCATACGCCGCCGGTTAACAGGGTTATCTTTAATGCGTCTTGCTTGGTAATATCCGCCTGAGATGTTGCCATCATTGTGACATCCGTGCCCACTTCGGCTGTATCCGGCGCATTGATATATATCGTTACCTCTTTGTAACCGCCCATTGCTATCGCAGGCGTCCAGCCCGCTCCTGCTACCGATGAAGTTACGTCTATCGCGCCGTCATAATATGTTACAATCCAGGAACCGCTTGACGAGGCGCCGGTTATGGTATAGGTGTCGTCGTTATTGCCGTCATTGTATATGCGCACGTAGTAACTGATTATGTCTGCCTTGGTCACAATCCGGTTTATGGTCTGGCTTACGGCTGTGGTATTGTATATCTTGTAGCCATCCCACTGGTTTATCGCCGCTCCGGTTGTGCTGGTTATCATCATATCCGGCTGCGCGCTGCCCAGGCAGGTAATGGTTATCCGCACCCCGTCAGACGATACCCCAAGGGTTGATTGCCCGGTTAACACCAATTCCAACGCGCTTCCTCCGGTTACCGAGATGTTCGGCGTGATTTCCACCCTCACATACTCGCTCACCGACCAGCTGAGATTGTTGCTCAGCCACGAGCCGCTGTTGATATTACTTGTTATATCAGCGCCAATTTCATTGTAGTAGGTGATTGACCAGTCCTGCGACGCAGACCCGGTTGCTGTTATGCCCTTGCTTAAGCTGAATCGCTCCGTCATATTGCCGTCATTCTCAAGTTGCACATAATAGGTCTGCGTCTGGTTGTTGCTGACATTGTCCGTCTTGGTCTGGCCGGCTGTGGGGATTGCTTCATATGTGTTATTGCCCGTATAGCCCGGCAATTCGCTTAATCTCGCTATCTGGCTGTCCACCTTGTATCTTTGGCTTACCGTCGTGGTGGCGGTTACCGTATCGGACGGATTCGGTAAGGTCGTTGATTTGGCCTCTATCACCAATGCTTTTTGAGCCGCCCCGCTTGCCTGCACCGAGGGCTTTACCTCCACCCTGATTTCTTTGTTGCCGGATACCGCTATGGCTGCAGGTTGATAGGCGCCGGCTATTACCTGAGTGGTGATGTCATTCGTGCCAGTCGGAGCATCATAGTAACTCACGGTCCAGTTGCTGTCTGACCCGGCGCCGGTTATTGTCACTGTATTCGGCATATCACCGGTGTTGTCTATCCTTATATAATACGTCACCGCCTGGCCTGCGTCATTGTCAGTCCCCTGGGACGCAGAAGTGGTATTGTATGTGCCGGTGGTCACTCCCACCCAATTATTAACGCTGTAATTGTTGGTCGTGGTTGTGGCCGTCACGTTGTCGCTCTTGGTCGGGTCGTCCACTGAGCGCATTTCTATTGCCAGCGCCTTGGCGCTTGAGCCGCCCAAGCCGGCATTCGCCGTCACTTCCACCCTGATTTCCTTAAACCCGAATGCCCCTATGTCCGCCGGCTGGTAGGTCCCTCCGGTTATCTGCCCGGTTATGTCATTTGTCCCGGTCGGTGCGTCATAATAGATTACCGCCCAGTTGGCGTCTCCGGCCGCGCCTGAAACCGTTACCGTATTGTCAGTATTGCCTGTGTTTTCCAACTTTATATAATACGTCACGGTCTGGCTGTTGTTGGCCGTCTGGCCGGCTGACGATGTGTTGTACGTCCCGGTGGTCAATCCCACCCAGTTATTGACCGTATAACTGTTGTTGACCGTGGTTGTGCCTGTAACGTTGTCTGTCGGATTGCCTGTGCCGGTTGACCGGCTCTGCACACTCAGTATCTTGCTGCTTGCCCCGAGCGCCCCTATCTTGGCCTCCGCTTGCACCCTTATCTCTGTGTAACCAAAGGCCGCTATAGCCGCCGGCTGGTATGTCCCTCCGGTTATCTGCCCGGTTATGTCATTTGTCCCGCTCGGCGCGTCATAGTAGGTCACATACCAATTGCTGTCTGCTCCTGTGCCGGTTATTGTCACTGTATTATTGGTATTGCCGGTGTTTTCCACCTTGATATAGTATGTTACAACCTGGCTGTTGTCAGCATTCTGGGCCGCTGAGACCGTATTATATGTGCCTGTAGTTGCTCCCACCCAGTTATTGACCGTGTAACTGCTGTTGACCTCGCAGATGGCCCTGACCACGTCCTTTTTGGCCGTTGAGCCCTGGGAAATGCCTGTAATATATAGAACCGCTTGGGACGTGCCGGTGACCGTGCCTGAAGGCGTGACCTCGGCCCTGATTGTGTACGATGCGCCTACTGCCAGGTCCAGTTTCGCCGCATCATACCAGCCGGGCCCTGTTGTCATCTGGCTAGTGATATTGCCCGCCCCGTCATAATAGGTCACGCTCCAGCCGGACGGCGCAGCGCTGCCCGTGAGCGTGAATTTGTCCGGCGCATCTCCGTCATTCTGGAGCCGGATATAATAGGTGATGGTCTGGTTGTTGTTAGCCGTCTGGTTTACGGTCTGCCCCGTACCGTCTGAATTCCAGGTGTCATTCCCTATAAATCCGGCTGGATTTGTTGCCGTTATCATCATATCTGCCTGGTAGTTGACATTGATATTGATTGAGGCCTTAACCTGGTCGCTCTTTGCGCTGCTATTTGATGATCTCGCTTCAACATAGATGTCCTTGCTCAGTCCTTTTTGTGTGCTGTCCGCCCTGACCTCAACGTATATCTCCGCATATCCTCCGGCTGTCACAACGTCCGACAGCCAGCCGCTGCCGTTTATCGCGCTTGTAATATTAGTCCCGGTCGGCACGGTATAATATGATATGCTCCAGCCAGCGGTTGCCGCTGTCCCGGTCAGGGTAACCCGGTCGCTTGCCCCGGTTGAGCTGTCATTCTCAACCTTTACATAATATGTGATGTACGTATCAGAGTCAATGTTGGTCGGACCTACCGCCTGGCTCGCTCCGGGCGGCTCGTAGACATTGTTGTCCCGGCCGTTATTATAGCCCTCTATTGACTGCCTGATGTATAAATCCGGCTGGTAATTGTTTAGCACTGATTGGGCCAGGGTTATATCCTTTTTGTTCATATCGCTCTTTGAGGTTATCCCAAATGAGACGTCATAGACCGTGCCCTGGGCTACATTGCCATCCGGCGATACCTCCACCCTAAACATCTGACCCTGCGTCCCGCTCTGGAATTCGCCAAATGACGAGGTGGAATAGCCATTGAGGGTCACCGCTGCTGTGATATTGGTGCCAATCTGGTTATAATATCTTACTGTCCAGGTACCGCCGCCGGCTGAGCCGGTCGCTGTGCCGGTAATACTGAATGTATCGCTGTAATTACCGTCGTTCTGCACCCTGACATAATAGGTGATGGTCCCATTGTTATTAGCACCCTGCTGCTTCATCTGGCTGGTCGGGTAGTATTCATCATAGCCCGCATAACTGCCGGGCACCGTGTCTGATTCGGTTGAAGCCCTGATAAATCCGTCCGGTTTGAAGGACTTATTGACCGCGGTCTGGGTCTGCAACTCATCTGGCGAACCATCGGTATTTGATGTTGCCCTGACTTTTACCAACAGGATATTAGGGCTACCTGCATCGTGCGCCTTGACATTTGCTCCCGGCGTCACCTCTACCCTGATATCAGTTGTGCCGCCATTTCCAGCAAGCCACACTGAATACGACGTTGGAGTCCCGCTGATTATCTGGCTGGTGATATCCACTCCTCCGGCCAGCGCATCATAATATGCCACATTCCACGACCCGCTGGCTCCCCCGCTCCAGCCGGTTATTATAAAGGTATCATCGTTCAAACCGTCGTTCTCTATCTTAATATGATATGTTATGGTCTGGCTGTTATTTACGTACTTCAATGCCAGCGACTGGCCGGACGGGTTATTGGTGTAATAATTATTCCCTGTATAACTCCCCTCGCTCTGCTCCTTAACCTGCAAATCCGGCTGGTAGTACGGCTGGACCCTTGTGGTTGCTTTAACCACATCCCTTTCAATATAACCGCTGTTTTTGGAAATAGCGCTTATCAGCATCTGATATTCAGCGCCTATGGTTGAGGTAATCGCCTTTACCTCCACCCTAATTATCTTGTACTGGGCCGGGGCATACCCGACCGGCGACATCGGGCCGTACGACCAGCCGCTGCCCGTAACCTGCCCTGTGATATTGCTTCCGCCGCTCTGGTTGTCATAATATGTCACAGCCCAATCCGCGGTGCCAGCCATGCCTGTAACAGATAATGTATCATCGGTATTGCCATCATTTTCTATCCTGATATAATATGTAACTGTCCCGCCGCTTGAGGTGTTTTGCTGAACGGTCTGGTTAGTCCCGTCTGTTGATGTAATGGTCAGGTCCGCATACGGGCCTCCGGCCGCGCTGCTTATCCCATTATCAGCCCGATACATTATATTAGTCCGAATACCGGCCTTGACCGTATCCGACTGGCTTGGGTTATTTGCCGCTATGGATTTTACATAGATTGTCTTTTCGCCAGCCGCTCCGGCTAATACGCTGCTATCCGGGCTTGCCTCCACCCTTATCTCCTTGGAACTACCCATTGTAAGGTTATTTATCACCCAGCCCGAACCGGTTATCTGCCCGTTAGGTATCTGTGTCCCGCCGGGCAATTCATAATAGGTAATCGTCCAGCCGCCGCTTGTCCAGGAGCCGGTTACTGTCACATTGGTGGCGCTGTTGCCGTCGTTGACTATCTTGACCATGTAGCTAACTGTGCTTAAGGCAGTAATATTAACAACGTTGTTGCTTTGTCCGCTGCCCGTTAAGTTATAGGTATTATCGCCTTCGTAGACATATCCGGACGGCAGGGCCACCAGATTATCCGGCTGATAATCCGGAGTAACTGTGGCGGTCCTGACTGTATCTGCCTCGGTGGGCTCTGATACTGCCCTGGCGCGGATGTAGTGATAGTATGGCGTCCCTCCCGGCGGCGTTCCGTCGTGGAATATTTCCACCCGGATTTCCCGGCTATCGCCTGGCGTAACGGTATCCGTATCATAACCAGCGCCGGTCATCTGAGAGGTAATATTACCGAACAAATCATAGTACACAACCGTCCAGCCGCTTCCACTGCCGGTACCGGTCAGGCGATAAACAGAATCAACTCCTCCGTCATTTTCGACCCTGACATAGAAAGTTACAACCTGTCCGGTAGCTGCGGCCTGCTGGTCTGATGTCTGCACGGCCGGCTCGTATTCATTTAATCCAATTGTGTAACCCGGGTCGGTTGAACGCTTGATGTGCAAGTCAGGCCGGTATAAAGACAACGTCGTATCAGACCTGACTACGTCTATGGCGCTGTAACCGCTCCCCTGGCTTCGGGCTGTTAAATACATCGTATATGACGCCCCTGGCGTGGTTGTCAGCACCTTTAACTCGGCCCGGATTATCTGGTATTGCGCCGGCGCATACGCTACCGGTGACAATGCGCTTGCCGGCCAACCGATACCTGTAATCTGCGTTGTAATATTATTCCCGGCTGTCTCCGCATCATAATAACTTATTGACCATTCAGTATTGCTGCCTGTCCCGGTTATAGAAAATACGTCGGTTGCATTACCGTCATTCTCCACCCTGATATAATACGTCACCATCCCACCGCTCAAGATGGACTGCGACTTGGTCTGACCGGTTCCATTAGTTGAAGTAATCGTCATATCCGCATATGTACCTTCAGAAGGATTACGAATACCGCTGTCTGCCCTGTAGAATACCTGCGTTTGCGTCCTGGTCCTGATGGTGTCGGCATTTGACGGATTGGCTACAGATATAACCCTGGCATATCCTGTGTATTGCCCTGTTGCGCCGCCCAACACCGTATTATCCGGCTTTAACTCCACGCAGATATTAGCCGTTCCGGCCGGGGCTATGCTCCCGCTTCTCAGCCAACCCTGAGCCGATGTTATCTGGCTGTATGGTATCACCGGCGCGGCGGTATTTGTCCCGTCATAATATGTTACGCTCCAGCCGCCTGATGTTGGTGTGCCGGTTAATGTCACCTGGGTTGACACATTACCGTCATTTTCTATCTTCACCAGGTAGGTGATTGTCCCGTCAGCCGGGATGGACATTACGGTGTCGGTCTGACCGGAGCCGGTTGAATTATAGACGTTATCCCCGTCATAAGACGCATAGGTCGGGCTTAATGCCACCAAATTGTCTATCGTATAATCGCTGATTACCTCGGTTGCACACCTGACCACATCCTCTCCTGCAGAGGTATTTAGCGGCCTGGTTCTGACCGTATTGGTCAGAACGCTTCCGCCGGCTAAATTCAGGCGGTCACCTGCTGTCACCTCAAGGCGGATGGTGTATACTCCCCCAACTGCTATGCCGCTCTGGCTGTAAGCGCCGGCCAATATCTGAACGGTTATATCGCTACCGCCGCTTTCTGCATCGTAGTAACTTATGGTCCAGCCGCTAGCGGCCGGGCTACCGCTCACGCTTATGTCCTGCGTGGTATTGCCGTCATTCTGGACACGGATATGATATGACACCATCTGGCTGTTGGTAAGCGTATTGGTTATGGTCTGGTTTGTCCCGTCCGTGTTAGTAATATTATCCCCTATATAACTCACATCTGGACCTCGTTTAACCATACCATCGGCCTGGTATCCACGGGTTGTCGTAGTAAGCCGGACGGCATCGTAGAAACTGAAACTATTCGTGGAATAACTATAGAAATAAGCCGCGCTCGCATTGCCTGATATCACGGAGTTACCCGTTACCTCCACACGATAGCCGGCATAATTACCGGAAGCGACGGCAACCGTATGCGTGCCGTTTCTCATTGCCGCGGTTACGTCCGTTCCGCCTGAAACCGCGTTATAATACGAGATGGTCCAGGATGCCACCGGCGCAGAGGCGGTCAACGAAAAAGTATCGTTAGAGCCGTCATTCTCCACCCTGACAAAGTAAGTAACGGTTACATCGCTGTCCGCATATTGGCTATAGTCCTGGGTTGGCGAACCTAAGGGCGGATTGCTGTCCGCATAGGTCCCGTTACCCGATGTATATGGGCCGGCTGATACCGTATCGTATCTCAAATCAGGCCGGTAGTTGAAGCAGACCGTATTGGCCCTGACCACATCCCTAACTGACCAACCGCTGCCCTGGCTGCTTAAAGTCGGATAAAGTGCATAAGTCGCTCCGCTGGTCGTGGTAAGCGGAGTAACCTCGGCGCGGATAATAGTAAAATCCGTCGGCGTAACGACTATTGGACCAACCGGTCCCCAAACCCAGCCGCTCCCGGTCATATTACCGGTTATGTTTGTCCCGCCGGTTTCGGCATCGTAATACGTCACAGCCCACCAGGCATCTCCTGCCGTGCCCGTAATTGAGAATGTATCGCTCACATTGCCATCGTTTTCAAGACGGATATAATATGTTACCGTGGCATTGGTCTGAATCGTCTGGGTTACGGCCTGGGTTGCGCCGTCTGTTGAGGTTATACTCATATCCGCATACGGACCTGCGGCGTTATTGCTGATACCGCTGTCTGCCCGATAGACCACATCTGTCCGTGTCCTGGTCCTGATAGTATCACTGATGGTTGAATCAAGGTTGGATATCACCCGTACATAGTTGGTATATTCACCCGGGGCTCCGCCGACAACCGTAGCATCCGGGCTTATTTCCACGCAGATATTCACGAAGCCGCCAGGCGCTATTATCCCGGGTCTTAACCAACCGTCTGCGGAAGTAATTTGTGCGTATGGTATAAGTGTTGCATTGGTATCTATGCCATCGTAATAACTTACACTCCAACCACCGCTGTTTCCTGAGCCAGTCAGTGTAATCTGCGGCCCCATATTGCCGTCGTTCTCTATCCGTAGTGAATATGTTATCGCGCTTAATGGTGTAATGGTTATTACTGTATCGGTCTGTCCGGCGCCGGTCTCGTTGTAACTGTTATCGCCTTCATATGTCCCATAAGATGGCGGTAAAGCCACCCTGTTATCCACTGTATAATCCGGTATAACAGAAGTAACACACCTGACCATATCCTGTCTGGACGGATTACTGCTGCACTGCGATAAAATCGTATTGGTTATGGTATCATTGCCTGCCAAGCCGCCTCCGGCGATAATCTCTATCCTGATGGCGTATGTGGCGCCAGACACTATCCCGACTTGGCTATAAGCACCAGAAAGGATATCAGCGGTAATATCGGTTATTCCATCATAATAAGACACTGTCCAACCACTGGTTGCTCCAGAGCCGGTTACGGTTATTGTCTCTGAAAGGTTACTGTCATTCTGCAGGGTTATATTATAGGTAACCGTGGCATTATTCGCCAACGTATTGGTAATGGTCTGATTAGTCCCGTCTGTATTAATCACTCCATTGCCTATATAACTCCCACTCCCATCAGTTGACCGTTTAATCCAGTTATCGGCATAGAAATCCCTGATCACGGTATTGAGCCGCATCCGGTCATAGAGAATAAATTGTGACGTGGAATATAAATACACATCGGTCTGTCTGGTGGTAGAAGGCGGCGCAGAATTGCCTCTGACCTCTACTCGGTAATCCACATATTGGGTGGGCGAGATAATCGCTACGGTATATATGCCGTTGACCACCTGGCCGGTTATATCTGTCCCGCCTGAGACGGCATTGTAATAAGAGACCGTCCATTGAGCGCTTCCGCCTGAGCCGCTCAATGAATACGTATCATCGTCGCCGTCATTTTCCAGGCGGATAAAATAGGTAACGGTTATATCGGTATCGGTATAGACCGTATAGTCCTGGGCCGGCGAGCCGAGGGGCGGATTGGCGTCCGAATAGACATCTTCACCGTTATTATAAGGACCGGCTGAAGCCGTATCGTATCTCAGGTCAGGCCTGTAATTGGCGCAGATGGTATTAGCCCTAACAATGTCCAAAGCACTCCAACCGCTACCCTGACTTCTTATAGTCGTATAGAGTGTATATATCGCCCCGGATGTTGTAGTAATAGGCGAGACCTCGGCTCTGATAATTTGGTATTGTGCCGGTGCGTATGCAACAGGTGAAACCGGTCCCCAGGTCCAGCCGCTTCCGGTAATAGCCGCGGTTATATTGTTCCCCAGTGTCGGCGCATCGTAATATGTAACCGCCCAGTTAGACGGCACGCCGGCCGTGCCGGTAACCGAGAAGGTGTCATTCTGGCTATTGCCGTCATGCTCCAGACGAATATAATAGGTTACAACTGCATTAGTCGCAACGGTCCGGGTTATGGTTTGACCGGTTCCATTTGTTGAGGTTATGGTCATATCAGCAAACGGACCCGCCTCATTGTCACTTATGCCGTTATCTGCCCGATAGAATACGTTCGTTTGCGTCCGGGTCCTGATGGTATCAGTGATAGTTGGGAGTTGTGAGTTCAGGGTTCGGAGATAACAAATGTATTCACCGGCCGCGCCGCCTAAGACCCCTGCGCCGGGCCTGAGTTCCACGGTGATATAGCCGAGCCCGGACGGTGTAATCGCGTCTGGCCTCAGCCATCCAGCGCCTGTAATATCACCGTATGGAATAACCGGGTCAGCCGTGCTTGTTCCATTGTGATAGGTAACGGTCCAGCCGCCTGATGAACCGGATGCAGTCAGTGTTACAGGACTGTCCATATTTCCGTCGTTTTCTATCCGAACCAGGTAAGTTACCGTGCCGGTCGGCGAAATCGTATAGACCGCATCGGTCTGGCCCGAGCCGGTCTGGTTATACACAGCATTACCGGCAAAGGTCGCATAGTCGGTTGGCGTAGATACCAGATTGTCCATTGTGTAGTTTGGACTCACAGTGGTAACGCAAGCCACGAGGTCCTGCCTGGCTGTATCAGAACTATCCTGCGGCTTGGACAAGACCGTAGCCGTGAAGACGCTGTTGCCGGCTAAACTGAACCGGCTACCGGCCTCTACTTCTATCCTGATGGTATAAGTGGCGGCCTGTGCCATATCAGTCCGGCTGTATGCGCCGGAAAGGATATCAGCCGTGATGTCTGAACCGCCGGTCTCGGCATCATAGTAGGTAATCGTCCAGCCAGCCGGCGCCCCGGAGCCGGTAACAGTCAGCGTCTCGGTAAAATTAGTGTCATTCTGAAGCGCCACATGGTATGACACCACCCCATTATTACTCAATGACCGACTCACGGTCTGGGTCGGAGTGATGACATTGCTGTAAATACCATCACCAATATAATTGCCTATCGGCTCCTGACCGCCTTTTACCCGGTTATCTGCCTGATAGTTGGGCTGGGCAATGGTGCTGGTCTTGACCGTATCACGTTCGGCGCCTGTCTGGGTATCTCTTATCCTGATATAATGGTAGACAGGCACGCCAGGCGCCGGCGTGCCGTCGTGGGTTACCCGGGCGGTAACGGTTATAACTGAACCAGCCGGAATGCTCTGGCTGACCCAGCCCGTGCCGGTAAAACTCACGGTCTGGTCATTGTCCAGATTGTCATAGTAACTCACGGTCCAGCCGCCGGTTGCCAGTGTGCCGGTCAAGGTATAGGTCGAGTCAAAATTGCCGTCGTTTTCCACCCTGATATGATAAGAAACAACCTCGCCAGCCGAGATAGTGGTAGAAACAGCCACGGTCTGCCAGGACGGACCTTCATCGTAATTGTTCAGCCCGACATATGTCCCTTCAGCATCTTGGAACCGCTTGATATGTAAATCCGGGAAGTAGTGCTGGCTGACGGTCGTAACAGACCTGACCGTATCAGAAACCGCTGTCTGCACAGATGAATATGCACGGATATATGTGGTAATAACGCTATCTGCCGGTATAATCGCAGTCGGTGAGATGACCGTGTATATCTCACGGTTGCCGCCTGCGGTAATATTGTTCAGGGCATAGCCCGTGCCTGATACCAGGGTGGTAATATCTGTATTGGTCGGAACATTATAATAACTCACCGTCCACTGGCTACTGCCTACTGTCGTACCGGTTAGTGTGTATGAATTGGCATCGTTGCTTTCGTTTGTTATCCTTACATAATATGTAACGGTTGACGTGGGCGTATAATAATACGGGATAATCGCGTTGCTGTCCAGGTTCTGTGCCTGGTTATTGTTGCCTGAGCCGTCCGGGTTGATATCAGCGCCGACATAACTGCCTGAGGGGACCCTGATGTAGTTATTGACCGTATAACTTCTAATCAAGGTTCGGCACCTCACGGCGTCATAGACGACGGCGCTATTGACCGTATAAAGCGTAATATATGTATCCCGTGAAGCCGAGACCGGCTGTCCGGTGGGCGTGACCTCCACCCGGTAATCAAATGATGCGCCCGCGCCGACCGTCCTCGTATATATCCCGTTGGTCATCTCGGTGGTGATATTCGTCCCGCCGACCAGTGCATCAAAGTATGACACCGTCCAACCAGCCGCACCTGACGAGCCGGTAACCGAATAGGTATCGCTTTGGCCGGCATCGTTCTGGATACGGAAATAATACGAGACCAGGACATTGTTGTCCGTGACCCGTGAGAGTTCCTGTGCCGGCGAGCCGACTGGCGGCGAGTTGTTGGCATAGACCCCGTCTCCGATATAACTTACCGGTGAGGGCAGAGAAGCCAGTAAATCCGGCCTGTAGCCGCCGCAGTAACTATCTGCCCTGACCGTGTCAGACATCGCCGAGTCATAAGTAGACCGCGTCCTGACATAGACCGAATAATAGGTGCCGGAGGTAACTGACGTGTCCGCGCTCACCTCTACCCGTATTTCCCTTGTCTCTCCTATACCCAGTCCAATATTATAGCCAGTAATCTGTGTAATCTGTGCCGTAACATTCTCCTGGCTGGTATTATCATAATATGTAACCGCCCAGTTCCCGCCGCCATAACTCCCTCCGGCCGTGCCGGTTACCACCATCGTATTGGTTACATTGCCGTCGTTCTCTATCCGGACCGTGTATGAGGCAATCTGGTTTGCCTCCGCATTCACGGTCCGGCTCTGCGTCGGCGTAATCACGTCCTCATAGACATCCAGACCTGAATAAGACCCCACCCCTTCTGACTGGGTCTTGATATGGTTATCAGTCCGGTACCAGTTGCCCAATTGCGTGGAGTATCTGACCGTGTCAGAGACCGTACCACTTCCCTGTGAAACCGAGGTGAGCCACAGATTACACTGATTCCCTGGGGTGATTGTTCCATCGGCATTCACTACCGCGGTAAGGGTTCTGGTAACTCCGCTATTTAACGGCAAACTATAGGGCAAGGTAATCGGCGTTCCGCCATCATAGTAACTGACCGTCCAGCCAACCGGCGGACTGGCCGACTGGCTGACCGTATAGGTATCATTACTCGTCCCCTCATTCTGGACCTGGATATAATATGTAACCGACTGGTTATTCAGCACGGTCTGAGAGGCGAGTTGGTTGTCGCCGTTACTATTATATATGCCGTCACCAGCCCAAGAAGTGGCAGTTAGTGTCCGGACCAGATTATCCACCGCATACGCCACGGCCGGTGGCACGGTGGTCTGGCACCTGACCACATCACTCCTTGATGAAAGACCATTAGAACGACCTGTAACATATATATCTGCGGTCCCAGAAGCCCCGCCGTTCGGGGTCACTTGCACGCGGATATAGGTTACGCCGCCTGACGCGGTTACAACGGATGGGTTAAGCCAGCCCGCGCCTGTGATAGTCGCATAGTCAATCTCATTGCCGCCGGTAAGGGCATCAAAATAAGACACCGTCCAGTTAACGGGCGCAGTTGAGCCGGTAAAGACATACTGGTCTGACAATGTCCCGTCATTCTGCACACGGATAAAATAGGTTACGGTCGTGCCAATCGTCGCATTACTGCTCTTGGTCTGGGTCAGGCCCGTGGTGTTATAGACATTATTACTGACATAATCGCTATCGGTCTCGGTTGACAGCCGGATAAATCCATCAGGCACATAGTCAGTCCCCCAGATGACAATAGAATTAGTGCTTAACTCCTCGTCATCTCTGGTATCGGCCAAAGTATTGACATAATTGGCAAACCTCAAGATAGAGGTGGCCGAACCATAAGCCCTGACTAACGTCTGGGGATTGGCCGAGGTGTCAAACAATGCGCCCGGAATCGTTACATCCTGTCCGTTTCGTAACTGGATGGACGAGCCGTCGGTCATCTGTGGATTGGTTATCTGCAGGACCGTGGCGCCGGGATAGACAGCCAGCCCTTGGCTGTCAAGCCCTTCCATATTGCAGTTAGCCGAATAGACATTTCCATAGACCGCGAGGAAATACCGGCCGTTTCCGCCCCGGCGGATATAACAGTTACGGTTGGCGGCTGATTGCCCGTTGGCGTATAACGAGCCGTTGGGCTGGACACGAATCCCGTACTGCCCGTCCGTGGCGCAGACAATACGGGTCTGGGTGTTCTGACCTAAACGAAGAGTGCCGTTCACAACCACGTTACCGCCATCAATAGTCCATATTGCCCCTGAGGTCTGATGGCTTAATTCTCCGCCGCTGTTTATATTCACCGCCCTGGTCCGGACATTATTACTAAAGGTAATCACCCGTGAAGTGGGTATGGTCATCGTGGGTTGGTAGTCAATCCCCTCAAGGATTGCATTAGCGCCCCAGACAAAATCACTGCCCGTCACTCTGGCATAGGCAAGACCCTGCTGTTGTGAACGAATCGTTATCGTATTAGCCCCGGTAAGAGTAACGGTCCCGGAATTGGTCATTACACCGTTACTCTGGAGCCGTAAATCAACCGCACCACTTGAACTATCAAGTATTAATCCGCCATTCACCTGGATACTATTAGCCACTTGAGACCCCGTGATGGTAACCGTGTGCACGGCTGAAATCGTGACATTATCGGCTATGGTGGGCGTGATACTGCCGCCCCAGGTCGCCGGGTTAGACCAACTGCCTGATTGCACCGAGACGAAGGCATTGGGCTGCCAGACCACGTTACTTGAACCAACCCGATAGTCCTTACTGCCACCTAAAGGCGTATCATTGATATAATTTGTCATCGTGATGGTCTGTGCACCGATATTGACATTCAGGTCGTATGTGGTCGTATTATCAAATGAACAACCAGAGACAGTGATTGAGTTATTAAACGATGAGTTATTAAGGCGAATATGTGCCGAGCCGGAGATGCCGGCTGAATTCTGGAAGATACCATTTGCCAGCGAGGTTACAGAGACCGCCTGATTGGTCAGGTATAGCCCGTTGTCAGACAGGTTATTAAGTGAATAGTAATTGGCGTTGATGGTTCCACTTACCACTAAGTCAACCGGAGAGCCGCTATTATCTGCGACAATCTGCGTCCTATTAGAAGAATTATTACCGGATGCCATATCCAGGGTCGCGCCGGTATCAAGACGCAGTCGTGAACGTCCGCCATTTAATCCGCTCGGCCCAGCCATAAACCGAATCGTCTTGGCTGTGCCACTATCTGGTCCACCAGTATAAGACGGATTGGCCGTGTTCCAGTTGAGTGTGCCTGATGAAACGAGGTAATCGCCCCAAAGCCGGATAGCGCCTGCAACCCAATCGTGCCGGCCGTTGGAGATATAGGTCGTGTCCGCATAGTTGCCTGCCGGGTTAAAATACACCTCGGTCGGCGAGGCCATGACGCAATTCTGCAATGTTATCTGGCCTACCCCAATCCCTGTGCCGCCATACTGCGGGTTCATATTTATATCAGCCGGATAGTTATTTCCGCTCACTCCAAACTGGCAAGTGGTAAAGACCGGGTTTGAGGTATAAGAAGCATTCTCATTGGTATAATATAGCCCGCCGCCATTGGTAACTAACGACCCGCCGCAGTTATAGATATTGCAGTTGTAGAAATTAACCACATCAATATCAGTTAAAATCCCGATACCGTAATAACCCATATTATAAATGGTATTATTGACGAAGGAGGTATTGGCGCCCTGAATCCTTCCCAACCCAATACCGAATGCCGAATCCCTCATCG
>JBFMDM010000032.1:0-19351 GCA_040753835.1 Planctomycetota bacterium
TTCTTTTACGCCATCAGTGGTATACTTTTCCACAAATGAGCCGGTATCCGAATCAACGAAACATGCCAGATAGGCGTTACTGTATGAATCAAGTGATAAACCGCCGTTATTCCCAGAGCTGTAATCCGATATTCTGGTCCATTGTCTTGAGCCGTCGGAGGAATATTTTGCTATGAAGGAATATACCTGATTAGTAGGGCGAATTTGGTCATGCAAATTACCGCCGGTAGTACCACTCACATAGATATTGCCATTAGAGTCGGTTTTAACATCACGAGCGCCATCATCCAATATAGTGCCTGATGTAGCGCCCGACTGGATTGTCCAGAACAATTTAGCGCTGCTCCCGCTATCGTCGTTATTGAGCAGACCACACATTCCGCCGTAGCCGAGGCACAACATGACGCATATTCCCCCAATCAATACTATTTTATGTATGGTGTTCATATTAACAACCTCCTTTGGAGAATAGATGGTAAATATGCTTCAATGTGTCAGCCCTGTTCTCCAATATAATATACACCCTATCCATGGAAAAGTCAAGTAGAATCTGAAAAATATCAACAAACACTACTTTAACCCCGTAAACTCAGCCATCTTCTGAATACGTTCGGCATCGGTTTTACAAGCGGCAAATTCCGCCTTTCTTTCTGATTGAACTTCTTCAGGAGTTTTATATCTTGGGCTTTGGGTGAAGTTATCCAGATATTTCCGGGATGGTTCGGTCAGATACCGAGCACGTATTTTCCCTGCGGCCGGATGCCCATCAGGAAAAATCTCGTAATATCCCTTACCATCCTCTTCTTCAAATGGTTTTATTTTCCATTCCATATTATTTATCCTTTCTTTCTGAAAACAACTATATGAGTTCCCGCACCGATACCATTAGTTTGCGATTGCCCATTAGATTGTAACGCCACAAATTTTAAGGAAGTTATATTGTCGGACGTATTGGTCCACCATTGATTTTGAACGGATATAAAAATCAGGTCGTTAGTGGTGGTATTTTGCATAACGACATTGCAAATTCTCCTGTTTCCGGTCTGGAGGTATATATACGATTGGCTCCAACTAATTTGGTTTTGGGCTACTGCAAAATTTAGTGCAAACCGAGTGGGAGTATCACGAGTGGCCGAGACCGAAGTTCCATATGCATCAAGAATCTGCCTTGAATAATTATTGTTACTATCGTTATTCGGTCTAACACCCAGTTCTGTTGAGCTACCAGCGCCATTCTTGAAAAATATAAGACACATTAACATCTCATCTTTATTCCCGTCTATACTTTGTCCATTATCCCAAGCAGAAACTGTGATTTCTGTTTGTGCGGTGGAGATTTCATTTTCATAAACTTTTTCCCAGATGCCTGGCAAATCAATCGGGCGAGGTGCATAAGCATAAGAAGTAGTTCCTTCTACAACAAGCAAACTGTCAAACCATACTATATCACCGTTTGAAACACCCAATAGTTTGAGGGTAACATTAGACCCATTCGCATCAGTGGTAAAAAAACCACGAATATCTTCCCATGAGGTTGAGGTGGACCGCTGATACAGATTATCACCTGCACCGGTAGTCGTTATGTCTGCATTATCAGCTGCTGCGACCTTAACACGCGCACGAACACTATATTTTGTGGAAGGTTTAAGGTTCGTAAGAAGATAACTGATCCCTTCGTTCGTTGCCGCAGCAGTTATCTTTACTGCATACGCACCAAAATTATCGGCTTCTCCAGAGTCCCTTGCGATTGTAGGATTACCGACTTTAGACCAATAATCAGGTGGTGCAGTCGTCCCGTCGCTCCAATCCTCAAATGAACCGTTTTTCACTAAATTATAGGGATTAGTAGTTTTATTGAACTGAACAACTGTATCTAATGGATGCGGCGCAAAGGCAAACGGCGCCTCGCCTTCTACCACCATAATACTATCAAACCAAACCACATCGGTATTGGTATCAGAACCAATTTTTAAAACGACATCTGTAGGTGTTCCATCGGTTATAAAACTACCAACAAGCGTAGTCCAGGATGTTGAGGTCGTTGTTTGTGATAGATTAGTACTTGCGCCGGTAGTCCAGATTTTTGCCGTATCGCCGCTGGTTGCCTTGGCCCGGGCATAGACGCTATATTTGGTATTGGCCTTCAGGTTAGAAAAGGTGTATTTAATGCCTTCACTCCCCGCACCAAACGAGGTTATTTTTGCCGCATAAGGTGCACCGAAGTTATCCTTATCACCTGTATCTTTGACTACTTGATAGGAACCGCCAATCGCTGCCCAGAAAATAGGAAGAGAACTAAAACCATCACCCCACTCCTCAAAGGATCCGTTTCTTATGATATTAAGATTGGCAATATTCTGTGACAGGATTTCGTTATTCAGGTCCGCAGACGCCTCGCTCACTATAAATTTCGCATCAGCAATAGCCATACTTCACTCCTTTCTTACTCTCCATTTGACCCCGTCATACGACGGGGGAATTACGGAGAGTTAGACCCAGCGAGTCATACTCCGATAAACATCGGGACAGTTAATAAGGTTAACCCAGCACCCCGCCCTATTTGACCGAAACGGGGTGTTGGGCAAGTAAGTTTATCCGGAATCCGTCATATCAAACCTGACGGCCTCCCTTTTACTATTTCTTTACGGTTATTATAGGGAAAATCTTGCTCTTGTCAATAAAAATATCAGAATTCCAGAAAGATTTTCCGCCAATTACACTTGGTTGGTGACACAGAGCGTGTCCAAAAACTAAGATACTCATTCATTAGTAGTAGGCAATATTAAAATATTATACAACATATAGTATATCTTGGCGCCAAAAATAGAGTTTTTAGACACGCTCCACACACCTTCCGATAAAACCCGCGCCCTGTGTCGGTAGACACTGGTCAGCTCAGCACCAAAGGAGCGCACTGGGTACAATACTTGACTTACAGAGCGCGGTTTCTGCCAGTTAGGCCTCGTCCCATAGGGACGAGGCAACTCCCTGCGGGCAGCACTATGCTTCGCAAAGTGCTGGGTCGTATTGAATGGAATCCCTAACTGAGTCCCCAGCCCTATTCAGTTAGAGCGGGGCTGGGACGGCTATTTGCCCGCCAAAGGCGGGTCCGCCTCCCGCCAATCCGCCTAAGGCGGACTGGTGACTGGCGGAAAATTCCATACGATAAAATAGCCGTTGTGGAGTGCGGTAAACTACTATGGTTGTTTTAAGAAAACAGCGCCTGCGAAGCCGCAGCGCTCGCCTCGCTCCAGCGAGAGCGAAGCGGGAAGTCCCGAAAGTCATCGGGGCTAAATCAGCAAAATAGCCGTATAGGAGGCAAGGTGTGCCTGCCCGTTTACCTGCCTCAGGAGGGTCTCTGGAGGGTGTCACCGGACAAAAGGATATTTTAAACAACTACGAATTCGTGGGACATACTGAATTCATATTATTCTATCTCCCTGCGGTGTTTATGATGCAGGTGTCCTCGGCCCGGGCCTGTTTGGGCACTAAGTCCAGGGAACGGGTGATTAACTGGCTTTCGTTGATGTCAGAGAGTTTACCAAGGGCCAGAAAACCCTCCAGACCCGGCTTGGCGTCCATATCCTTTATGGGCTGTAAACTGACTATGGCCTTGACTTTTTCCGTTCCAAAGGGCGGCGTAACCGTGATGTCAAAGTTCATCTTGCTGTCCGGTATGGTATAGATCTGGTCGGCCCTGATTCTGTTGTCGCTGTTGTATCCGTTGGGAAAGAGCATCTTGACCTCGCCGGCCGCGTCCATATGGTATAAATATATGTAGCCGTCCTTGTTGGAGCGGAAATGGAATTTCAGCACCTCGCCTTCCTTGTAGACCTGCTCCTTGCCGTCGTTTATCCAGACCTTGACCTTGAGTTCCTCGTCCTTGTGCGCCACTGCAGGAATTGAGTTGGTTGTGTCTGTTGAGTCAGTGCCTCCGAGTGCGCTTCGGCCACTGGCCGAATGCTCTTCACCAGTGCTTCGCACAGGGAAGCCGTTTTGGATAGCAGGCGTTTGGTTCTTATAGAAGATGAATCCGGCGGCCAGGAAGATGACCAGGGCAGCGGCGGCATAAGTTAGGTTGCGCGCCTTCTGCCTGCGTAATGTTACATCTGAAATAATGGTCGCATCAAGGTTTGTGCTGGTGGCGTGAACCAGTCCGCTTTTCTGTCTGAACGCTTCAAGGTCTTCCAACATCTGGGCCGGCGCGGCATAGCGCCTTTCCGGCTCTTTCTGGAGGCACTTCATTATGATGTCTTCCAGTCCCCGGGGAATATCCCGGTTGAATTGCGAGGGCGACGACACGGTGTCATAGATATGATGGCGGATCATGCTGATTGCGGTCTCGCCCTCAAAGGGAATCTTTCCGGTCGCCATCTCGTAAAGCACGATGCCGAGCGAATAGATATCCGAGCGGATATCGGCGGTCTTGCCCATACCCTGCTCAGGCGAGAGGTATTTGGGCGTGCCGATGACCGTGCCGGCAACCGTGGCCTCCTTGCCTGCGGCTGATAACTTTGCCAGGCCGAAGTCCATAACCTTAATCTTGCTGGAGAGGATATTAATAGCGCCCTTTCCGGCGGACTTGCTGTGCGAGACCATTATGTTGGATGGCTTGATGTCACGGTGGACGATCTTGGCCGGCGTTTCCCAGGCCGCATTCAATGCCGCAGCCACGGACTGCGCCACATAGACGATTTCTTCGGTGGAGAATTTGTGTCCGCTTTCTACGAAATGGTTCAGGGGCTTGCCCTCAACGTATTCCATTATGAAATAATACGAATTCTCATGCTGGCCGGCTGAATAGACGTGGATGATATGGTCGTCGGTGACCTTGGCCAGGATTTCCGCCTCGCGCTTGAACCGGCTGACAAAGTCCGCGTCCTGGGTCAGGTCTGATTTAAGGATTTTGATGGCCACGGGCCGGTCTAATGATTTCTGCCGGCCGTGATAGACCTCGCCCCAGGCGCCCTTGCCGATAAGCCGGTCTTCGTATAATTCAAATTCGCCGATGGTCTTTGTTGGCATATAGTAATTATTTATAGAAAAGAGACGGTAAAATCAAGAGAAATATAATTCTTGATTTATTACTTTATTTCTGGTAGAAATCACCAATGCTTGACTCGGAGATACATTCTGTATATATGAAGGAGGCGCTGAAGGAGGCAGTCAAGGCGCTGGACGACGACGAGGTGCCCATCGGCGCGGTTATCGTGCATAAGGGCCGGATAATCGCCCGGGCCCATAACCAGCGCGAGCGGCTGAAAGACCCGACCGCCCACGCTGAGATGATTGCCCTGACCCAGGCCGCGGCGGCTTTAGAGGACTGGCGGCTGGGTGATGTGACGCTTTACGTGACCATAGAACCGTGCATAATGTGCGCCGGGGCCTTGGTAAATGCCCGGGTAAAGCATCTGGTCTATGGAGCCGACGACCCCAAGGCCGGCGGATGCGGTTCCATCGTCAACGTGACCAATGACAAGCGGCTCAATCATCGCATTGAGGTGGTTTCAGGCGTGATGGACAAGGACTGCCAGTGGTTGATGAAGGAGTTTTTTAAGAAGAAAAGGGCAATCGTAAACAAGAATAGATAATTTTGTCCCGACAAAAACTGCCGGGATAACTCGCTGTAACCACCGCCCTTGCGGGCGTTGTAACAGTGAGTAACGCGCCCGTAGCTCAACTGGATAGAGCTTCTGATTACGGATCAGAAGGTTGCAGGTTCGACTCCTGCCGGGCGTATTAGACACTGTTCGAACACAGTGAGTTACAGTGTCTTATCCCGCCGAACACCGCAGTGACCGCGAAGCGAATGGCGGGATTTTCAACCCACCAATTAATTATTAGCCACAGAAATACGGAGGGATGCCTGAGTGGCTGAAAGGGCCCGCCTCGAAAGCGGGTGTCTGCCTTATGGTGGACCGTGAGTTCAAATCTCACTCCCTCCGTTTTACCCCGCCGGATGACGGGGCGAAAACCGTTGTGCCTCCCGGTGCGCTTCGCTGGACGCGGTCTCTGCGGAGTTCAGCCACTGGCTGAATGCTGTCCGACCAGCGCTGACGCACAGGGCTGCTTTTGCGGGACCGTGGGTTCGAATCCCACCCTCTCCGTTTAGAGCCGGTTAGTTGCGCCAAGTTAACGCGGGCGCAACGTTACCGGGTCTTATCCCGACAGTTTTTGTCGGGATTTACATTCAAACATCAAAGTTGTAATGAAATATCTATTTCTCCTTTGTGTGCTTGGTGTCTTTGTGGTTAATCCCCTCTTCTCTCACGCCGACCTGCCTGCCGGACAGGTAGGTGAGACGCAGAGCGCCATTGATTTCGCCGTCCGGGGCGAATACCAGAAGGCCGTTAATCTCGTGGATTATGCCCTGTCCAAATCGCCTGATAATCTCCAGGCCCGGCTGGTGATGAGCCATCTCTATCTTGAAACCGGCGAATACCAAAAGGCCGAGGCATTGTTGGAATATTTCCCGGCATTGAGCCAATCAGCCATCGCCGCCCTCAAATCCCAAGACCTGCTTTACCTCGCCCAGGGCATCTGGTTATACGCCACCCGCAAGGGCGACAAGGACATTTTCCAGAAAGTGGCGCGCGACTACCTGCCGATGATAGAGAAATCTTCGGATGACCCGGCCTTGCGCCAGGCGCTTTATTTGTTCTGGGGCAACTGCTACCTGGAAAAAGGAGACCTACCGGCCGCAGCCGGGTGTTTTAGCGATACCTTAAAGGCAAATTCGTCTGCAATCGAAGCCCATCTCGGACTGGCCCGGTCATATTATGCGGTTTCAAACCGGGAAAAAGCTGTTTATCAGTTAAATACGCTTGTTGGTTTATTGTCAGAATCAGACGATACTAAACCGGCCGGACAAACGATCAGGAAAACTCCGTCAACCGTATTGCCCATTGCCTCAATCCAAGCCGAAGCATATAATCTCTTGGCTGTCGCACAGTTAATGAACGAACAATTCCCAAACGCTCTTGATTCTGTGAATAAATCTCTGTCTATTAATCCTAATTCTGTCTCTTGCCGCGCCACCAAGGCAAGCATTTACTATCTCAGCAACAAGATGCCGGAGTTTGAGAAGGAGTGCAAGGCGGTTCTGGAGGTGAATAAGAACCCGGCCTTGTTTTACCTGATTATCGGCAATAATTTAGACCAGCGGCTGTTTTATACAGAGGCAACCGGATTCTACGAAAAGGCGTTGGCTATGGACGAACACCTCTGGGACGCCCGGATTGCCGCGGGATTCAACTATATGCATCTCGGTCCGGACTACGAAGAGCGCGGCCGCAAACTGCTGGATGAGGCGTTTGCCCGCGACCCGTTCAATGTCAAGGTCCACAATATGCTCAAGGTGCTTGATGCGCTAAAGGACGAGTTTGAGATAGTCAAGACCAGGAACTTTGAGATTAAGATGCACAAAAACGAACGATTTCTCTTGGAGCCGTATATGACTGACCTGCTTGAAGACGCCTATGAGAAATTTACCACGCTCTACCAGCACAAGCCCATAACGCCGCTCCTGGTTGAGGCATTCCCTAACCACAATGATTTCTCAGTGCGGCTGATGGGATTTCCCGGATTCATCGCGGCGCGCGGGGTCTGCTTTGCCCGGACCTTTCTGGTCCTGTCGCCCAAGGCCCAGGAGCAGATGGCCGACCGCTTTCACTGGGGCTCCATCACGGTGCATGAATTTATGCACATCATCACCCTGCAGATGAGCCGGTTCCGGGTGCCGCGCTGGTTCACCGAGGGCTGTTCGGTCTATGCCGAAAAACTCTATAACCCGGCCTGGGGCGAAGAGGTAGAAGACGACATGGTCAAGGCGCTCTCAGAAAACAAACTTAAACACCTGTCCGACTTCGTGGACCGCCGGGATGCCGACGTGACCCATTCTTATTATCTGGGTTCGGTTATCATAGAATACATCCATCATAAATACGGAATGGAAACGATTATCAAGATGCTCAAGTCCTGGGGCGCGGGCAAGGACACCGAGACGGTCTTTAAGGAATGCCTGGACAAAACCGTGGAGGAATTTGACAAGGAGTTCTTTGGCTACTTCAATAGCGAATTCCTCAAGGGTGTGAACCTGAAGGAGTTTCAGAAGGCGTTCAACAGCGGCCGCGAACTGTTCAGGCGCAATAAGGCCAGCGAGGCGATTGCCGAATTCATCCGAGCCAAGCAGTTCTTCCCGCGCTATACCAAGTCGGGTTTCAGTCCCTACCACTATCTTATCTCCATTTATGAGGAGACCAACCAGCCCGAAAAGATGTACGCTGAGATTGAGGAACTGATTAAGATTAACCACACGGATTTCCCCAACCGGATGAAACTGGCCAAGCGCTACGTCTTGCTTAAGCAGTATGACAAACTGGTAACGCTCCTGAAGGACGCGGCCTACCTGGAGCCGGAGAGCATCCAGTTGCACAACTACCTGGCCCGTGGTCTGCGCGCCCAAAAAGAATACGATGCGGCCCTGCGCGAATACGACATCGCACTGCGCCTGGCGATGCGGACCGCCTCCAGCGAGCGTAACAAGGTATTGGCTGATTTTTATTGCTCTCAGGCCGAGATTTATTTAGAATTGGACAATAAACCCAGGGCAAAGGAACTCCTCATTAAAGCCGAGGAGTTGTATCCGGACCACAAGAAAATCGGGGAGTTGATGCGAAAATGCGATTAATATCTTTCATCTTTTGTCTTTCATCTTTCATCTTTCTGGCAGAGGGCTGCGCCGAGCACCGGATTCTGATTACCTCGGAACCGGCCGGCGCCAAAGTCACGTTGGACGGACAGGACAAGGGCATTACGCCCCTCTCCGTGCCTTTCACCTTCTACGGTAAGCGCGAGGTGCTCTTGGAAAAGGACGGCTACCAGACCTATAAATCCATCATCCCGGTGAATCCCCCGATATTACAGGTCTTTCCCATTGACATTATGATGTTTCTTATTCCCTATCCCTTTGTGGATAACCACTCGTTCTATTTCATCCTGGAAAAGCAGGGCAAGACCGATATAAAGAAGTCGTTGGAAAGAATGGAGCGCCTCAAAGACCATCTGGAAGAGAAACTGAAAGAAGATGGAGTCAAACCTGATAAGAAATAAAAAGGTGACCGTAATGGGTCTGGGGCTCTTCGGCGGCGGCGCAGGCGTCACCCGCTGGCTCCATAAATCCGGCGCCAAGGTAACGGTTACAGACCTCAAGACGCCGGCCGAGTTAAAGGAATCGCTTCGGGCGCTCTCAAACCTGAAAGGCATCACCTATCACTTGGGCAAACACTATCCTGCGGATTTTACTCACGCAGACCTGGTCGTGGTCAACCCGGCTGTGCCGCCTGATTCGCCCTATCTGGCCCTGGCCAGGAAGAACCGTATACCCCTGGAGACGGAAAATAATCTCTTCTTCCAACTCTGCCCGGCTCCGATTATCGGCATTACCGGAAGCAACGGCAAGACCACCACGGTATATCTCATTGCCGAGATGCTCAAAGGCGCCGGAAAGAAAATCTGGCTGGGCGGCAATGTCGGTAAGGATTCACTGCTTGAAAAGGCAAGCCAAATCAGCCGGAACGATATCGTTGTCTTGGAACTGTCCAGTTTTCAGTTGGAAGACCTCAACCGCATCGGAAAATCGCCCCATATCAGCGTGGTCACCAACATCTCGGCCAACCATTTGGACCGGCACAAGACCATGCGTAATTATATCAACGCCAAAAAAACCATCCTGCGCCATCAGGCCAAGTCAGATTGCGCCGTCCTAAACCTTGATGACCGGGAAGTCCGGCAGTGGGCAAGGGAATCACAGAGCAGGACATTATATTTCAGCAACCGCAGACATTCTTATAACGGCGCATTTATCCATAATAACAAATTCTATCTGTCGCCCGGACGCGTGGTCTGCGCCGTATCTGATACCCGCCTGCTGGGCGGATTCAATCGCGAGAATATCGCGGCCGCCCTGGCCGTGGCCGGAATTTTCAATATCCCGACCGCCCACCTGACCAGGGTTATCCGGACCTTCCCAGGCGTGGAGCACCGCTTGGAATTCGTCTCTGAGGTGAACGGCGTGAAATATTACAACGACTCCATTGCCACCAACCCGGTTTCCACCATCGGTGCAATCAATGCTGTCTCCGGCAATCTCCATCTCATCCTGGGCGGGTATGACAAACTCCTGCCGCTTGACGGCCTGACCAGGGTAATCATCAGTAATCACCGGCGCATCAAAAGCATTATCCTGCTCGGCGCAACCGCGGACAAGATTCAGGCCGCCCTGTCAAAATACGGGCCTGGGCATCTGCAAAAGGATGTGGTTATTCTGCGGGCGCGGTCGCTGGCTGAAACCGTCCTGCTGGCCAGACGGATTGCCAAGTCCGGCGATACCGTGCTCTTGTCCCCGGCCTGCGCCAGTTTTGATATGTTCCGTAACTTCGCCGAACGCGGCAGGATGTTCAAGGATATTGTAAAGGCATTGTGAGGAGCAATAATCTGCTCACGCCTGAAGGCGTTTGTCATACTTGAGATTTATGCAAGATGCATTACCGGCCAACAAGTGGTCCGTCCTGTTTATCACCCTGCTGGCCGCGTTCCTGATGCCCTTTATGGGCTCGTCCATCAACATCGCCCTGCCATCCATCGGCGAGGAATTCAATATCTCGGCCATTACCTTAAGTTGGATAGCCACGGCGTTCATCCTGTCCGTGGCGGTTTTTCTGATTCCCTTCGGCCGGGTGGCGGACATCCACGGTCGCAAGAAAATATTCATTATCGGGATGATTATCTACACGCTCGGCTCAGGCCTGGCCGGGATTTCAATCTCGGCCGGGATGCTTATTGCCTCGCGGGCCCTGCAGGGCGTGGGCAGCGCAATGTTCTCGGCCACGGCCCTGGCCATCCTGACCTCGGTATTCCCCAAGGATGAGCGGGGCAAGGTCCTGGGCATCAACGTGGCCGCGGTCTATCTCGGGCTCTCCTTGGGCCCGTCTCTGGGCGGGCTCATCACCCAGCATCTCGGCTGGCGCGCCATATTCCTCATCAATATCCCGCTCTGCCTGACCATCATCATCCTGGCGCTCTGGAAAATATCAGGCGAATGGGCCGACGCCAAAGGCGAGCCCTTTGACTTCCCTGGCTCGCTTATCTACGGACTGATGCTAATTCTTCTGATGTATGGCTTCTCGCTGCTACCCGGCATTGCGGGCGCGGCGTTCATCGCCTCCAGCATCCTGCTGGCCGTGCTGTTCATCCGGCGCGAGATAAGCATCCCGCACCCTGTCCTTAATCTCTCCCTGTTCCGCAACAACCCCGTCTTTGTCTTCTCCAACCTGGCCGCGCTTATTAATTACAGCGCCACCTTCGGCGTGGGTTTTCTCCTGAGTTTGTATCTGCAATATATCAAGGGCTACAGGCCGGTCTCGGCCGGAATGGTACTGATTGCCCAGCCGATTGTAATGACGGTTTTTTCTCCCCTTGCCGGGATGCTCTCGGACCGGATAGAGCCGCGGATTGTCGCATCGCTCGGAATGGCGCTGACCGCGGCAGGGCTGTTTATGCTTTCATTCCTCAACGGCGCCGGCGACCTGGCATTCGTCATCGCCTGCCTAGTCATCCTGGGCCTGGGTTTTGCCCTGTTCTCATCGCCCAACACCAACGCGATAATGAGTTCGGTGGACCGGAAAATCTACGGCATCGCCTCGGCAATGGTGGGCACGATGCGGCTCCTGGGCCAGATGTTAAGTTTGGGGCTGGTTACCCTGCTCTTTGCCCTGTATCTGGGACCGGTGAAAATCACGCCCGAATACCATCCGATGTTTCTGAGTTGTATGAGGACCGCCTTTCTGGTCTTCGCAATCATCTGTTTTGCCGGCATCTTCGCCTCGCTGGTCAGGGGAAAGGTGCGCGATAATTGCCCATAGAAAAATTAGTAAGCAGATTGAGCAGGTTTAAGCGGATAAATCTGCAAAATCCGCTTAATCCGCTTACAGAAGTTATTATGAAACACGACTTCAAACTCGGCAAGACAACCCTGTCCCCGCCGATTCTGCTGGCGCCGATGGCAGGGGTAAGCGACCTGGCTTTCCGCCTGATTACCCGTTCGTTCGGCTGTAAGTTCGCCTTTGCCGAGATGGTCAGCGCCCGGGCACTGTGTTACGGCGGCAAAAAGACCCGGCGTATGATTGAGCCGCACCCGGACGACCGGCCATTGGGCATTCAGCTGCTCGGCTCCGAGCCGGCCTATCTGCAAAAGGCCGTGGCTATATTGAATGCCGAGTATAGGCCAGAGGTGATTGACCTCAATGCCGCTTGCCCGGTACGCAAGGTGGTCAGGCGAGGCGAGGGTTCTGGGCTGATGAAAACACCGGAAAAATTCCAGGAACTTCTCACCCTCATGGTTAGAGAATCCCAGGTGCCGGTCACGGTCAAGATTAGGGCCGGCTGGGACGAAAAATCCATCAATGCCGTGGAGATGGCCAGGCGGGCCGCGGATGCCGGCGTTAAGACCGTCTTCATCCACGGCCGAACCAAAGACCAATTATACAAAGGCAAGGTGGATTACGGGATTATCCGCCAAGTAAAAGAGGCGGTCAAGATACCGGTTATCGGCTCAGGCGACGCCCTGTCGCCGGAACTGGTCAGGAAGATGTTTGAGCAGACCGACTGTGATGCGGTGGCCATCGCCCGGGGCGCGTTGGGCAACCCCTGGCTCTTCCCGCAGTTTACGCACTATCTTAAAAGTGGAAAAATACCCGATGCTCCATCATTCAGCGCACTACTTGAAACAATGGAGCGGCACTTTGACTTATGCTGTGAATTCCACGGCGAGCGGATTGGGGTGGTGGTCTTCCGCAAGTTCTTCTACTGGTACACCAAACGGCTCCTGAATATCCGACCGCTTCGGGAAAAGGCGTTCAAAACCCGGACCAAAGAGCAGATGGTTGAGGTGCTGAGAGAACTCGCTACTGCGAGACCGTGCCCTATGCCGTAGGTTTTAGCCAGATAGGCCCGTACGGGTTATAACGATATCGCTATAAATCATATCGCATTCGCTATGAGCCAGAGGGACATCCCCCAAGCGGTTTTTGAGGGCAAAATATGCCCAATGGACACTTTTTGGCTGGTTTTAGGCCGATTTTGCCTCTTTTTCCGCTATAAATACCCCCCTCCTGCGACTACTGTTTGAACCAGCGGTGTCCAAAGTTTGAGCCATAAGCCCACTTTCCTTGAACCCTCATCCTACCATCCTTGATTACTTCTGCTTTTAATATTCCGCTCGTAAAACTACTGGATTTTGAGAAAGAGATAAAGCCGCGCCACCTTAAACACCCTTCCACTATCCCGCTTAATCTGTATATCAAGACCGAGTTGCCAAAGCAAATCCGGAAAATCCAAACCGCGGCCCAGGGTATCCTGGACAAAACCAAATCCGTAACCACAGATAAATGCAGATAAACACTGATTTCCCAAGCACTTATAACCCTTAACTGTGCACTTTTGACTTAAATTTTGGTCTAGCAGTTCTGCGGGATCTAAGAGCCAGTAACGAGTAAACTCTAACTGGCTCTAAGAGGGGATAGGGTGGGGTCTATGGGGGGTGGGGGTGGGGTCTGGTGGGCCTGACCAGCCAACCGGGCGGTGGATTCGGCCTAATCTGGGATGCACTGTTGTTTAATCTCGTAGGACTGGTCGGCCAAACCGGTGGACTTACCCGACAGAACTGGCGGGTCTCTTTGACCAGATTGGTAGGCCTGCCCGACCGAATGGGTGGGGGCTTGCGCCGAGACCGGGGGACTTGGTTGGCCAAATAGGCAGGGGTTTACGCTAGGATTAGGGGGCCTGCCAGACCATATTGGTAGGTGGTGCGGCCGATACTCGGGGAGGAGGCTTTATGAAAAATTGGATGTGATTTCAAAGTCCTTTCCATTTAGTATCCCTTTTAGGTAATCATTCCGTTGCTCAAGAATGACGCGATTGCCATAATCAAATTCTTTATGATGATTCGGGCATAATACAAGAATATTGCCAATAATGGTTTAAGCATACCCTGGTTAAAATATCCGCATACTTTGCTTGAACCATTAGGATACCCTGGTTATTATAGATATGCCTGTTGAACTTTGCGCCTCTGTGGTGAAAATACTTGACCAGCCCAACCGATTCTGCTATCTTGCATCCATATACACGACCCTATCCCGTATTCAACCGCCTTAAGGTCTATTGAAAGGGTTTTTTATGGATGTAAAACATATCTCAGGTAAGAATAAGGGCAAGGTGATGCTCTACACCTTGAGCACCTGCATCTGGTGCCGCAAGGTCAAAGACCTCTTGGGCCAACTCGGCGCGGAGTATTCCTACATTGATGTGGATACGCTGGAGGAGGCGGAGAAGTCCAAGACCGCAGAGACCACGGAGTGAAGCACCGGTCGGACAGCATTCAGCCAGTGGCTGAACTCCGCAGAGACCGCGTCCAGCGAAGCGCACCGGGTACTTCCACAGATTAAAATGCAATACAATATAAGCGAAGAGCAGATTCAGAAACTGTACGAGCGGCTGGATAAGGAGGCCAAACAGGGCGGATATAACCTTAATCCGGATATAGGATTTACAAAGGATTTAATCCGCGGGCTTCTGGTTAACGAACAACGTTACGGCTACTGGGCCTGCCCCTGCCGCCTGGCCTCAGGGAAAAAGGACGAGGACCTGGATATCATCTGCCCGTGCGATTACCGCGATGCTGATGTCAGCCAATTTGACGCCTGCTACTGCTGTCTCTATGTCTCAAGCAAAGTAGTAAAGGGCGAGAAGAAGGTGGCCTCAATACCCGAACGCCGTCCGCCACCCGAAATAAGAAAGTTAAAATCTATGAATGAGAATACGCCGAAACTCTCAAGCGACAGGCAACTTCCCTTACCGGTTTGGCGCTGCAAGGTCTGTGGGTATCTCTGTGCCCGGGAAGAGCCGCCTGAGACCTGCCCGATATGTAGGGTCAAGAAGGAGCGCTTTGAGCGGTTCATTTAAACCACAGATTACACAGATAGATTACAGAGATAAGCATCAATGAAAGTAAAGCAGGCGCCCAGTGATTTTATCGTGCGTGAGGTGAGCGACTTCGCGCCGACCAAAGAAGGTATGCACTCGGTCTATCGCCTGAACAAGACCTCGGTCGGGACATTAGAGGCCATCAACCTGATTCTGCAGTTGTGGAATATCCGCCGGCCTTTGCTTTCTACCGGAGCATTAAAGGACCGACACGCCCAGACCGAACAACTCATCTCCATCTACCGCGGGCCGAACCGGGATTTGCAGCACCATTCCATCAACCTGAAATACCTGGGCCAATCCGAGACGCCCATCAGGCCGGATTCGCTCTCGGCCAACCAGTTCACCATCACCCTGCGCGACCTGTCTAGGGCCGACACGGAAAAGATTGCGGAGCGCATCGGAGAAATCAACCAATACGGCGTATCCAATTATTTTGACGAGCAGAGGTTCGGCTCGGTCCGGGGCGGGAACGAATTCCCGGCCAAACTGCTGATTAAGCGCGACTACGAGGGCGCGCTGAAGATTGCCCTCACTGCCACCTCAAAACAGGACCGAAGCATCGTCAAGCAGACCCGGATGTCCATTGCCGAGAACTGGGGCAACTGGAAGAAATGCTTTGATGCCCTGGGCCGCTCGCCTGAGCGGAGCATTATCAATTACCTGGTGATGCACCCCTTCAACTTCAGGCAGGCCTTTGAACTGATGAACCCCAATCTGGTGCTTTTGTATCTTCATTCCTATCAGAGTTATATCTGGAACAAGGGACTAAGCATCCTGCTCCTGAAACGGCTCAACGGCGAGAATAAAAAGAGCAAGAATATCATCAGGTCGCCGTATCTCTTGGGCGATTTCGTATTCTACCAGTCGCTGAATGAGGATGTGCTTAAGGAACTAAAAGAATTGTCCATTCCCTTTATGACCCACAAAACCTTTTTCCCGAATCCGGAACTGGCCGGGATTTTCAGCGGCATACTCCAGGAAGAGGGCATCGCCCAGAATGATTTTCGGACGCACGGGATGGAAAAGACCTATTTCAGGCGGGGCGAGCGCAAGGCGACTATCTTCCCTGAAGGACTGGCGATGAAAAAGGCGGAGAAGGACGAACTGGCCAAGTCAAAGAAACTGAAGGTGACCTTGGAATTCCAACTGCCCCGGGGCGCGTATGCCACGATGATTATCAAGCGGCTGAGTTATGATTTTGAATAAGGCCATTCTCATATTAGGCCCGACCGGCTCGGGCAAGACGCCTTTGGGCGCTCTCATAGAAAAGAAGGGCCTGGCCGGCCGGAGATGCTTCCACTTTGATTTCGGAGAAAATCTCAGAGCGATTGGCAAGTCCAACCAGCCGGACAAGCATTTCTTGGACGAGGAGATTGCATTTATCAACAAGGTACTGGATAGCAACGCATTGCTGGAGGACAAGGATTTCCCGCTGGCCTGCAAGATACTGGATTGGTTCATTGAGCGCCATCATATCAAAACGGATGATTTGATTATCCTCAACGGACTGCCCAGACATATCGGACAGGCCAAGGGGATGGATTCAATCCTGGAAATTGAGAAAGTGATTCTTCTCAATTGCACGTCTGAGGCGGTGCGGGCCAGAATCAGGAAGAACGCAGGCGGCGACCGGTCCGGACGGGCTGACGACAGCGCGGCTGAGGTGGAGAATAAAATCAACCTGTTCAGTTGGCGAACCCCTGAACTGCTCAGGCATTATCGTTCAGCCGGCAAGGAGATAATCACTATTGAGGTCAGAGAGAACGATACGGCTGAGGATATGCTGAAGGCGTTAAACAATCATCCTTAAATATTTCTCTGCCCTTTTCTTTGATTGTCAGCAGGAAAATATATAATACGTTCCTAATATGAAGATAAAAGGACGCGCCTGGCTGAGAAGGTTCATGATACTCCTGGTCCTGCTGTTCGGGATGGCCAATCTGACCTCGCTGGGTATCGGCTTCGGACTGATTTTTCTGGGGATGTTGCTGCACATCTGGGCCATCGGATGTCTGGTGCGCAACAGCCAGTTGACTTCCTGGGGGCCGTATCGCTTTGTCCGGCACCCGTTTTACCTGGCCAACTTCCTGATAGATATGGGCATCTGCGCGGTCGGCGCCCAGTGGTATATATTCGCCGTGTATCTGATACTTTTCTACTTTATCTATTACCGCCGCATGAAAATGGAAGAGGCAACGTTGACCGAACTCTTTCCCAATGATTATCCGGTCTATATCCAGAAGGTGCCGCGGTTTATCCCGCTTTTATTCGAGCGCTATCCGCCGAGCGGCAAGGGTTTTTCCTGGGGTGTACTGGTTGCGGCCGGAAACGAAATCACCCGGGTCCTGCGGCTCCTGATTTATCCGTTGGTTTTGTATTTCCTCTTCAGGCGGTTCCCGGAAGGGATATTTTCTTTCCTCTCGGGAAAGGCCGGCTATGCCACCCTGCCTTCTGATATGGTTCCGGGCCTGATTGATTATCAGGAGATTATCAGTATTGCCGTCATTCTTGTGTTGTCCGTTGTCTCGGTACTTTTCCACAAAAAACAGGGAAAAGAGTGAGTGATTAAATGCGGCACGGGATTTTATACACACTGCTGATTGTCCTGGCGATTTTCACCGTCATCGCAATCTTCGCCTTGGTTGATTTCCACAAGGTGGTGGACAATTTCCGCAAGATAGGATTCGCCGGGGTTTCCCTGTTTCTGGGCGTGTCCATAGCCGGACTGCTGGTCACGGTCATCGGCTGGAACCTGATTCTCCGCTCGCATAACATCAGGATAAACCTTTTGCACGCGACCATCGGGCAACTCATCGGCAACGCCATCGGATTCATCACGCCTTCAATGTATCTGGGCGGCGAGCCGTTCAAGGCCCATTATATCGGCACCACATACAGTATTTCCAAGACCAAGGTTTTTTCCACGGCGATATTTTCCAAGTTCCAGGAACTGGCCAGTTTGATACTGTTCATCTACGCCGGCACGTTGGTGATGATACTGGAGGCGAAGGAACTGCATCTGGCCAGATGGATGTGGGTTATGCTTCTGGCCGTGGATATTTTTCTCGGGGTCATTGTCCTGCTTGCGATGAGGAGCATTATCCGGAACAGCCCGATATTTTCGCACATCGCGGCCTGGGTCGCCAAGCGGGGCATCCTTACCAAAAAGATAGAAAAACTTATTCCGAAAATGATAAATATGGAGGAACTCATCTACCAGGCGTTCAAGCACGACTGGAAGACCGGTCTGATTGCATTTGCCTTCAATTTTTCGTCCATTATCGCGGCCATTCTCAGGCCGGTGATATTTTTCTATTTCATTTATCACCATAATATCTTCTCGCTGACCGAAATAGCCGTGATTTTCACCCTGTCCCAGATACTTTTGGTGTTCCACATAACCCCGGCCTGCATCGGGGTTTTTGAGGGGGGGCAGATCGGCATCTTTGCCATCGTGGGAATCGGCTCGGCGGACGCGGCTTCCTATCTGCTGGTCTACCGTTTTGTTGACGTGGTCCTGACCGGCAGCGGACTTTATCTGGCGCTTCATTATAATCTGGTGAATTTCATTTCACCCAGGATAGAAACAGTTCCGGCGGACGGGAATAACGGGCCCGCGCAGGATAACTGCCCGCCCTGCCCGCGCCCGGAGAATAAATGTCCAGAAAATAATGCGGAAAAATCAGAAAAAGAATTTGCCGCGCAGGAAAAATCCCCGCCTGGCGGTATAATGCCAAAATAATTTTTTATAAAATCCTGAGATTTCTCTTGACATTACAATTTATACTATTAGAATACCCCACCATACAATAAATTGTATATAAACAGTAAGTAAAAATTTGTTCAGTAAGCGGATTTAACCGATTCAACTGTTGTCAGAACAGTTTTTAGCAACGTGATGGTCTTCAGTGGAATCTGTTAACCTGCCAGTTGCCCAGTGTGAAGGCGGACGGGCAGGCATATCTGTTTGCGGAAGGGTAACAGGTGGTTTATGGCAAAGACCAGACAATCCAGCATCGGCCACGAGACCGAAATCTTCAGCCTCAGCGAGTTAAAATCAGCGGACGCCAGGCCAGCGGAGCACCAGATTGAGCCGGAATTCACGCCCAACGCCCTGCTCATCCTGGAAAAGCGCTACCTGCGCAAGGATGCCGACGGCAAGAGCATAGAGACGCCTAAGGGAATGCTGGAACGGGTGGCCCGCAACATCGCTTCCATAGAAAAGTCATTCAACGAGAAGGCGGACGTGCGCAAATGGGAGAAGGCCTTCTACGAAATGATGGCCCATCTGGAGTTTATGCCTAAT
>JBFMDM010000033.1:0-19044 GCA_040753835.1 Planctomycetota bacterium
CCCCTTCCGAAGAAGGGCAATGGCGTGTAATCTGCGCTTTTCTAATACTGTGGCTGTTCCGATTGGTCTCATGTAACATATATCGTCAATTTCCTCTTAGGACTTTAGCAAAGTGAGTATCAATAATTCGCGGAGTTTATCCCGCCTAAAGCGGGACTCCTAACTGTCAGTAAAAAGCTAGCCGTGGGATTCGAACCCACAACCTCCGGTTTACAAAACCGGGGCTCTACCGTTGAGCTAGGCTAGCCCCGTTAGAAGCGTTAGATGATAATATTTTTAACTCTGCGCAATTTATTTCCCGTCGCTGGCGGCGCTTCTAACGGGGCTAACCCAATAGAACACCCGATAATAATAATTTCGGCATCACTTGTCCAATAATCTGCTATTTATTTTCTGACCCCGCACATAATTTCCGCGTTAAGTGTTCTATCCCTTTTCCGCCAGAATCCGGAAGGCGGAGTCGGTCCTTGGCAGTTAGTTATGTGCGGGGTGAACTTTTATACCGAAGTGTCATCTTTTCCGTGCAGAACCGCAGGTGCCAAAGAGTGAGCAGGGCATACAGTTTCAGGGCGCGGCGGAAACGCCCGGCCAGGCCGAGAGTCAGGATGTTTAATACCAGGTTGGCCGCCAGGCCAATGATAATCTTAGCCGGTTTTATCAGGCGCAAGAGCCAGTAGGTCAAGGGAGACCGGCGCTTCCGGAAGAATTTATATAGCGAGTTAAGGTATTCTATCTTGGCCGGTATCAGCACGAGTTTCTTGGTCTCGCCCTGCAGGTGATTGGCCGTGGCATCAGGCAGGAAACAGATACTCCATCCTTTTTGTTTCATCCGGTAACACCAGTCGGTTTCCTCAAGAAAGAAGAAATAGTCCTCATCAAGAAGGCCGGCATCATCAATTGCCCGTTGGCGAACTATCATTGCCGCTCCGATTACGGATTCCACTTCAAGTGGTGAACTGTAGGCCTGCTTTTTGCTGGGATATTTTCCGGGAAAGACAGTCCTAAGCAAGCCCTTGCCGAATGTCTCGCTTAAGAGCGAGGGAAAATTATCAAATGAGTTCTGGCGCGAGCCGTCCGCATTGAGGAGTTGGCCTGACACTATGGCGCATTGCGGATGCGCTTCAAGGAATCCGACTGTCTTCTCCAGATATCCGTCATTTAAGGCCGCATCGCTGTTTAATATAAGATGGTATCGGTTGTCCTGGACAGCCCGCAATCCCTGGTTGACCGCCTTGGCAAAGCCGTAATTCTGTTTATTGCAGAGGATGGTTATCGCCGGGAATGCCTGCCGGACTGCTTCAGCGCTGTTGTCAGAAGAGCCGTTGTCAATCACCACTATCCGGCATTCCATCCTCTTGGTTTGCTCCAGCACAGTGCCAATACACCTCAAGAGATGTTCCCGGGTGTTGTAATTGACGATGATTATTGAAACATCCGCCACGGGTTCTAATCTTCTAAGATGAATGTTACATTCAGGTGAACCCGATATTCAATGATTTTGCCGTTTTCTACCTTACAATTCATCTTGGTAAGTTCCAGTCCGGTAATACCGCGCAGGGTTTTATTGGCCCTTTTCAGGCCTTCCTGGATGGCTTCCTCAACGCCTTTGGGTGATGAAGCCACGATTTGGGTTACTCTTGCTACTGCCATAAGTTATACTCCTTTTTCTGTGGGGCATTAGCCCGCATTCTCTTTACAGTAAGATTTATAATATAAATCAGGTGAGTGGTCAACAAAATATTAGGAATATTGTTGACAAAAGTGGTGCGGAATATTAAGATGAATACAGTCGGTGTGGATACTTTGGGTGCAGCATCTCTGAGTCCAAAACCCGGCTGATACAGACCTTTTACGGCGCACCCTGAAAGGAGGTTAATTATGATGGTGGATTATAAAGGCCTGTCAGACAGATTTTCTATGAAGGTTTTCGGCGCTGATAAACCTATTCCCGGTTTCTACGACAGCGGCTTGGAATACTTTAACTTTGACGCCTTATGGGAGGACGGCCGGGTCAAGGACAGCGTCATCACGGCCATCAAGGATTTAATTTCTCGCGAGGTGGTAGACCTGAACAAAGTGACAAAGGTGCTTGGCACGGATACGGTTACGGTTAACTATTCGTTCGGCACCCTGCCCATTGTCAGCACAGTTGCGCACCTGCTCAAGAAGGACCTGGTTATCTGGAGCGAGCGGGGCGACCTGGCCCGGAATGCGCCCAAGATATTTGGCAAGATATCCGATAACGATGAGGTGCTGATTGTTCACGACTTCCTGCGCGAGACCATTATTGTCAAAGCCATTCTGGATACCCTGGTATCGGCATCCAAATGCAGGATAAAAGGCGTGGTTGTTCTGGTAAATGCTGCAAATAAGAAATCGCTAAGCGATATCGGATACACCCAAATTGCTTATCCGGTGCCCATCTATTCTTTCGTGAATCCGGTCTAAATATCACCCAGCACCCATCTTTCGGATACCCACTGGGTACCCTGCGAGTAGGTGCTGGGCGGGTTATCTACATCTGTCAGTATTATTTCGTTGCTCTCTTGTGTCCTGTTTCCCATGTATGGTTGAAATGGGTTTCCATCTTCTTCATATTTTCGTCCATCAGGTTCCAATACTGCTGTTGCCCCTGCTTTGCCCTGGTCATCCAGTCATTCATCAGTTTTTGTCCCTCTTCCTGGGCGACTGCGCCCTGTTTCATCAGGGTATCCAGGGTTTTCTCATACATATCCCATGATGTTTTCATCACCTGCATTGTGGTTGTTGTGTAATCCTTGGCCAGGTTAAGAACCGTCTGCGCCATTTTCTGTTGGTCAAACATTCTTGTTACTCCTTTCATACCTTCATTTAGGTAGTTAAGTATTTCTTCCGCCATTTTCTCATGGCTATACAGCCCGTCCATTATTTATCACCTCCTTTTAGAGCCAGTTAGGGATTCCGACCCAAAGGGGCGGAAGACCGTTATCCCTCAACCCCGAAGGGGCTGGGTCTTATCCCTCACGGGATGCACTGCTGTTTTCCCGACAGTTTTTGCCGGGATTAAATGCTACAGCCAGTTAAACCCCGTTGGTCTGGACTGTTTTTTGTATTGCGTCCGGCGATTCCGGGCGCAAAACAGAGAAATGCAGTATATATTAAATGCCTGTATTTGTCAATAGGAAATCTAATATTTTTGTCAAATGCTGAGCCGAAGGACAGCAAGATATGAGGCCTGTTTCACTGCCTGTATGAATTGGGGACTTTAAGGTATGACCAAGAAATCAGTCCCACAGGGTATGATGAGTTTCAGGGATGCCTGCATTTGCTTGGGTATCAGCCGGCGCACCATTTCCAGATGGATTAAAAGCGGGCGGCTGAAGGTGGTGTATGTCGGCAAGACCCTGTATATTAGCGAGTCGTCAAGCGAATTCAGGGATGTTATAAAGCCGGTCCAGTATCCGTTGAATGTTCCGCAGATGTTGAAACTGAACGAGACCTGCGGATACTTGTGCATAAGCCGGCGCACTATCTATCGCCTGATAGAGCAGGGCAAACTGCCCGCGGTGCGGGTGGGCGGTCAGTGGCGCGTTGCCCAGCCGTCCCTGGAGGCGTTTCTCAGGACCCGGATATCCATGTCCGGTAAGACCGTTGCCAGGCCGCTGTATTTCAAGCCCGATGTCCTGGTTCAATACCGCAATAATCCAGAGTATTATATCAAGGAAAGCGCCTATTATGGGCAACTGGGCCTTAAAGAGGACCGTCACCTAGAGCATATGGTTAAGTCATCGCGATGGATGATGCCGGTTGACGAACTGTTATCCAAGGCAAGGTACATTGCCGACCTGAAGTTCTGGAAGGTCTCATTGCACGGCGAGCATCCGAGGGCGATAATGATTGACGCAGAGGCATTTGACAGATTACCGCATAGAGAACAGGTCAAATGGGATAAATACAAACTCAAAGACCGTCTTTAATTACCTGATTTTTCCGTCCTCTATCAGTTTGTCCACCTTTTCCAGGGAGATTTTGGTCTTTTGGCAGGCGGCATCGTACTGATGGTATTTTTCCTGCCTGAAAATTGTTGACTAATGTATAGGGAAAGCGTAAATTAGCCACTAAGGTCCTATAGGACATAACTCGCACTAATTCGTAAACTCAAAGTGCGAGTAAGCACTAAGATACAAAGGAATCGCCATTAATTTCTTCTTGCCGCCTTTGGCGAGCCTCGCCTCTGGCGGGGCGACTTTGTGTCTTCGCTTCGCGGTCTCTGCGGAGTTCGTGGCTAATAGACAGGAGTTTGACTATGGATAGAAATATGGCATTGGAATTCGTCCGGGTAACCGAGGCCGCGGCATTGGGAGCGGCCAAGTGGATGGGCTTAGGAAATGACAAGGCGGCGGACCAGGCCGCGGTGGATTATATGCGCAAGGCGTTTTCATCCATCGCCTTTGACGGCACGGTGGTCATCGGCGAGGGTGAGCGGGACGAGGCGCCCATGCTTTATATCGGCGAGAAAATCGGCCGAACCGGCTGCCAGGGCCCGAAACTGGATATCGCCATTGATCCCTTGGAGGGCACGACTCTTACGGCCCAGGGCCGGCCCAATGCCATCTCAGTCGTGGCCGCCGCGCCGAGAGGGCATTTCCTCAACGCCCCGGATACCTATATGAAGAAAATCGCGGTCGGCCCCTGCGCCAAAGGCGCCATTGATATCAATGCGCCGGTTAAGGATAACGTCAAGGCCGTAGCCAAGAAACTGGGCAAGGACGTCAAGTCAATCACCGTGGTTATTCTGGACCGGCCGAGACACGCGGATATTATCCGTGACGTGCGGGAAACCGGCGCCCGGATTTATCTCATCCAAGACGGCGACGTGGCTGCGGCTGTGGCTACCGCGTTCCCGCCGGATTCTGAGATTGATATGCTTCTTGGTATCGGAGGCGCACCTGAGGGAGTCCTGGCCGCTGCGGCCCTCCAGTGCCTGGGCGGCGATATGCAGGGACAACTGAAGCCGCGCAATGACGAGGAAATCAAACGGGCCGCCAAGATGGGCGTAAAGAATATTGACAAGGTATTTACCATTGACGAACTGGCCAAGGGCGAGGATATTATGTTTGCGGCCACCGGCGTGACCAACGGCTCGTTCCTCAAAGGAGTAAAGTTCACGGCCACGGGAGCGATGACACATTCGGTGGTGATGCGCTCAAAGACCGGCACTATCCGCTATATAGAGGCATTGCATAAGTTTGAGAAAAAGCCGGTGTATTAGCCCGTTGAGCGTAGAGCGTGCCTTCCGGTGCGCCGTCTTCGGCGTTCTCCTGACCATCGCTGCGTTCAGGGGAGCGTAAAGCATAGGCACTATATCTTCGCGAGTATCTTATGGCATACGGCTAATGCATCTCGGCCGTCTGCGCCGCTCACTATTGGTGTCTTGTTGTTCTGGACTGCATCCACAAACGAGGTTAATTCCTGCTCCAACTGGTCCACCGGATTGATTATCAGGTTGCACACGTCAATGAATTTGTCCAGCATAAATTCCTTGGGATTAAAGCCTGGCGGCGGACCTGCCCCGCCTATGGCGGGGTTGGCAGCCAGCGTTGAGAGGTCGCCCTTGCTTTGGTATGACGAGGCGGTTTTGTCCGCAAAGTCAATAGAGGTGTAGGTGGTGCCTGTAAATATTCTCATCTTGCGCATTGCCTTGTCCGAGGCGCGCGAGGCGGTCAGGTTCGCCACACAGCCGTTCTCAAAGACCAGCCGGGCATTGGCCAGGTCGTTCTTGCCGGATATTATTTTTACGCCCACAGCGTCTATCTTCTTGACCGGCGATTTGACGATGGAGAGGATGATGTCAATGTCGTGTATCATCAGGTCCAGGACAATATCAATGTCAATGGAGCGGAATGAAAAGGAACTCAGGCGGTGGCATTCAATGAACTTGGGGTCTTTGAGGTATTCTTGCGCTGCTACGAATGCCGGATTGAAGCGCTCTATGTGCCCGACCTGCAGGACTGCTTTGTGTTTCTCGGCCAGCAAGATAAGTTTGTTGGCCTCGGAGACAGTCGTGGTGATTGGTTTTTCTATGAAGGTATGGATGCCTTTTGATAGTGCCTTGCGGGCGATTTCATAGTGCGCCACGGTCGGCGTGGCAATAGAAACCGCATTTACGTTGCGTAACACCTTCTTGTAGTCCGTATATGCTTTAACATTGTAGAGTCGGGCAATCTCCTCAGCCGCCTTCTGGTTGGTATCTGCCACGCCGATTAATGTACTGCCTGATATTTTGGCCAGGTGCTTTGCGTGGTTCTTGCCCAGATGCCCGACTCCGATAACGGCAGTTTTCAGCATAAATATAATATTACTTGGATTTCTTTTTCTCTTCCAGTTTGTTCAGGAATCCTTCAATGCCCTTGGTTTGGGTGGGCATTGATTTTCTTATCAATTCCAGTGCTTTTTTTGAGTATTCAATTGCCTCGTCCAGCCGGCCCAATTGGTCCAGGGTTACTGCGGCATTGTGGTGATGCCGGTATTCCCAGGGCTCCAATTGAATCAGCCGAAGATTTACCTTTAGGCAGTCCTCAAACCGGTTCTGGTTGAAGTATTCCTCGCCTAAAGTGAGTCCGATTTGGTTGTTTCCTGCATTGAATGCCTTTTCGTAGAGTTCAATGGACTTGGCGATATTGCCTGACTGTTTATAGGTTTTCCCGACGATATAATAGACCTCGGTCAGCCGGTTATCCAAGGCAACGGCCTTGAGATAATATTCGGTGCTTTTATCATACTCTTTCTTGGTGTAGAATATATTTCCTATCTCTCGCAACGGAGCAGGGTTTTTCGGCGTCATCAGGATGAGCGTCTGGTATGCTTTGATTGATTGGGCCAGTTTGGCTTCCTGCTCTTTAGGGTTGTCCTTGATTTTATCCGACCAATCACGATAAGCGCGGGCGATTTCCAGTTGGTGGAAGGGATTGAGCGGATTCGCCTTGAGCGCGTTGTGCAGGGCTTCAATGGATTTGCCGTAATCGCCGTTGCTTTTGTAGGCGCGCGCCATATCCGCGTAAAAGTAATCCGTACGGGGTGACAACTCGATACTTCTCTGGAAGCAGGCAACGGCATCAGTCCAGCGCTGTCCTTTCTCGTGATTCTCGCCCTCGCGGCACCAGGCGTCAGCATAGGTTTCATTTAGGTTCGTAGACTTAATAGCCACATAAGACAAGATGGTTAATATGGTTAATGCAAATGCGACTAATACTGTCCAGAATACCCCTTTTCGTGTAGGAGTACAAGCGGTTTCATAAGGGGTAACAACCCCCTTATTCCCCCTTTGATAAGGGGGATTTTGTCCACTATTCCCCCTTAATAAAGGGGGGAGGGAGTTGTTATATACAGGTGATAACCCCGCAGAAATACTTATGAAACCGCTTGTAGCGTACTTCTGTGTGAGAAAACATGAGATAACCAATATAGTTATAATGACAAAAATATAGAAGAAATCTATAATCTTTAGGATGACTTTAATAAAGTCACCTGGCAATATATCTGGACTTTTTAGTAAGGCGTAAAGGACAAAATGGAATATGGCCCATAAAATAATCATTGTTAGTAGATAAATAATGGTTTCCACGACCCGTGAAGAGCGGATAGCGACGAAGACCAGATAGAGCGTAGAGAGCGCAACAATCGTTAATATAATGATATAAAATTCCTGCGGGATTCCTTCGGTGACAAACTTCCTCTTGAGCAGGGCAAAGGAGAAAAAGGCGATAATCAGTCCGCTCAAACAGCCGTAAACGAGCGCCAGGGGAATGGCGTTTTTCTTTTCGTTAACCGGAACAGCCGTAGGGGTAGGTTTAAATTGTGGTAGGGTATTGATGACTGCAAGAATGATTGCCACGCATGTCCAGAAGTATAACCTGGTGGTGGTAATGCCGGCAAAGAACTGGATTTCGGTGAAATGCGCGATAATCGCCGAGATTAATCCAATGAGCAGGAAGAGGTTGGTCTCGCTCAATTGTGTCTCTGTTTTCCACGTCAGGAGCAGATATGAGAACAGCCCGGCCATGAATCCGAATGGTATTGTCAGCCCGATGAATATCATTTTGCCCAAGGCGAGAGGAATAACCAGGCCGAGTATTGCTCCCCCGCAAAGCGAGAGGGCGAATAATTTCCTGGAATAAGGAGTGGTGAAGAATCCGAGGCGATTGAACGTGTAATATAACAGCAGGAAAATTATGCCCAAGTACGCCGCCAGGCCGAGTATGCCTGAAGTGATGAGTATGTCGAAGGTTTCATTATGCGAATGGTCCGGTATGGCGCTGCCTTCATAATGCCAGAAGGAAGAAGGAATGTGCTTGTGATAAAGGGGAAAGAGTGATTCCAGCCCGTAGCCAAAGACCAGGCGTTCGGGCGACGACTTGAAGACATCAATCGCGGCTTCCCATGTAAGCAGCCGGACCTTGATGGTATCGTCTTCTATTAACTGGGAAATCCGGCCTAGGCGGTTTTGCAGTCCGGATAACGGGCCGTTGGGGATATTCAATACGACCAGGAAAGATATACAGGCAATGATTACGACAACCACGGTGAGGAACAGCCGTTTCATCTGCCTGAGACGGGTGAATAAGATGAAATAGAGGGATAAACTGACCAGCATTCCGATAAGCGGGCCGCGGCTTTGGGTCAGGAACATGCAGTAAATATTGATGGCCAGTATTACGGCGTAAAGGATAGTTATCGGGATATTCTTGCGTAATCCGGCGCTGATATGTTCCATCAGCCGCGAGATGATAAGCGGGATGACGATTATCAGGTACGCGCCGGCGAAGATGGGGCCGCCGAAGGTGGTAGTCACACGGACACGCTCGCCGCCGGCCCAAGCCACGGTGTCTATCTTAAAATGCTGCATGATTCCGTATACGCTGACAATGGTGGCAGATAGAATCATGGTATGGATAAGGCGGTATACCTGCGCTTTTTCCCTGAGATTGCCTAAGATGATAAAGAATATCAGGATGTACGAGGCAAAAGAGTAGAACCCTTCTTGACGCAGGAAATAGCCCTTGAAACTGAAATAGGGGACAATGGAAAAAACAGACGCGACGAAATAGACCGTTATCAAAGCCAGCACCGTAAACAGGATTAACCGATTGCCTTTCTCTTTATGCGCTGTATCCAGCAAGAACCCTTCGGCTGATTTTTTGATAAGCCAGGCCAGGAGCATGACGATTGCGATGGAGCGCAGGAGGTATGTCTTATCTGATTCAAAGACACGCGTTGTATAGGGGTTGAAGAATACAGGGATTCCGGCGATTGCAACCAGCCAGGCGGCCTCAATTATCCGTGAGCAGAATTTAACTAACATCTTCTTGACTTTTACCCTCAATTATTATTAAAGGATGTCAACCCCGTTAGAGATAGGTCCCAGTGGGACCGTGAAAGGCGCCTTTTTTATAACGACCACTTTCAGATTAGAGATAGAATCTTTTAATTATTGTGGAATTATATAAATATCTCTAACGGGGTCAATAAATCTTATACCTAAACACAGTTGTAGATTATGAAAAGAATAGGATTGATACTGTTTTTGTTATCAGCCACCTGTCCTTTATATGCCCAGGACACATCCGCATATATGCCGCTTAACATAGACGAAAAGGTGACAAACTCGGTTGATTTCAGGATTGGCGCCGAAGTATTGCGTTACGAGGAGGCCGAGCCGGATACCAAGACGATTGGCGAGGCAGAGACGATGAATATGGTCGGCATCCTTGACATCTCCCAGGAATACCAGCAGTTCCTGGGCGGAATCAGGGGTGTTATTCCCCTGACCCTCGGCGATGACCGCGAGGAATGGGACGTCAACGGCGTGATAAACTACCAGACCGACAAGTTGGATTACTACTGGTCGCGGATAGACGGATATATCGGCTACACTTTCAAGGAGAGCGACGACTTCACAATGCCTGGCACCTGGTATGCGGGTCTGCGCCGCTCCGAAGGTGTACAGCAACGTTCAGATGTTGTTGCGAGTGGTCCCCAGTTAAGTGTTGGCAATCGTAAGATACAATCATACGGGTTATTTGTCGGCTATAAGGGCGAAACGGTCCTTGCCCACGAACGCCGGCCCGAATGGAGCGAGGAATTTACCCCGGTCCTGAAGGCAACCTGGATGGTGGAATACCATAAGCCGATTCTTAATCATGTTACCAATACTTCCCTGCTTGGAGCGCTTTTTAAAGACCGGATTGGCTATACTGCTGAATTCGGAGGCGGGGCGTCATATATTATGAGCCGGTCGTTCTCCGCCTCGTTTAACTTCTACGGCGGCCGGATGTATTGGGAAGGCAGCGCCTGGGAGAACTTCGGCGCCGGGTTCGTCAAGTGGCCTGAGAACAAGACCGATTATCTGGGCGCCAACTTCGGTTTATTGATTCTATTTTGAGATATATGCCGCGCTAAGCGGGGCGGTAGCGGTGCCCCGAAGCCCCGCACTTACTTTGGGAAGAGTCCTGCCTCTAATAAAAGTCGGACGAGTCGCATATATAAAATAATGCGACTGCAAAGTAAGTGCGGGGTGGACCTGCAATCCGCTATAGCAGGGCCTAATTCCGCTTGGAGGCATTGTCTTTTTATAACTCTCTTTAGGCAAGTGGCGTTGAAGGTTGGGTCCTATGCAATAAGCAGAGTAGTATAACCCCGCCAGGTCCGGAAGGAAGCAACGGTCCCTATTGTGTTTATGTGCCGTAGAATACCTGGCTGGAGCCGGCTGCTTAAGGGGATTATAGGGAGCAATCCGAAGAGCGGTGCGCGGCTTTACTTGCAGTTTGAACGAAGTGAACTCCGCAGAGACCACGAAGTGAATTACTGCAAGTTATCCCGCACCTATCCTTATGAGATAGGTGCGGGATTTTATTTTATAGTTATCTCCGGCCCTGTTGCGCGCGCATATTGGGAACCAGTTTTTCGGCCTTGCGGCTCATCGCCTCCAGCATCACCTTTTTGGCCTGTTCTATGTAAGGGACCTGGAATATGGCAATGGCCCGTCCGCTCGGCCCGCCGGCGGTGCAGTAGGCCGCTTCAATATTGATATGCGATCGGCTTAGTTTCTCGGCCAGTGCGGCAAATGCGCCCGGACGGTTCGGGATTTCCAGCGAGATTACGTTGTTCTCGGAAACCGGAGCGTCAAACCTTGAAAGAATGGTCCGCGCCGCATCGGGTTTGTCAACCACCATCTTCATCACATCAGCGCCCTTTGAATCAGTGATGACCAGCGCCTTGATATTGACCTTTTCGTCTGCCAGGGCCCGGGCGATATTGGCCAGCACGGCCGGTCGGTTCACGCCCGATACGTTGAACTGCTTTTCTATCTGCATCTTCTTTCTCCTTTGTATCTTGTTAAACAGGTATTATAACATATCATTATGGCTTTGTCAATATTCTTTCTATTTTCCTCCGGATGGAATTCAACCTGCCTTTGGTACTGGCCTCAATATTCAGCCGCAACAGCGGCTCGGTATTGGATGGCCGCACGTTGAACCACCAATCGTCGTATTCTATGGTCACGCCGTCCAGGTAATCCATTTTCCCGTCTGAGAATTCCCGCGCCACCTCTTTCATCTTCTTATTCTTGTCCGCCACGGTGAAGTTCAGTTCGCCGGACTGGAAATATTTTCTGAGCGGCTTGATGATTCCTGATAACGGCTTGTTAGCGGCGCCGATAAGATTGACGAGATTGGTAAAGGTCAGCAGCGCCGAGTCGGCAAAGTAGTTGTCGCGGTAGTAGTAATGGCCGGATAATTCGCCGCCAAAGGCCGCATTATGTTTTCTCATCGTGGCTTTGATAAAGGCGTGCCCGACCCGTTCTCGCACCGGCCGGCCGCCCATCTTTTCTATCTGCTCTTTGACTATCCGGCTGGAGCGCAGGTCATAGACGATATGCTCTGTCCGGCGCGCCTTGAGGAGTTCTCCGGCAATCAGCGCGGTTATCAGGTCATTGGGAATCCGTTGCGCCTTCTCATCCAGGAATATTACCCGGTCGCCGTCCCCGTCAAAGGCCACGCCAAAATCCGCCCGGCTCTTTTGTATAGCCCGCTTCAGGTCCCTGATATTCTCGTCCTTCATCGGGTTGGGCTCGTGGTTCGGAAACCGTCCGTCCGGCTCAAGGCATAAAGGACTAACCTTCAGTTTCGGCACGGACCTGAAGATATCCTGGAAGACCGGGCCGACGCTTCCGTTGGTGAAATCCACGGCCACCTTCAGTGGCCTGCGCAGTGGCTTTAGCGATTTTAAGACGAACTTCCTGTAGTCGGAACTTATATCCAGGTGTTTTATTCTACCGGGAAGGTGCGACGAATACTTTGCGGCCTTTGCCCGTTCCGGGTTCTCGCTCTGAGAACCCGTCAGGGTTCGTAGAGTGGTTAACTTCTCAATCTCTTTCAACCCAGTGGCCTCGGACAGGGCAATGGCATTCTCCCGGCATATCTTGAATCCGTTGTATTCCGGTGGGTTGTGCGAGGCAGTGACCATCACGTTTCCGTCAAACCTATAGAATCCGCAGGCAAAATATGACATCGGCGTTGTGACCGTTCCGATATCCGTGACCTCGGCGCCGCTTTCCAAAAGGCCCTGGATGAGATTCTTGGAGAGTGACGGCGAGGAAAGCCGGACATCCCGGCCCACGACTATCCTGGGCGTCTTCCTGTTCCGCCCGATGAATTGCGCCACGGCCCGGCCGATGACCCGCGCCTTGGCCTCATCCAGTTCCTGCGGATATCTGCCCCGTATGTCGTATGCTTTGAAAATACTCATATCGTAAGTAGACCGTAAACAGCCCGCCTGAACGGCGTCAGTCGGGCAGGTAGTCAGTAGACAGTCAACTGCTATCGGTTTATTTCTGTTATTGGCAAAGATACAATAAAATCCGTGCCCTTGCCTACCTGGCTGTTGACCCTGATAGAGCCCTTGAGTTGGGCGACAAGGTGGTTGACAATGGCCAGGCCCAGGCCGGTGCCGCCTTCGCGCTTGCTGAAGAACGGCTCAAATATCTGCTTGATATCCTCCTGGTCAATGCCGATGCCCGTATCGCCTATTTTTATAAAGAGATTACTGCCTTCCGTATGGACCAATACGGTCAGGACGCCGCCCTGGGGCATTGCCTGGATGGCGTTGGTGATGATATTGATGAAGACCTGCTGGAGATAATCAGGATTGCTGATGATATCAGGAGTATTCTCTTGGAAGTTTTTTATAAGCGAGATATTGCCTTTCTGGATTTTGTGGGCCAGGAAGTCAAGGACCGTCTCCAGGATACTGCCGACACTGATTCTGACCAGTTCGGTCTTGCTGGGCCGGCTCATCTTGGAGAGGTTCTGGACAATCCGTCCGGCCCGGGCCGCCTGCTCTTTTATGGTGGTCAGTTGCTTGACCAGTTCCGGCTCCTTGGCGTCCAGCAGGAGCAGTTCGGAATTGCCAGAAATGACCGCCAGGGGCGTATTGAGTTCGTGCGCCACCATTCCGGACATCCGGCCGACCGTGGCGAACTTGTCCTCGCCCACCAGCAGTTCTTTGGTCTCAAGCAGTTTCTCATAGACCGTGATTATCTCTGACTCGCGCTCTCTCAGCCGATGCCCGATTTGCGTGGCCAGATAAGTAATTGTAAGGATTAGGACAAGAAAGGCGCCCAATACCCCGATATGGTATAATAAAGAACTATGAACATCCAATGAGAGCCAGTTATTCAGGTGGTGATGCGGTATAATGTCGTAATACTGCAGGATATCCAGCCCGCCGAACAGGGCAATGGCCGCAAATGCGTAGCGGTAGACGATTTTCCTCGGCGCCAGGGAACTGCTGGCTATGATATGCACGATATAGGTTAGGAAGAACGGGTTTTCCACGCCGCCGCTGTAATAGAGCACAAAGGTCAGGGCAACATAATCCGCCAGCACCTGGGCCGTATCCCAGAAATATCCCTCGGTCAGCCACCGGACAGGCGGAACTATGCTGTAGTGCTTTTTCCATCTTTCCAGGAACCACTTGAAGAGCAGGTTATAGAGGATTACCGCGATGACAATGATATACAGCGGCCTGGGATTGGAGATGATGCCGACCGGCTTCAGGGATGCGGCAAAGATAACGCAGGCCAGGATGGCGACAAAAATCCAGCGCCAGTTTATCAGGTGGTATTGCTGGTGGATGACCTCCTGTTCCCTCAAGATGTTGCGCATAGGTTAGAATATCAGGGTTTAGTATAATATCTCTGCGAATGCGGCTGTCCGCCCCAGTGGAGTTTTTCCCGCAGGGTTTCGTAGAAACTGCGCCGGCCCAGCCGGACCAGTTGGAAAGCGGCCTTTGATTTCCTCAGGATTATCCGGTCGGACTGGCACAGGTACATTGAAACCTGTCCGTCCACGGTCAGGATGATTTCCTGTCCGCTTCCGTCCGCCAGTTGCAGTTCAATATCCGAATCCGGCGGCAGGACCAGTGTTCTCATACTCAACGTATGGGCGCAGATAGGGGTGATAATCAGCGAATGGGTCTCAGGCGAAACCAGCGGCCCGCCGGCTGAGAGCGAATAAGCGGTTGAGCCCACCGGCGTCGCGACAATCACGCCGTCCCCGCCGAAGACCGTTATCTCCTTGCCGTCTATAAACAGCCGGAAATAGACCATTCTGGATATGCTGCCTCTGGTAATTACCACGTCATTCAGGGCGATAAACGGGCCGTTCCGCTTGTTGCCCCGGTTTATCAGGCAGTCCAGCATCATTAATGATGATGTCTTCAGCCGGCCGGTGGTTATCTGTTTGAATGATTCCTTGAGTTCATCCAGCGAATATTCGGCCAGGAACCCGAATTTGCCTAAGTTTACCCCAATGACCGGAATGGGATTGTTATTTAGTCGCCGGGCTGTGGAGAGAATGGAGCCGTCCCCGCCCAGGACGATAATCAGGTCGGCCCTGGCCTTGCTCAAATCCAGCCGGTTGGTCAGGTCAACGGCCGCTATCTTCACGGCCTGGCGGCTGAGCCAGGGCTGGAGTTCGCTGACAACGGTATTGATGCGCTCCTTCTTCCGGTCGCCGATAAGAATTACGCTCTTCATAGCAGACATTTCAGATACTAAAAACCTTGCCCAGGGTCAATATTTTCATAATATTAAACAACGGGATTTAACCGATTACACCGATTGCGGATAATGTCCGCTAAATCCGTTAAATCCTGTTGTAAATATGAATTACCTCTTGGAAAAACTATTCGGCATAGACAAGTCCGTCTCATCCGGTAACGACTGGCATATTGTCTGGCGCTCGGCGCCTGACACCTGGCTGCTCTTCCTGGTTATCATCCCCACAGTTATTGTCTTTACCTATCTTATCTACCGCAAGGAGCGGACCACCACCTCAATCAGGAGCAAGTTCTTCCTCTCGGCTCTGCGTTCGGCTGTTATCCTGATTGTCCTTTTGATGCTCTTCCAGCCAGCGGCCGTGCTGGAAAAGCCCATCGTGCGTGAGTCAACCCTGGCGCTGCTCATAGACGACTCCCTGAGCATGGGCCTGAAAGACCGGTATTCTTCTGAAGCAGATGTTAAACAACTGATGAAACTGGTCGGAAGTCCGAAACCACAGGGTAACCTGAGCGATATGAGCCGTATTGATATTGTCAACGCCGTCTTATCAAATACCAAACTCGGCATTATTCCCAAACTCCAGGACAAGTCCAAACTTAAACTCTATACATTCTCTACCGGGCTGCGTCCCCGCGCCGGTGATATTGGTGTTGGGGTAAATGCCACAGGAGACGGGACCGCCATCGGCAATGCGCTCTCAGACCTGGTTAATGACCTGGGCGGACACTCGCTGGGCGGCGTGGTTCTGGTCTCGGACGGTCAGAATAACCTGGGCCGCGAGCCGCTTGAGGCAATTAATTCCCTGAAGCAATCCGGCCGGGCATTTCCTGTTTATACAGTGCTGGCCGGCACGGCCGACAGGCACAAGGATATAGAGTTATCCGAACTCTCCGCGCCCCAAGTCGGCGTGGTCCTGGACGAGGTTTCGTTTAACTTCACGATTAAGACCGTGGGGCTCTCCGGCAAGGACCCAAAGGATATTCCGTCTCTCAAGATTATGCTCTCCGAGCGCAAGACAGGTGAAAAGCAGGGCAATGTGGTCGTTGAGGAAACCGTCAAGCCGGACCTGTCTGAGCGCTTTTCGGTCAGCATCAAATACAAGCCCACTAAAGTGGGCGACTATATCTATGAAATCAGGACCCCGCTCCTTGAGGGCGAAATCATAGATGAGAACAATTCGCTGGAGCATTATCTTAGGGTGGTGGATAATACCATCCGGGTCCTGTATGTGGAGACCTATCCGCGCTGGGAATACCGCCGGCTCAAGAACGCCCTGATTCGCGACCGGACCGTCAAGGCGTCTATGTTCCAGATATCAGCCGACCCTGATTTCCCGCAGGATTCGTCAGCCGGCCTTACGCCCTTGGCGGAGTTCCCGGCCGAGCCCAGGGACCTCTTTAATTACGATGTGATAATCTGGGGCGATGTCAATCCGGAATACCTTGTAAGCGGGCATACCACCGAGGACAAAATCCTGGCTAATGTCAAACGGTTCGTGGAAGAGATGGGCGGTGGCATTGCCTTTATCTGCGGCGAGCGGTTTACCCCGAATAGTTTCCGCAAGACGGGATTTGCAGACCTGATGCCTCTGATAATGGAAGACGACGACTATGTGGCGCAGAGCAAACTGAGCGGGAATATCACCGAGCCGTTCCAGATGAGAATTACGCCCGAAGGCCTGTCCGACCCGATAATGCGTCTTGAGGGCAATTCGGTTGTCAACAGCCAGGTCTGGTCGCCCGAAAGCGAACCTCGCCAGAAAGGCGGGGAAAGGATGCCGGGCTTTTACTGGTATTACCAGTTCAAGAGGGCAAAACCAGCGGCGCGCGTCCTGGCCACCCATCCGATGGCCTCCAACAAATTCGGGCTTCGGCCCATAATGGCCACCCAGTATTACGGGCAGGGGAGGGTGTTCCTGAGCGCCACGGACGAAACCTGGCGTTGGTGCTCGGTTATGCCAATCGGCAAACAGGCCAATAACGAGAAATACTTCTACGGATTCTGGAGCAACGTCCTGCGCTTTTTAAAGGGCGGACGGCTTCTCGGCTCGCGTTATGTGCAACTCAGCACGGACAAGCCCGGTTATTCAGCCGGGGAAAAGGTCAAAATTACCGCCAAACTCTATGACCCGGACTTCAAGCCCCTGAAACAGCCATCTTACCTGGCGCAGGTTGGAGGATTAAATACCCAGGACAGGAATGATGTTACCCTGAGCGCCATCCCTGATAAGGAAGGGCAGTATGAAGGCGTGTTCACGCCTCATACGACAGGGTTTTATAAAGTGGTGGGCGAAAAACTGGCCCGGGCCGAGGAAAGCCCGTCTGAAGTGGTATTCTCAGTCCACCACACCCGCCGGGAATATGAAAAGCCACTGCCCAATCTGGAACTGCTCCAAGCCATTGCCAAGGCCACGGACGGGGCGTTCCTGAAGATTACCGAGATGGACAAACTTCCTGAAATCGTCAAGCCCATCAGCGACATCATCTACACCGAGACCAAGGAGGATGATATTTGGGATAAGCCGATTATCTTCATATTATTCCTGCTGATTATATCATTGGAGTGGGTGATAAGGAAGTTGGTGGGGTTGGTCTAAACCACAGATTCCACCAATAGATTCGCTGCGCTCCCGCCAAAGGCGAGGCTCGCCCGGCTGGGCGGCACTACAAGTTTACACGGATTAGATTTCAATTGCTTCTAAGTCCTGATTTTGGGTTAATGGCACTAAAGAGAAAGGTAAATCTTATGATACATTGCCTGTCGAAAAACGTTTGCCTGACATTGTACACAATAAGTACGGTGCTATGTGCTGTATCGGTATTTATGATGTTGGTGTTTAGCACGATGACCTCAGTCGCGGCTCCGGATAATGATTCCGAAAAGTCAAAAATATTTATCTATGTAGTCCATATCCCACCTCAAGGACAGGATTGTATTGAACTTAAATATAAATCTGGGGAACTGATTAACCCGTGCCAGATTGATGAGCACTGGAAGATAAAAGTGCATGAAAAAGAGATGACAGTTATGCAATTACAACAATTACTTGTTGTTGAAGCATATCTTGATTGGGATGCGCCGAAATCGCCATCCAACCGGATTGTTCAAATCAGGGCGGACAATAGCGCTCCTTGGCGTTTGATTAGCAGGGTAATAGAGGCATGCGGTATGGCGTTAATCTGGAAAATAGAATACGGCACAGAAGCCATACAGGTTTACCTGCCAAAAGATGGCGACTTTCAGCCCGCAGAGGAGGTCAGGATGGTTGTGGCATATAATCACAGTGCACCGCTAACTCCGGTTATGCGGATTGGTGTTAAGGAATTCAAAGATTGGGAAGGGTTTTATGCATACCTGAAGGCATTAGCGCCTGCTTTAAAGGCGGAGAAAATACCGCTGAAATTATGTCCGGATTCTTCTGTTCCGTTCCAGATAATCCTTGAGACAATAAAACTTATAAAGAAATGCGACGATTCTATCAAGATTGAATTCAGCACAAGTCCACCGCCCGAAACAAAAATACTTAAGCGCAAACGTTCCGGTAAAGATAGGGAGGAGGCGATTATAACCGGGCTGATTTGGCTGGCCAAGCACCAGAATCCGGATGGCTCCTGGAGCGCCAGGTCATTCCAGAACCAGTGCCAGGGCGCTAAATGTTCAGGTACGGGCGATGAACAGTTTAATATAGGACTGACCGGCTTGTCATTGCTGTCCTTTACCAACGCCGGATATACCTATAAATCAAGAGATACATTTGCTGACATCTGCTTCGGCGATGTGGTCAGAAAAGCGGCTGTTTATCTGACAGAAATCCAGATTTCTGACGGCTCGTTCGGCGGGGTCAAGGATGGTAAATTTATCTATAATCAGGCCATTGCCACGCTGGCTATAGCCGATTTATATGATTTACCTATGGATAAACCCGATGGCATTTCTTTAAAGGA
>JBFMDM010000034.1:0-18692 GCA_040753835.1 Planctomycetota bacterium
CTTGCCTTATCCGGCTGTTTCTGATACGCTCTTTTCATAGGCGGTAGCCCTCCTTTCTGTTAATAATGTTTCTTAAGGATATTCTAATGGCTATCGCCTAATTTTCAACTAAATCTGGGACATGCTCCAAGTAATTAATATTGAGATTCGTATTGTCAACACACACCATACCAGCAATCTGTTTTTACAGGGGTTTTACTTACATTAAACTTTTGTTTTATATCTTTTTTTAATTGCTTATAGAATGATTTACCCCATAAATAACGGTCTTTATCCCTAAGGGTTAGGTTGGTTGGGGTACAATCTTTAACCTGATGCTTAAACCTTTCATACCCTTCCCATAATTTATTAAAGTTATTTATATTGGTTAAGTTACTAAAATCTCCAACCCCTTTTTCTTTTAATATATTACAAACCCGTACATCATAAATGGTAAACTCCTCTGGATAGAGAACGGAAAGAATGGCAGATGCCATTGGAAGCCGAAACCCCCAATCCACAAATAAGTATTGTAGATTGTCTTTTGGATTAGTTTTGCGTGCAAGTTCAGTAGAAAATTCCTTAACAATATCATTGAGGTTTTTGTTGGGTCGTTTCTTTAGCAATTTTTCTGCTATTTTAGTTTTAGCACGATTCGCCTTCCAGATTACGATGCAGAAAAAATCAAATGCGGTTAAGAATCCCCTCTCTTTAAAATCATTTTTTACGGTCTTAAACAAATAAGATTCAAGGTCATAATATTTAGTAAAATCTTCCATTATTTATCCCTTCTTTAATCAATCGGGGGGCATGAACTAATTTCGCAGGGCGTCTGTCTGCCGCAGACAGGGGCTAGCCCCCAACGAAATCGTCCCTTTAAGAATTAGGTAAAGCATCCCCAGAATTCACCACATTTCCGTAAAATATACCCCCGAACTTAAATTAATAAGTGACAATAAAAATCCAATTTAACCCTTCTTTTTTACCTTCACCATATTTGACTAATTTCCCATTTTCAAATAGCAAGAGAATTCTTTTACCATAGGCACTACCCCACAATACATCTCTATCACCAAATGGAGTATAAGAATAAACCCAGTATTCCTTTGCGCTTTCTTTAGAAACTTCTGTTTTTTGTGTATCCCACGGCTCCCCTAAAGCTGTTCTGACTTCTTCTTGACTCATCCCAATTTTTAATCTTTCAAAATCTTTCCTAAAAGTATGAGCGCATCCTCCCAGAAACATTATACTTATTACGATTAGTATCATTCTTGTCATAGTATATACCCTTTCTTTACGGTTTTACCGTAACTTCATAAGTGACCAAGTAAAAAGCCACCTAAATACCCCCGTGTATCTTACGATACACGACCGTGCAAGGTTTAAGAGGTACCAGGTGGCGAATAAACGCCACCCAACCTCAGACACTACCTTGCACGGATTTTTTAGAGTGCCTCGGTCAGGTTATTAAGCGTGAATATCTTAAGTTGTCGTGACCCAAAGGGTCAGTTTTGTTCCATCCACACCTCCTTTTACTGGCTGTTAATCCTTCCTTCGTCAGGACAAGTCCGTCAGGATGTTACAGCGGGTTTTTTGGCTAAAAGTTAAGACCTTTCTGTAGATGTCACCGCAAAATCAATCTTCTCAAATGGTTTCTTGGAAATCCGCTTGCTTGCATCTAAGATTTCTATGGAAACAATTTTCTTGTCTGTGGTATAATCAAAAATAATCCCTTCCGTTTCCACGCTGTCCGAGATTTTAGTCCCTTCTAAAAACTCAATATTAAGGATATCATGCTTCGGTTCGTAGGTTACTTTCATAATTCATTCCTCCAATAGCCCTCAATTTTTGAAGTAAGATAAGCGGTTATAACCACAAATTTATTTCCCTCATCTTCTCCAATCACTCTTAACAACTTTTTCTTCCCGCTGAGATAGTAGATTTTTTGTTTCACTTTTCGGTTCATATAGCCATCAACAATCTGGTCTGGTTTTTCCACTGTTTCCTTGACCATTTCTATAGAAATTCCTCGCTGAAACATTTTCTTTGATGCCAAAGGAATAATCTCTATTTCCATCTGTGTTGGTATTCTATACAAGAAAGATAAATTTGTCAACAATTAAAAGAAGGCGTGAATATCTTAAGTTGTCGTGACCCAAAGGGTCAGTTTTGTTCCATCCGCACCTCCTTTTACTGGCTGTTAATCCTTCCTTCGTCAGGACAAGTCCGTCAGGATGTTACGACCGCAGGAGTCCCGTTAGGGACAGCCAGTTATCCCCCGATGTCCATCGGGGGATTTTCCTTTACTCCTTATAGGATGTCTCCTGCCTCGCTGGTGCCACGAACTTGTCCCGGGTTTAGTTGCCTGTCTGTCCCGTCAGACACGGGACGGCAGACAGGCAATTAGGTTAGCACATTCGCACAGTTTACCCTGTAAGGGCTCAGTATAAACCATATCCTAAGCAATCTCCTTCACCTCGTCAATATTTTGTAGAGAATTTGTTCATGTCGCTAATACCCGACACCTTCGTATCCGAGTCATCCGTCGCCCGGCCTCAAGTAATGCCGCCGCAAATCATCTTAACCGCTGTTCACCCCGGCGGAACTATAGGGGGTGTCCACTGGAGGGAGAAAGGACATCGTCTCCTGTTATTTAGCGCAGATTTATTGTCCGGTGACACACCTCTTCCACCTCTTCCGCAAACCCTCTATTTACAGGGGTTTCCGGACACGGTTCTTAGAAAATAGCCCTTTTAGGCAATCGGAATAATCAATGATGTCAAACTCCGATTAACTATATCCCAAATCCCGCACAAATCAAATAAAATCCAATATTTTATCGGTATCATCCCATTAGCGCTATCGCGTCATTCGGGGTCACGCTTCCCACTTGCGTTATTTTAACCCCAGGATATATTCCTCCCACTGGCGTTCGATGACGTCCACGCTCTGGCCAAATGCCTCTTCAAAGAGTTTCCGGTGGCGCTCCACATACTCGGCCCCCTTGAGGTCGGGATTGCTGTACCAGCCCTGCTTTTTGAGTTCGTCAAAGTAGTCGTTGAACTTTTGGCTGTATTTGCCGCCTTTGTAGTTCATAAAGAAGTATATCAAACTCCAACTGTGCGCGTATTCGTAACTGGTAAAACCCAGTTTGATGTTGATAATCTCCTCAAATGAGGATTGGGTCTTGTCCCTGATGCGCTCCTGCATCGTCCTGAGGTGGCGCTGGTGGATGATGTTGGTCTTGAGTTTTACGCCCTCAAACTTGCTCGTTTCGTAATAGCCGGCCAGGCCCTCGTTAATCCAGAGCGGCACGTCCGAGCCGGTTACCAGATGCACGAACTGGTGCGTGCCTTCGTGTAGGAGGACCGAGGTGGTGCGCCCGGGCTGGTAAAAAGTCATTATTCTTGAGCCCATAAAGACCCCGCCCGAACCGAAGGGCCCGCCGTTCTTGAGATACTCATCCTGGTTCTTAAAGACATAGACCTTGAGTTTGTTCTTCGGGTCCATATAGAACCTGAAGATTTTTGATGCCTCAAGGAAAAAACACTCCATTACATAGCAGACGTCGTCTAAGGCATCCTGCGAAAGGTTTGCCTTGACGATATAGTGGTTGGTCTCCCTGGTGCGTGCGCTGTCCCAGACGAGTTTTTCCGAGTCCGCGCCGGGTTTGTCTATCACGCCCTTGGGCGCCAGAATGCCTTTGAGCGCCTCAAGCGCGCGCTCGTCAAACTCTAACCGCTCCGCATCCTCGGGCTTGACCCATTTGTCCTTGAACTTGACCAGCCCCTTGGCCTCCATCATCTCGTCATAGGTCATCCAGCGGTCTTCGTACTTGACATAGCCCTTTTCCATATAGAGCCGGTCTTCGTGCGAGACAATCTGGCCTTCATAAACCTCAAAACCGCCTTCGGGCATCGTGATATTGCGCAGGCGGCAGATAAAACGGCTGATTTGCGCCTGCTGTTCAGGGAACCGTTTCAGGCAACTGACCAGTATCTTCTCGCCTTCCTTGAGAAGATTGTGGCTGTAGCAGAAGAACGAGAGATACAGGTATTCTGTCTTGGGCATATCCTGCGGGAAGAGGTCGTAGATTTGCCTGGGCGTGACATCGGTCCATTTCTTGATATAGACGCTGTCGGACAGGCCCGCGATAGAGCCCTCAAATCCGTTCTCGTCCGCCTTGTTTATCCAGATGGTCTGGTTATTGATGATGATTTTCTGGCGCTTGCCCCTGGCTGAGAGTTGTTTGGTGAGATTGTCAAAGACGGACTTTTCGCATTTCAGGTCTTCAAGGTAGCCGGTAAGTTCGCTCTTAAGGTCATCGCTCCTGGCGATATTAAGGACCGAATTGAGCGCCTTGAGCGCCTCGGTGTATTGGTAGGCCGCTATCTTCCGGGCGATTTCCGGCTTCTTCTCGCTCCAGAGATTCTCCTCCGGAGATAACTCGGCAAGAATACCAGTGATAACGAACAAGAAGATAACCAATAACAGCAAATACTTTTTCATATAATTTAGCCACGAAGGAACCCCGCCCGCAGGCGTCGCCCTTCGGCCCGCTCCGCTCTCGCTGAAGCGAGGCGAGGGCGAACCTCGCCTTCGTGGGCGGGAGGCACGCCAAAGGCGGCAAGACACCAAGAATAAATCAGGTCTGCTTCTTTGTGCCTTAGTGTCTTAGTGGCTAATACTACTAAGCAAGTTTAAGAAGTATTTCCAGGCCTTTGCGGAGTTTTTCCTCTGAGGTTGCATAAGAGATTCTGAAGTGGGTATCCTGCTCCGAAAATGCCCGGCCCGGGACAATCAGGACGCTGTTCTGCGCGGCCTTCTTGACGAATTCCGAGCCGTTGCCGCCCGACCTGCCTGCGCCGCTACCGTCGCGGCAGGCAGGCGCCTCGGGAAATACATAGAACGCGCCCTCGGGCTTTACCATATTGAACTTTCCGTTAAGGATTTCGCAGACCAGGTCGCGCCTGCGGTGAAACTCTCTGATAATCGGAGACATATCCGTATCCATTGCAACTACTGCGGCCTTCTGGAAGGGCGGCGGCGCGCAGATAAAGGACCACTGCTGTAGGATGGTCATCCGTTCAATCAATTCTGCCGGACCGGCCGCATAGCCAAGACGCCAGCCCGGCATTCCGTAGGCCTTGGAGAATCCGTCCGCCAGGAGCACCTTGTCATAGTATTTCACTGCGCTCTCCACCGCGCCGTCATAGACAAAGGTCCGGTAGACCTCGTCTGAAATCAGGAGCAGGTTGTTTTTCTTGCAGAGGTCGACCACCATCATTATTTCCTCGCGGGAGTAAATGACGCCGGTGGGATTGGAAGGCGTGGTGATAATGACGGCCTTGGTGCGGGGCGTGATGGCCTTCTCAAAGGCCTCGCGCCTGAGTTTGAAGTCCGGGTAGGTATTGGCAAAGCGCGGGGTGCCGCCCGTGATATTGATGATGTGCTTGTACATCGCGAAGTACGGGTCGGTGATGACGACCTCATCGCCCTCGTCCAGAATGACCATAAGGCACAGGACAATAGCGCCGGCCACGCCTGAAGTAACCATCAGCCCGCCCGGCGCAAAGCCGAAGCGCTGGGTGAATTGCTGAATCAGTTTCTCGCGCAGTTCAGGAATGCCCTGGGTCGTGACATAGCGGTTGAACCCGCGCTTGATGGATTCAATGGCCGCGTCTTTGACCGCATCAGGCACCTCAAAATCCGGCTGGCCGATGGACAGGTCAATCGGGTCCTTGAGGGAACGGGCCAAATCAAATGCCTTGCGGATTTCCGAGGCCTCTATCTTCAGCGCGCGTTTGGAGAGCATGTAAAATATTTCACTTATCTAAAATCACCAAGGACGCCTGAATAAAGTATAAGGTAAAATATCTATAACCAATTAACCAAATCCGCCATGACTTATTATGGAATTCTGTCCAGCGTCCCGTCCTATTCAATTGGAGCGGGGCGCTGGATTAAGAGTCCGTAACTCGCTTCGCTCGTAACGGACTCTAAGTGGCGAGGGCGACGGGACTCGAACCCGCAACATCCAGCGTGACAAGCTGGTACTCTAGCCAAGTTGAGCTACGCCCCCGTTAGAATCCGTTGGAGTCCCGCCGAAGCGGGATAAACTCCGTGACTTATTGAGCCGCAGCGAAATCCCGCACTTATGCGGGACGGACTCTTACGCCCCGATGTATGTCGGAGCAATCAACCAGTTATCTTCTTATTTATTATAGGACTATTGTCAAGTAAAATCAACCACAGATTAACACAGATTGACACAGAGCAAGAATACATTCCGTGTTTATCTGCGTGTATCTGTGGTTGCCTTCTTCCTCTTCAGAAACGATAGACATGTCTGCCCGTAGTTTCTTAGGTCAAACCTTACCAGGCACCCGATATTTTCAAGCGCTTCCTCGTCCTTCTTGTTGCTCCGGTGTTCGCTGGCGCGGTCACTGCGGTGTTCTACTATTATGATACCGCCCCGGGCAAGGATATCCTTCTCTGCCACATCTCTGATGACCCCGAACAGTTTCTCCCGTTCCGGACAGTCGTCATAATATTTATAAGGCGGGTCAATGAAGACAAGGTTGAATTTCTCTTTTGCGTCCAGCGCATAGGAGACGATATTGAACGAATCCAGCAACACGGCCTTTGCCTGCTTCTCCAGGCGGAGTTTGGCAATGCTCTTTTTAACGGCGTCAATACAGGCGCTGTTATTATCAATAAACAGGCAGTATTCAGCGCCGCGGCTGAGCGCCTCAATGCCCAGGCCGCCTGTGCCGGCAAAGAGGTCCAGCGCCCGCGCCCCTTCCAGCCGCCCGATAAGGATATTAAACAGTGAGTTCTTCATCCGGGCCAGGGCCGGACGGATGTCCGCGCCGGACGGGGTAAAGAGATTGGCGCCCTTATACAGGCCGCCTAATATCTTTGTGCTCATTTCAGCGCTTCCTTGCTTCTTATCAGATGATGGTATTTCTGGGCAAAGCGGTGCGCCTCGTCGCGCGCATAAGCCAGCAGTTTCAGTTTATTGCCCATCCGTAATTTACTAATATTGCCCTGCTTCCACAAGTAAACGGTCTCTCTTTTTCCGCCACCCTTCGCCAGCCCGACAATCGCCGGCGGGGTTATCTTGATTGCCTCCAGAGCGCCGAGCGCGGCGCTGACCTGGCCCCGGCCGCCGTCAATCAGGAGCAAGTCAACCCTGGCGTTTTCTTTGGATAGGCCGTAAAACCTCCGGCGAACGACCTCCCTGATGCGGCTGTAGTCGTCGGCCATTCCTTCAGCGGTCTCTTTTATCCTGAAGCGGCGGTAGCGCTCCCTGGCCGGCTCTCCGTCCACGAAGACCACGACCGAGCCGACTGCCTGAGTGCCCTTGATGTCAGAAATATCAATGCCTTCTATGCGGACCGGCTCGGATGCCAGGCTCAACGCCTCTTTAAGCAAACGCAATTTCTGCCGGGGCGTCTCGGCCAGGAACGATTCCTCGTAGAACGGGCCCAGTTTGCCGGTCTCGGAGATATTGTCCAGCGCCTTGAGCCGGTCGCGGTAAAATGCGGCGGCCTCGTAGTCAAGACGCGCGCTGGCATCCTTCATCAGGCGTTCCAGCCGCTTGTTCACGGACCCCTTGTTGCCCTTGAGGAAATCATCCAGAGAGGCAATCGTCTCGCGATAGCCATCCGGCGTGATTTTATTGAGGCAGGGCGCCAGGCAAAGATTGATATGGGCCAGAAGGCAACTCCTGCCGTTGCCGATATTATGCTTGCAGACCCGGAACCTGAAAAGGCGCTGTAAGATTCTGAAGGCGTGCCTGAGGTCGGCGCTGCTGACAAACGGGCCGTAGTAGGCGATATTCTTTTTGCCGCGCTCGCGGGTGATGAAGACGCGCGGAAATTCCTCCCTTGTCACGGCCAGCAGGGGAAACGACTTGTCGTCCGTGAGTTGGATGTTGTATTTGGGCTTGAGTTCCCGGACCAGCCGGGCCTCAAGGAGAAGCGCATCCAGGTCGCTGGGCGTCCGGCGGAAGGAGATGCTTTTTACCCCCTGCATCATCAACTGTGTTTTAGTGTCCCCGCCCGACCGGACGACGCCGGTCGTTCGGGCGGGCAGCGCGCCCCGGAAATAACTCCGGACCCGCGAGCGGAGGTTGTTGGCCTTGCCTACATATATAATCCGGCCCTTGGCATCCTTCATAAAATAGACACCGCTGGACTTGGGAAACCGCGCAACCCCGGTTTTTAACATATTTTGCTTCATTTCTGCAACCGCTCCGCCCTATCAGGGGTATAAATATAGCCGCAAATTTTATGGCGGTATTATACCAAAATAATATTTGACAGGGAATATATATTTGATATAATAAACAAATTCAACAAATTCGTAATTTTATCGGGGCAAAACCGGCTAACTGTTATTTGGTGTGCTTCTGTGATGTAATCCGGATTATTCATACGGTGCTAAAGATGATAACGGTCTGTTTTAGGTATTTATGCTTATACTATAATCTCGCCCCGCACATAACCTGCAACTTGGGTCGCTCAAAGTAGAGGTTATGTGCGGGATTGCCCGCATCCCAATATTATATTGGGGTCGGTCTTAAGCATAATTGTATAAAAATTTATGAGTAATGCGGGGTAATCCCCTTAATCCGAAATTAGCGCTATGAATAACCTTTACAAGATTGCCTTTGACGACTGCAATGACCCCCAGTACATCATCAGCGCAGATACGTTGCGATTTATTACGGTCAATCGCGCCTTTGCGGATATGTCCGAATACCCTGAAAAGACGTTATTAGGCAAATTGAAATACAGCGACCTGATACTGGCCGAGGACCTGCCCAGGCTCAGGGAAATTATCAGGAAACGCAAGGCCGGGGTAAGTTCTGAAAGGTATTCCTTCAGGATAAAGACCAAGTCGGGCAAGGTGATACCGGTTGAGGTGAGCGCGCACCTTATCCGGTTGGAAGACCACCCGGTGATTATCGGCTCCTGGCGCGACGTCAGCGAGAGGCAGGCCTGGGAAAAGACAACCCGGGAAAAGGTCTCAGAACTGGCCCTGGCCAATAACCGGATTCTTCTTCTGACTGAGAAGATAAAGGACGTGCCGAAACTGACCTCCTTGCTGTTGAAGATGCCGACCGAGGAGCATCTGATTAAGAATATCTGCATCGCGCTCTGCGACCGCCAGCAACTTAATTACGAATTCAGCGCGGTTTATCTGCTAAACGAGCATTATCTGACTTATTGCTACGGCAAGGGGCTCAGGCCGAAGATTTGCAAGGACGAAATGACCCTGCGCCCCAAGATAGATATCAGGAAAAACCACCCGCTGGCCAGGGCGTTCCGCAATTTCATCTCGGACCGGAACGTATTCTGGGACAGCGCCCACGGCTGTATTATCCTGCCTCTGGCCGGGCGTGAGAAGATTATCGGACTGATACTGCTCAGGATTAACCCGAAGGAGCAGGAACTGATGGAGGCAAACCAGACGGCCAAGAAGGGCTATTACGATGTGCTCAAAACCCTGACCAATTCCATCGGGCTGGCCATAGAGAACATCCGGCTGGCCGAGGCGCTGAAAATCCAGTCCATCCGGGACGGCCTGACCGGAGTTTTCAACCGCCGGTATTTTGAGAACGTGTTCACCGAGGAATTCCAGCGCGCCAAGCGCTATAAACGCCGGCTTTCCCTCCTATTCCTTGACCTGGATAAATTCAAGACCATCAACGACACCTACGGCCACAAGCAGGGCGATATTATCCTGCGGGAGGTTTCCTCGCTGTTGCAGAGGAATTCGCGCAAGATTGATTCGGTCTGCCGGTACGGCGGGGACGAGTTTGCGGTCATCCTGCCCGAGACCGACTGGAAAGGCGCCTCGCTAAAGGCAAGGAATATCTCCAATCAGGTTGAGGTGTACCGCTTCACCAATATCACCAATCCGAAGAATCCCTTCAGGATAGCAATAAGCATCGGCATCAGCGTCCTGTCCGATGACACAAAAACGGCCGATGATATGATTATTGAAGCGGATAAACTGCTGTTCAAGGCCAAGAAGAGAAACCATAATGCGCTACGAAGACCCGACCTGCCCCGCATATAAATACTGCTGATAAAAAATGGATAAATCGTTACCGTCTATATGCGGGGTATATCGCCCGCCGTCCGAAGCAGATAGTTTGCTGATTCAGGCCACCATCGGATGCCCCCACAACAAATGCACCTTCTGCGGGATGTACAAGGGAAAGAAATTCCGCATCAGGTCCGTGAAAGAGATTAAAAACGACATCCTGGCGGCCCGTGAATTATACGGCGACGTATTTGAAAGCGCATTCTTTCCGGACGGGAACACCATTATAATGAAGACCGCGCAGTTGGAGGAAATATTCATCTTCACACGCAAGACCTTTCCTCGCATCAGACGCATCACCCTCTATGCCTCGGCTAAGTTCCTTAAGATAAAGACGTTGGGTGACCTCAGACAACTGAAAAAGGCCGGGCTTGACCGGCTCCACAAGGGCCTGGAAAGCGGCAATGACGAAATCCTGAAACGTATCCAAAAAGGCGCGGACGCCAAACTGATGATAGAAACCGGTCAAAGGGTGAAAGAGGCAGGCATAGAATTGAGCGAATACGTGCTGGTCGGCATCGGCGGGAAGGAATTATGGAAAGAGCACGCCCTGGATACGGCCAAGGTATTGAACGCGATAAATCCTGATTTCATCCGCCTGCGCACCTGGGTGCCGGTGCCGAATGCGCCCCTTACTCGCAGTTTAATGCTCCCGAATACTTTCGGGAGCAGAATTACTGCGAGTTATCCCGTTCACCTTAAACCCATTGATGACAAAACCAATAAAAACGGGGTATACAAAGATTACCAAAGCGGGAAATTCCAACTCCTGTCGCCGCACGAGGCGCTTAAGGAAACGCGCCTGCTCCTGGAAAACCTGGAAGCCGACAGTTTGTTCCTGAGCGACCACATCTCCAACTTCGTCAATATCTCAGGCCACCTGCCCAGGGATAAGCAGGGTATGATTGACAAGATAGACCGGGCATTGAAAATGGACGAGTCGTCATTCAGACCCCAGATAATTGAGCACCTCTAATCCTATTTAGAGCGTCTAACATAATGCCGCCCCGAAGGGCGAGCCTCGCCACAGGCGGGAAACCACAGATTACTCCCGACATTCGTCGGGATAACTCGCAGTAACTTACTTCGTGCGAACTGCGAGTAAACAGATTTCGCAGATTTTCCGCCGAAGGCGGATCAGCCTCTGGCTGAAATCCGTGTAATCGGTGAAATCTGTGGTTCCGGTTCTTTTTGTTAGGGGCTCTTAAACATCTTCCTTAGTTCTTTTTGGTATGTCCTGAATTGCCGTGATATTTCGGCGAGTGTTTTGCCCGGGAAGCGGCTGATAAAGGCGCGGGCAATCTCAAAGGCAACCACGGCCTCGCCAATCACCGAGGCGGCCGGGACCGCGCAGATGTCGCTGGATTCCACCTGCGCCCTGCAGGGTCTTTTGGTTATAATATCTATAGTCGGCAACGGATTTCTCAGTGTCGGAATGGGTTTTACCACGGCATTTACTATTATATTCTCGCCATTGGTCAGCCCGCCTTCAATGCCGCCCGCATAATTGGTCTGGCGCTTCCAGCCACCGTATCTGTTCAGAACGGGCCGGCCGTTTTTCAGGGCGAACAAATCCATAACCAATGAGCCCGGTTTGTCTGAATAACCAAAGCCCAAGCCGATTTCCACGGCCTTGACCGCCGGAATCGCCATAATCGCCTGGCTCAGGCGCGCATCAAACCGCTCGGCCCAATGATTATGGTCGCCCAAGCCGACAGGAATATTCAATCCGACCACCTCAAATCGTCCGCCCACTGTATTGCCGATTCTTTCCATCTCTTCCAAAAGCGGCTCCCAGTAAGTAAAAACGACTTTTTTGTCAAAAGTATAAAATCTGTCAACCCGTTCAGGCAGTGGAGTCAGTTTTGGCCGTTTGTTTATGGGAACATTTCCTATTTGGGTGGTGTACCCGATAACCTTTATGCCAAAAAGGTTGAGGAGCGATTTGGCAACCGAGCCGGCCACGACGCGTCCGACGGTTTCCCGCGCGCTGGCGCGCTCGGCGCCGGTTCGGCCGTTCAGGGTTAGAAACTTCATCGCCGCGGCCAGGTCAATATGGCCGGGCCGGACGCGCGTAAGGGGCGGCAATAGTATATTTTTCTTATTCTTAACCGCAATGGCAATAGGCGCGCCGGTGGAAAGCCCGTTCCTGACGCCTTTCAGAATTTCTATCCTGTCGTCCTCCAGGGACATCCGCGGCCCGCGCCCGGCGCATTGCCTGCGGCGCCTGAGTTCGGCATTGACGGCCTTTTCGTTTATGCGCACGCCGGCCGGAAAGCCGGTGATAGCCGTGACGATTGCCGGACCGTGCGATTCGCCGGTGGTGCGATATTCCAACATTTACCCAGCCCTTGCGTTTATATTAACATCCTGTTTCACTGCCAGATACATCCAGTCCTTAAACCGCGCTTGTATGACGCGATACAAGGGCTGGGTTTACTTCTGATTGGATGGCGCGGGCGGAGGCAGCGCCTTCTGGGTCTCATCCTTTATCTTTTCCAGTTTTTCCTTTATCTCAGGCGTGAGGTTGTTTTTTGATAATAACCTGGCTGCCTCTTCCACTATTTTGTTTGGTTCGTTCATACTCAGGTATAATGAAAACATCTGGAATTTCGTGTACCACCATTCGGGCGAATATTCCGGCTGTTTTTCCAGCAGGTCTGATGCGACCCTTACGGCCTGGTCGTATTTCTGGAGTTTGGTATAACAGCCAATCAGGGCCGACGTATATTCGGACCGGCCGCTGAAGTCCTTGAGATACGAGACGGCCTCGTTGTGCTCGCCCAATTCAGCCAGAAGCAGTCCCAATCTGCCTTTATCGGCTGATAGCCGCGGTTCCAACTCGCTATTGTTCAGGAACGACTGATTGCCGACAATCTTCTTTAGCATCTGGGCCGCATATGAGGTCATCTTCAACTCGTTGAGTTTTGCCGCGGTTTCCTCCATCAAATCCAGATTGTCCGCGGTAATTGACAAAACGGCATTCCAGGCCGAGGCGGCGAGTTTCTCGTCCTTATCGCTCAGCAGGCCAACCAGCGAAGACAGGGCCGAGGCATCACTGATTTTACCCAGGGCTTCGGCCGCCAGTTGCCTGATGCGCAGGTCTTTGTCGTTAAGCAGGATATTGATAATATCCTGGCAAACTGTTTTATTACCCAGTTTCCCCAGCGCTTCTATGGTAATCTGCCTGATGTCGATAAATTCGTCGTTAAGAAGTTTGGCCAGTTGCGGGGCAATCTCAGGCACGCCGATTTTGCCCAAACTGTTTGAAGCGGACCAGCGCACCCTTGCCCGGCTGTCGTTAATAAAGGGCAGGATTTCCGGGGCGCTGGACTGGTCCTTGATATCGCCCAGGGCATCTATCAGCGCCTTGATGAGTTTCTCGTCATTCTGGTATTTGACGGACTTGAGGCACTCGTGGAATTTGGCGACCGCCGGCCTGCCTTCGGAGCCGAATGCGCCGATGGTTTCCACAATAACCGCCACGAGTTCCGGCGACTCGCGGTCCACCAGTTCAATCAGCGCCGGAACAATCCGCGGATTCTTGATGCGCCTTAAGGCGACCACAACCTTGTTCTTGAGCGCGGCCGATTCCCTGACGTTATTGAGAACGCCCAAGAGCGGGTCAATGGACGCCTCGTCACCCAGGTCGCCCAGGATATCAAACAGCAGAACGCGGTATTCGTCGGCCGGCTGGCCTGCCTGACCGGTAGGCAGGTCTGACTGGGCCGGTTTGTACGCGGTTATTTCTCCTCTTAAGCGGTCCAGTATCTGCCTGGTCTTTTCCTTATCCATTGTCTTTATCTGCTCCAAAGCGTATTTCTTGAGCATCATTGCCTTGTCGTCCAGGGCGCTGGTCAGTAGTGCGATTTCGCCCGGGATATTAACCAGGCGCCGCTCCTGTTCCAGGCGCATCTTCAGGATGTCTATCTTCAGGAACGTTATGGTGTCGCCGTATTGCTTTATAATCTTGTCCTTTTCCTGAATCTGGTTTTTATATTCCGCGATGGATGCCTCAAGCCACTTCTCGCGCGACTGGCTGCTGTTGACCTTCCACCAGGCAATCCATTCCTCCCTGGTGGCGAAGTTCTGACGGGTTAGGATATTCAGCGTGACGGCAATCTCGGTATTAAGGTCGCTCTTGCGGTTGGTCAGGAGCCCGATTAGGAACGGGATGCTGCGGATGCTCGGCACAAATGCCAGGCCCTTGACCAGATTCTGGCGGACCGGCTCGGGCTTTTCCGGCTGGTTCAGTTCCTTCAGGACGGCCTTTGCCACCTTTTCCGCATCAGCGGTGGTGAATACGGCGAAGACATAAGGATGCAGGACGGGCTTGCCTGTTTCCAGTATTGCAATCATCTCGTCAATGAAGAGCGAATCGCTCTTGTGCTTGGCCAGCGCCTTGAGGAGCGCCTTGACCGCCTCGTCGTTGTCCTCTTTCAAAACATGGGCAATTATCTTATTCGCCTTCCTGGTGTGCAGGACCACCAGCCGCTCCGCGGCGATATCGCGTTCGGGACCGGCGGATTCATAGAGACGCGACTTGAGATGCTCCGGTTCGCTGTAGACCTCGGTCTCTTTTATCTTGTCGTCGGCCAAAAGCAGCCCCTCGCGGTCCGGGGAAGGTATCTTCGCCCCGCCGTTTCCCCAGCAGGAGGCAATCAAACCGGCCAGTGGAATCGCAGTCAACAAGAATAATCTATTCCGCATATCGGGTAATCAATACTATTTCTTATATATCGTCAGAAACGGCTGAGATATTTACCCCGCACATACTTTGCATCGGCGTTTGTGTTCCTTGTCGTAAACATTAACCGCTCTCATCTATAATCAAAGAACTCTGAAGCGCGCATCCGCCTTTGACACGCCGGCATATCTTTAAAGCACCTCTTATTATTATAGAGAAAACATTAAAAGACGATACTTTCTAATTTTGACATTATAATGCAAAGTATGTGCGGGGTCAACTCAAAATATACAAAATTTATTGCCAAAACGGGAATTATTGTTATATTATTATAAAGATATTATTCCGCTTGACTTGATAAGAAAGAATATACTATGAGCCAGAATCCCAAGTATTCGCAAAAATCACAGGGCTTAAAGCACAAACTATGGATTGCCTATTTTCTCCTGTCCATTATCCCGGCCTTGTTTCTCGTTTATGTCTCCAGCAGAATAATGGGAGGCGAAGCCCCGGTGCCTGCCTCCCAGATGGTTCCTCTGCTAATCGGCATCGGCGCGCTGGTCCTGATGTCAATCTCCGCGCTTATTATGCTTTACCGCTCCATTACCTCGCTTGAGGAGGTTACCCAAAAGACCATCCGCTTTGTAAAGGAAAACGCCAATGCCAATCTCCTGCTGGAAACCAACGACGAAACTGAAAAACTGAACGCCTGCTTTGTGGAGATGGTCAAGGAAATCCAGCACAAGATAAACGAGGTCAATAAATACGCCGTGGCCCTGGGCGAGACCAACAAGAAACTGTCCCAGATGGCCGTCAAGGACGGGCTGACCCAGTTATACAACCATGTCTATATCAAGGAGCGGCTGGAGAATGAAATCAAGCGGGCCGAGCAGTTCAACCAGCCCCTGTCCATTATGATGCTGGATATTGACGACTTCAAGAAGTATAACGACTTCTACGGCCACCTGGCCGGCGACGGTTGCCTCAAAGGAATAAGCAAACTGATTAAGGATAATATCCGCGATATTGATATCCCGGCCCGGTACGGCGGCGAGGAATTCCTGGTCATCTTGCCCGGCACCAGGAGCACCGATGCCTCCCAGGCGGCGGAAAAAATCCGCCAGAGCATCGCCGATTATCAGTTTCCGATTTACGGCTTAGCGAAAGACAAGTCCGCGCCCGATAAAACCGCATCGCTGACCATTAGTATCGGCGTAGCCAGTTACTACAGGGAATCAGGAATAAAAACCGCGGACGAATTAATCAAGGCGGCAGACAGCGCCCTGCTCCACCAGGCCAAGAAGAAGGGCAAAAACCAGGTCGCCTTATATGTATAGAATGCAATTATATTAGAAAGAAATTACTATGGCCAAACTTACCCTTAAAGATATGCAGGTGTCCGGCCAGCGCGTCCTGGTCCGGGTTGATTACAATGTCCCGACGGACAGCCAGGGCAATATCACAGACGATACCCGCATCCGCGCCACCCTGCCCACCCTCAATCATATCCTGGACAACAAGGGCAAGGTCGTGCTGATGACCCACTTGGGCCGGCCCAAGGGCTGGGACGAGAAACTTAAATTAGACAAGGTCGCCGCGCGCCTGTCCGAACTGCTCAAACGGCCGGTCAAGAAGATGGACGACTCCATCGGCTCTATTGTGGAAAAGGCCGTATCCGGTATGAAAGAGGGCGAGGTGATTCTGCTGGAAAACCTCAGGTTCTATCCGGAAGAAGAAGCCAACAACGACAAGTTTGCCAAGAAACTTGCCTTCCTGGGCGACCTGTATGTGGATGATGCCTTTGCCTGCGCGCACCGGGCGCACGCCTCCATCGTCGGCGTGACCAAGTATCTCAAGGCCGGAGCCGGACTGCTCCTGGCAAAGGAAATAGAATACCTGGACAAACTCACCGAATCGCCGGCCGCGCCTTATGTGGCCATCCTGGGCGGCGCCAAGGTCTCGGATAAAATCACGGTCATTGAAAACCTGCTGAACAAGGTCAATACCATCCTCATCGGCGGCGGTATGGCCTACACCTTCCTCAAATCCCAGGGCAAGGACATCGGCTCGTCCAAACTGGAAAAAGACCATATTGACACCGCCTCCAAAATCCTGGCCCAGGCCAGGAAGAAGAACGTGGAAATCGTCCTGCCGGCCGACCACCTGGTCACGGACAATGTGGACAACAAAGGCCGGATAAAGATTGAAAAGAATGACATCTCGGACGGATTCAGCGGCGTGGACATCGGGCCCGAGACCATCAAGATGTTCACCTCCAAACTCCAGCCCGCCCAGACCATCATCTGGAACGGGCCGGTGGGCATATTTGAGAAGGACAAATTCTCCGAAGGCACCCGTTCCATTGCAACGACCCTGGCCGGCCTGAACTCCACCCGGGTCATCGGCGGCGGCGAGACCGTGGCCGCGGCTGAGAAGTTCAAGGTGGCGGACAAGATGTCGCACATATCCACAGGCGGCGGCGCCTTCCTGGAGTTTATGGAAGGCAAGGAACTGCCCGGCATCGCGGCATTAACGAACAGGTAATCCATCAGCGCTGATGAAAACCAACCTAATAATCGCGGTTGTCCTTATCGTCTTCGTCATCCTGTCCGGCGCGCTTGCGGCGTTTCTCCTGCCCCGTTTAATTAATAGGCCGGACACCCTTCTTAACCAGGCGAAGATAGTCAAATACGCCGCCGGCCAATCCGGCCCGTCCGATACTGTTGAAGAATATAACCTCTGGCTGGAAATAGAGATGCCGCGTCCGGCCTTTGACAATATCTTTGAGGACGGCGATGATGCATCTTCCACAGATACGCCGGTAAAGAAGGACGAGATGAAAACAGAGCGGCTGGCCACTGAAAACCCGGTCAAGGATATACTGGTCATAAGGGGTTATGCAAGCGCGGGAGCAGTAACCGATACCGGCGCGCCTCTTCGTATCAATAAGAGCGTCATACTGGCTAAGGAAAATCTCAAGCCCTTGGATGATAGGGAAGCGCTCTCACACCCGCAGGTTGTTTCTTCTGGCCAATTCCAGCCCCTGACCGACATCTACTATACTGACGAAGGAGCCAAATCATTGCTCTATATCCACCTGGAATCCAACATCAAGCAACGCGCAACCCGCAACCAACTCTCGCTGACCATCACGTATCTTAAGGACAACCGCGCCGTCCTCTCCCAGACCCTGCCGCTGTTCAGGTATTAATTCTTCGCCACGAACTCCGCAGAGACCGCGAAAGCGAACTCCGCAGAGACCGCGAAAGCGCCCTGTGCTTTAGCACTGGTCACGAGGACCGAAAGGACCGCAGTGGGTACACTCCGCAGAGACCCCGCCAGAGGCGAGGCTCGCCCCGAAGGGCGGCGATTATTTCGGGAGCGCCTTGGTGGCTATCTGCTAAAAATCCAAAATAAAGTGAGCGCAAAGGGGTTGAGATTCGTTTATATAATAGGAATGAGAAGTCCCACCTGAGGCGGGACTAAGAGCCAGTCCGCCAGTCGCCTGAGGCGACCAGTCCTCTGGCGGGAGGCGGATCTAAGAACCAGTAACGACCTTCGGTCTAACTGGCTCTAAGAAAGGAGGCGTTTATGACAAGCCAAGTGATTGTTGTAAGGGAGGGCTCTATAGCCGAGGAAGCCCTGGCGCACCAGTTTGACTTCAACCTCTGGTTCCAGGAGCAACTCCACAGCACGCCCTGGTGGCTGGCGTCATTAATCTTTCACGCCCTGCTCATCCTGATGCTGGCCTCTATCCCGCCTCCGGATAATTTTAAGATACCTGATATGCCGGTTATTATCCCTACTAAGGTTGACGAGCCGCCGGATGTAACCACCATACCGCCGATTGAACCGGTTAAACCGCTTGACCCTGAAAACACACAGACCGTGGAAACCAACCCGATAC
>JBFMDM010000035.1:0-18584 GCA_040753835.1 Planctomycetota bacterium
TGACGGATAACTGGGTTATCTTGAGTAATCTATATGCCGAATCAAGATTATCCGGAGAGGGTTCATATCAGGTTGATTTGGGCATAACCCTGTCTGATGGCCGGGTGGTTACGGCCATAGGCGGGTTCCTGTTGAAGCAGGTCGGTTTTGCGATGAATATTACAGATGTTAAACTTCCGGTTTCGCTTGACCCGTCTGTTACGATGGAGGCATATACGAATACATCCGGCAATTACCGGATGATAGGTGTGCCGACCGGCGTGGGACTGACACTTCAGGCCAGCAAGACCGGTTACCAGTCGTCAGGCCTCAGGCCGGTTGACCCGTTGACACAGGGAGAGACCGCAGAGGAGAATTTTGCCCTGAATCCTGGCGCATCCGCAATCGCCTCAATCTGGATTAATCCGTCCCCGTCCGTCAACCTCCAGACCGGCCAGACCGTGCAATTCTCAGGCACGGCCCGCGATGACGCCAATAATGTCATCTCGCCCACGCCTGGTTTTACCTGGCTATCGTCAAATCCGGCGGTTGTTTCCATTAACACGAGCGGCCTGGCCAGCGCCCTGGGTTCCGGCGCTGTAACCATAGAGGCATCCAACAGCGGAATAACCAGTCAGAAGGTGACGGTCCGGGTCGGCGGACTGCCGGCCGCACCCAGCAACTTCACCGCCGTAGCCGCTTCATATTCGCAGATAAACCTCGCCTGGCAGGATAATTCATCAGACGAGGACGGATTTAAGATAGAGCGCGGAACCAACGGGATTACCTATACCCTTATTGCCACCCAGTATCCCAACGTAACATCATATAATGACACCGGCTTGTCCGCCAATACCCAGTATTATTACCGCATCTGGGCATCCAATGCCAATGGCGATTCAAGCAAGGCCTCGGCCACGGCCACGACACCGAGCATACCGGTCCCGACCGGCCCTTCGGGCCTGGTTGTTACGCCGATTGACGCCAATACCATCAACCTGGGATGGACGGATAACTCGGACAACGAGACCGGGTTTCAGATTCGCCGTTCGCTGGATGGAGACGTATACAACGTTATTACAACAACCGGCGCCAACGCGACCATCTATCAGAATTCAGGATTGACACAAAATACATACTATTATTATCGGGTTTATGCCTATAACGGCTCAGGCAATTCCACAACATATGCTTCTGGTTTTGCCCAGACGCCGGACACCATACCAAGCGCGCCGAGCGGGCTGGCGGCCTCAACCATCTCGTCTTCCCAGATAAACCTGACCTGGACGGATAATTCCAACAACGAAAGCGGGTTCAAGATAGAGCGCTCGCCAAACGGCGTGGACACCTGGACCGAAGTATATACCACCACGTCAAATACGGTCTCTTATCCCAATACCGGCCTGACCTACAACACGACTTATTATTACCGTATCAGGTCGTACAACACGGCCGGAAATTCCAATTATACGACCATTGTCTTCGCCACGACCAACCAGGCCGCTCCTTCTGCGCCGACCGGCGCCGGTGTCACGGTCCTGTCCGATACCTCAATCCGTCTTAACTGGACCGATGCCTCTAATAATGAAGACGGCTTCAAGGTGGAACGTTCGCCTGAAGGCATTACCTACACCCTGCGCGGCACGTTTCCCGCAGGCACGGCCGTATTTACCGATACCGGTCTTTCTGCCCTGACGGCTTATTGGTATCGGGTCTATGCCTATAACGGGGTCGGCAATTCGGGCTATTCTAATGTAGTATCCGGCACGACCCAGGCGCCGCCTGTGCCGGCTGCCCCGACCACCCTGGTTACCACCACCGTCACCTCCTCATCCATCGGCCTGCAATGGACTGATAATTCCACCAACGAGGATGGGTTTAAATTGGAACGTTCCGTGGATGGCGTAAACTATACGGTTACCTATACGTTAGGCGCCGGTGTAAACATCTTTTCCGATACCCCGCTTACCCCGTCAACCACTTTCTACTACCGTGTCTATGCGTATAACCTGGGCGGCAATTCCGGTTATGCCACCGCCAATGCAACTACCCTGGCCACGCCAAATAACCTGGCATTTGCGGTCCAGCCGGCCAACACAACCGCGGGCGCCACAATGGCGTCAATCCAGGTCCAGGTCAGGGATGTCTCTAACAACCCCCTGCCGTTAGCCGGTATCCCAGTTACGGTTGCATCCAATAAGAACACACTAAACGGCACTCTGACCCGGAACACCAACGGTTCAGGCATTGCAATATTCAACGACCTGTATATTACCACCGCGGATACCGCTTACACCTTTTCCGCCTCCTCAAGCGGGCTTACACCGGCAACCTCCAATACGTTTGATATTACACCAGCCGCAGCCAATAACCTGGCTTGGGTGACCCATCCGGCTAACTCCGTGGCAGGCCAGACAATGGCTGCCTTTACGGTCCGGGTAAGGGATATCTACAATAACAATGTCCAGGGCACGACCGTGTCCATAACCACAACCAACCCTACGCTGGCAGTTTATCAGGGTGGCACACCTGTCGCGGCTTATGCCACAGCCAACAGCGATGCCAACGGTATTGCCACATTTTCCACCATCAGTATGACCGTTTCCGGAAGCGGATATATTTTCAGGGCGTCGAGCGGCGCACTGCCCACGACTGATTCCAGCGGATTTAATATTACGACTGCCGCGGTAAATAATCTGGCATTTATCCAGCAGCCGACCACCACCTCGGCCGGCGCTACGATGTCCCCGCCGGTTACAGTCAGGGTCAGGGACGCCTATAACAATTTTATAGCCGGTGCTGCGGTCTCCATTACCACCACGAACGGCACATTAATCAACGGCACGCTTACCCAGAACAGCAGTTCAACCGGTATTGCGACATTTTCACCGTTAAGTATGACCGCGGCCGCTGTCGGCTATGTCCTGAGCGCGACCTGCGGCGCCGCAGTAACCACCTCAAACCCATTTGATATCACAGCCGAAGCCGCTAACCTCTCGTTTATCCAACAGCCGACCAATACCCCGGCAGGTGCTACTATCACAGCAGTTACGGTTAAAGCACAGGACCAATTTAGCAACCCACAGGTAGGCGTAACGGTTTCTATCACCGTCACCAATGGCACATTGATGGCCGGAACACTTTCCATTAGCACTACTGCCGATGGCACGGCCACCTTTAGCAATTTAAGCATTTCTCTGGCTGGTCAGAATTATGCGCTAAGCGCCTCGGCTTCGAGCTATACCACCATTGTCTCATCCCTGTTTGACATCACGCCGTCAACCGCTAATAACCTGACCTTCTCCGCCCAGCCCGCCAATACCACGGCCGGGGCGACTATGCCGGCGGTTCAGGTGACGGTCAGGGACCAGTATAATAACCTTGTCCCGTCCGTGGCCGTATCGCTGACCACCACAACCCAGTTGAACGGAACCACTACGGCAAGCAGCAATGCCGTCGGCGTTGTCGCATTCAATGATTTATTCATAACCACCACCGGAACCTACCAGTTATCAGCCCGGGCCGGCGCAATCGGGCCGACCAATTCCAATAACTTTGATATTACGCCGGCCACGGTTTCCACGGTCACGGTCTCAGGCGCTGATAATCTCACCTCAGGCGGCGCCTCGGAGGCATATACGGCCGTCTCCAAAGACGTCTACAACAATACGGTTACTGAGACCTATAACTGGAGCCATAGCAACGGCACTGGTTCTGTAACCCGGACCGCCAACACCCTGGACGGATTCCTGGTCGGCACGGCCGTGATTACCGCAACCGGCGCATCCAGCGGCGTGGCCGGCAACAAGACCGTAACCGTTAATCCGGGTTCTCCCAATATCTTAACCTTTGTCCAGCAGCCCAGCACAGCCACGGTCAGCGTAAACATCTCGCCGGCCGTTACCGTCCGGGTCCAGGACATCAACGGTAACCTCCTGTCCGGCGTGGCGGTTTCAGCCACTACTACAGACGGCACGCTCTTGAGCGGCACGTTGAACAGGAACAGCGTTGGTACAGGTATCGCGACCTTTGATGATTTAAGCATCGCCGCGCAAGGCAGTTATTCTTTGTATGCCACTACCGGTCTTATCACCGCGACTTCTGTCTCGTTTACCATACTGCCGACATTGCCCAGCGCGCCGTCCGGACTGACCGCCACGGCAATCTCGCCCACGGCCATCTCTTTGACCTGGACCGATAATGCCAATAACGAAAGCGGGTTCAGGATAGAGCGGTTTATTTCAGGCAGTTGGCAGGAGATTTATGCGGCCGGCGCCAATGCCGTTACCTATACCAATAACGGGCTGACCGGCAATACCTTCTATAATTACCGGGTGCGGGCCTATAATGCGGCCGGCAATTCCGGATACAGCAACGAGGCATCGGCCACCACGCCGATGGCGCCTCCGGCCGCGCCGACCAACCTCGTTACCAACACGGTTACCGCCTCGTCCATAGCCCTTGAATGGGTGGATAATGCCACCAATGAAGAGGGCTTCAAACTGGAGCGCTCTACAAACGGGACTACTTATAACCTTCGGACCACTCCGGCGCCCGATGCCGGCTCGTTTAACGACACCGGCCTGACCGAGAACACCACCTACTGGTACCGGATTTACGCTTTTAACTCAGGCGGCAACTCCGGCTATGCCGGCCCGATTTCCGTAACGACCCTGTTGCCGTTACCGTCTGCGCCCAGCGGCTTGAACGCCACTGCGGCCTCCTCATCGCAGATAAACCTCAACTGGGCTGATAATTCGTCTAACGAAAGCGGATTCAAACTGGAGCGGTCTGATAACGGCGGCGCGACATATCCCACGACCTATACCCTGTCTGCCGGCGCGACTACGTATTCCAATACGGGTTTGAACCCGGCGACTACCTATTATTATAGGGTCCTGGCCTATAACGCAACAGGCAACTCCTCGTATTCCAATGTTATCTCAGCCACGACATTTGAGGTGCCTCCGGTTACGCCGACCAACCTGACCATCTCTGCTACATTATATAATTCCGTGACCCTGACTTGGACCGATACGTCCAATAACGAGACCGGATTTAAGTTAGAGCGCAAGACCGGCGCAGGTTCTTTCGGACAAATTGCCACGCCCACGGCCAATGCCACCACTTACACGGATAATACCGTGTCGGCGAACACTAATTATACTTATAGAATCAGGGCATATAATGAGGCCGGTAATTCCAACTATAGCAATGAGGCGAACACCACCACGCCGTTGCCCGCAAAGCCCACCGCGCCGACCGGCCTGATTACCACCACCGTTACCTCGTCCTCCATCGGCCTGCAATGGACTGATAATGCCGGCAACGAGGACGGATTCAAGATAGAGCGCTCTATCTCAGGCGCTGCGTTTTCCTATCTTGACCAGGTCTCGGTTAATATTACCGTATATACCAATACCGGCCTGGCTTCGGGCAACAACTATGCTTACAGGGTTTATGCCTGGAATGCCGGCGGTAATTCAGGATATTCCAATGTTATCTCGGCAACTACTCCGGTCGTGCCGCCCAATGCGCCGTCCAATCTGATTACCACCACAGTTACCTCAAACTCCATCGGACTGCAGTGGCAGGATAACTCCAATGACGAGACCTCGTTTAAGGTGGAGCGGTCTGTTACCGAAACAGCCGTAGATAACTATGTCTGGGTGGCGAATCAGGGTTCTAATAATGTTACTCGTATCAAAAAATCCGACTTCACCACAACTACAATTGCAGTGGGTAGTGGTCCTATGGGGCTCACGGTAGATGAAACATATTGCTGGGTGGTAAATAGTGGAACTAATTATGTTAGCCGCATCCTGAAATTAAACCCTGCTATCTCTACCACAATTACGGTGGGGAACGGTCCAAGATCAGTTGCGGTAGATGGAACATATGTCTGGGTGGGGAATACTAGTGATAGTACTGTAACCCGAATTCTGAAGTCAAATCCTGCTATCACGACTACGATTGCAGTAGGGGCTAACCCTAGTGGAGTTGCAGTAGATGATACCTATGTATGGGTGTCAAGTAGTGGTGTTAATTATGTTACTCGCATCAAAAAATCTGATTTAACCACGACTCAGATTGGTGTGGGAAGTAACTTCGGAGGTGGAGTTGCTGTAGATGAGACCTATTGCTGGGTAACCATTGGTAATTCTAATAATGTCATCCGCATTAAAAAATCAGATTCCACTACGACAAGTATCACAGTAGGAATCGGCCCTATTGGAGTAGCAGTAGATGAAACATATTGTTGGGTAACAAATTATGATTCTAATAATGTTACCCGTATCAAAAAATCAGATTTAACGACAACCACGATTAGTGGAGGGTATAATAATCCACGTGGAGTAGCGGTAGATGGAACGTATTGTTGGGTGGCAAATTATTCTACCAATAACAATATTATTCGTATTAAGAAATCAGACCTAACCACGACTACGATTGCAGTAGGAAGTTATCCCTATTCGCTGGGCGATATGACGGGTTTCGCCTATGACAATCTAATCTTCTCGCAGATAGCCGAGGTCGGGTCCGGCACAATAACATTTAATAACACCGGGCTCTCACCAACCACCACCTACTGGTATCGGGTCCGGGCCTATAACACGGCCGGTAATTCCGGTTATTCCAATGTTATTTCCGGCACGACCCTGGCGCCGCCGCCGCCCAATGCGCCGTCCAACCTGACCGCCACTCCGCAGAATATCAATAACATCCAACTCAACTGGCAGGATAATTCAGGCGATGAGACCGAATTCAGGGTCTACCGCTCCACAGACGGCGTTTCCTACACCCGGATTGCCACCACCACGGCCAATAGCACCATCTACTATGACACGACAGTGTCGCCATCCATTACCTACTGGTACCGGGTTACGGCGTATAATGCCAACGGCGAGTCGTCTTATGCAAGCGCCACCGGCATCATATCGGTTCAGCCGGATGCGATGGTCAGGACAGACAGCGAGCCGAATGACTGGCTTTACTATGCGACAAATAATATGTATGAGTCCACGCCGGTCTCACAGACCAGGTCCCAGGGTGTGGAGAGATACAAGACCGTCACCTACTATATCAGGGTGCAGAATGACGGCAACATCAACGAGGCATTCTGGGTTACGGGGACCGGAAGTTATATGAGCTGGACCGTAACATATTATGATGAATGGGGATGGGATATTACCTGGTCTATGACAAGCGTTTCCGGGTATATGACGACAACGTTATCCCCCAGTAACTACACGACCATCCGGATGGAGGTCGGCCAATCCTGGGCAGAGACCGGTTCGTATTATGATGCGACTGTGATGGTTAAATCCAACAGCGACCCGTCTAAGGTGGATACAATCAAGACCAGGAACGAGGCCATTCCCAGTTACTACAGTATTTCCGGCATTATTAATTATCCTGGAACCTCTACAGGCCGGACTTATATTAATGTGAACTGGGAAAACGGCGGACAGACCAATAACGGGACAAGTATTCCGGTAACCGGCTCGTTTACCATCCGCGGCGTGCAACCTGGTAATTACACCCTTTCGGCCTGGATGGACAATATCGGATACGGCGTAAGAAATGCAGTTAATCCTAAGGGCAATTCAGGGCCGGTCAACGTAGTCAACGGCGATATCACCGGCGTGTATATCTACCTCTCCGACCAGACGCCGCCAAGTCCGGTTTCTCCCACCGATGTTGCGGCGTTCCCGGCTGATTCTTCAGCGCTGATATTCTTTAGCGGCCCGCAAGATATGTATGACCAGGAGATTGCGGATTCATACCGGGTCTACTGGCATACCAGCATCTCGGTTAGCAAGTTCTCTTATCTGGGCTACAAGACGGTTCCGGTGAGTCGGGACGAGGCATTCTTTGTGGATGGGCTGGTCAATGGGAGCCAACTGTATTTTGTAATGACCGCCTGGCAGGGGGCTATGGAGAGCGCTGAGTCGGCCGTCTTCGGGCCGGCGCTTATCGGCAATACCACCGGCAACTGGAGCGTCTCAGGCGCCATCTCTTATCCGGGCGTGTTCCCTACCGGCCCGCTTTATGTCGGCATCTATAATGATATGGGTGCGATTACCTGCACCAGGATTGCCTTCCCGGGCAACGGCTCGCAGGCATATACTCTTGCCGGCGTGGCTAACGGCAGTTATGTCGTATGGTCGGTTCTTGATATGAACGGCAACGGTATGATTGACAATGGTGATTATAAGGAGACCGAAAACGGCCTGAATATCGTTGTTAACAATGGCAACCTGACCGGCCAAAACCTGGCGCTGCCCACCGGAAACGGCATAGCCAGGGTGGAGACCGGTCACTGGAAAAAAGGCGCAACCGAGAACTATGACGTTGAATTCAAGGTCAGGCACGGGATAAAACAGGTCGTGGCCGTGGCCGCTCTTTCAGGGCCGGGCGTTATCACGCCGATTGATATCGGCAACGATGACTGGGAATACAGATGTGAACTTAAACGCGGCTCCAGCCGGCCCGGACTCTCGGACGAGTATGCATTTGAGGTAACATATTCTGACTTACTAACCGAGACCCTGATTGCGGATGTCAGCGGCGTGCTGGACAGTTTCGCCCAGTCGCTTTCGCCCACCGGCACAGGCGGTCATGTTATCCCGACCTTTACCTGGGCTGCGCCGGCCTCGCCGCCGCCTTCTTATACCTACCACCTCAGAATAAGTCCGGCGCCCTACGGCGGTCAAATATGGTGGTATCCTGAAGGCCAGGGTATGCCCTCAACTCAACTCTCTGTCCTGTATAATGTTGACTCCGGCGCAAAGCAGCCAAACCTGAATATTGGAACGACCTATATCTGGTATGTTAGTGTAAGGGACGCGAACGGCAACCAGGCGGCCGAGGAGGTGGAGTATAGCCCGACCTATTTTGACAACCAGCCCGATGCGATGATTGGGTTGCCGAGCGACCCGATAACCAGTTACCTGACCGATAATCTGTATGAGTCATATCCGATGTCCCAGGTTATATCTGCGAACGCCCTGAACAATATGGTGGTTTCATACCTGATTAGGGTGCAGAACGAGGGCGCCGGAAACGATAGGTTTACAGTTATTGGCGGTTCCGGCAATGCCAACTGGGCCGTGACCTATTATGACGGCCCGACCGGCGGGACAAATATCACCGCGCTGGTTACCGGACCGGGTTATTCAACGCCGATTATCCCGTCGGAGGGTTATGTTACTTTGCGAGTAGAGGTAACGCCGACCGCGGCGCCGTCGGGTGAGTCCCTGATGACGACTATCAGCACCTTCTCGCAGAACGACCAGTCAAGGTGGGACTATGTCCGGGCGACCACCAATGTGCCTCAGCCCTGGAATAAGATAGCCGCCGGGTCAAGCCATACCGCGGCTATCAAGAGCGACGGCACGCTCTGGGTCTGGGGCGCTAACTGGAACGGCCAGTTGGGTCTGGGTGATACTAACTCCCGCTCCACGCCCACCCGCTTGGGTTATGAAAGCAGTTGGAAGTCCGTTGCGGCTGGTTATGGTCATACAATGGCCATCAAGAATGACGGCTCGCTCTGGGCCTGGGGCTATAACTGGTACGGACAATTGGGCCTGAACGATACTTCCGACCGTAATTATCCGACCCAGGTGGGATTTGACTATAACTGGCAATCGGTTGCCTGCGGATATGCTCATACCATAGCCATCAAGGGTGACGGGACGCTCTGGACCTGGGGTGATAATTCCTTCGGGCAATTGGGCCATAATGATACCGCTTATCGTTACACGCCGACCCAGGTTACCACGGTTACTCCTGTCAATGACTGGAATATGGCCTCTGCCGGCAACAGTTTTACCCTGCTTAAGAAGGTGGGCGGAACCATCTGGTCCTGCGGCTTTGGCGATAGCGGCCGTCTGGGATTGGGTAATACCAGTAACTATTGGATACCGACCAAGATAGGGACGGACACAACTTGGATATCAATCGCGGCCGGCCAGTTCCACGGTCTGGCGTGTAAGAGTGATAACTCCCTTTGGGTCTGGGGAGCTAACTGGAGCGGTCAGTTGGGCCTGAATGATACCAATAACCGCGTATCGCCGACCCAGATTCTAGGGTATGGTTCTGACTGGTTGTCAATCGCCGGCGGCGAAAGCCATAGTTTGGCGACCAAAATGGACGGCTCGCTCTGGGCCTGGGGTAGTAACTGGGCCGGGCAATTGGGATTGAATGATACCAATCAAAGGAGCACGCCGACCAAGGTAGGCCCTGATTATAACTGGTTTAACGTTGCCGCGGGATTTAACCACAGTTTATCATTCAGGAGCGGCAGTTCCATCTGGCTCTGGGGGAATAACGGCAGTTGGCAGTTGGGCTTGGGGAACGACTGGAATAACCGCTTAAGCCCGGTCTGGCTGGGGCAGTAGGGCACGCGATAAATAATGTAGGCCCCGTTCCGATATTAAATCGGGACGGGGCTTATTTTTTGGCTTTTCCGGGATCGGTTGGATTTGGCATAGGAATTTACGCATTTTTGTCGTTACTCTTTGATCTACTTGGAGTTGGGTAAATCTTTCCGCGAATCAAAGGGGAGGGGGGGCGGGGGGAGGTAATACCCCTGAACACGCCCTGATATATAGTATTATAGTAAACCGTGCAGACCATAAGGTTAAGCCACGTATATTGTTTGGTTAAGCCGCGCATAGCGTTTGACTAAGTCGTGCATATTAATGGATTAAGCCGTGTATACTGTTGGATTCAGTGTGTGTATGTTTAATAATAGGGGTATGGATGTTTGGGAATAGAGGTATATAGGGCTATCAATCGGGGTGAGTATAGTTATGAATAGACCTATGGATGTTTAGCAATGGGGACGTGTATGACTCCGACACCTCTTCCGGGCAACTTGTTCTGCCAAAGAAAGGATATCAAACCTTTTCTTATAGTCGGTTGTTGATTTAACAGGGATCTATACAACCGACTATACTGGGCTGTATAATCACTGATAAATCAACAGTCCAGTATAGAACACTTCTACCTAATAGTTGACTCAAGATGTAAATCAGTTACAATAGTGCATTAATATGGTCTTACTGAAGATAGCCCTTGTTTTCGTATTAATAGTTCTGATGCTTCGGCTGAAAGTCCCTTTCAGCATATCCATTCTTTTCTCTGGTCTGATTCTTGGCATCGGATTCGGCCTGGGGTTTTCCGATATCGGCCGCTCCGCCTTGGCTACCCTGCAGGAAAGGGATACAATTTCCCTGTCCGTTATTGTCGGGATTATACTGGTTCTGTCGGAACTGCTTGAGGCCTCAGGGCAACTGGCCGAATTGGGGCAGTTGATAATCAGGACCTTCGGCTTACACCGCTGGACCTATACGATTTTGCCGGCTATAATCGGCTTATTGCCGATGCCGGGCGGGGCATTATTCACCGCGCCCCTGATGGATGGGGTTAGTGAGGCGTGCATACCGGCCCACAAGAAGACCCTTATTAACTACTGGTTCAGGCATATCTGGGAATATGCCTGGCCTCTTTATCCCGGTTTGGTCTTGGCCGCGGGTTTAGCCAATGTCAATCTTAATACGTTTTCACTTATTCAGTCGCCTTTCACTGTTCTGTCGGCGGCTATCGGCGCTATCCTGATTCTGCCCGGCATAAAGATATTAGACGAGCATTCGCATAAGGGTTCTCTTAAAGAATTCCTCCGGATGATTTACCTGATTTCCCCCATAATAATTATCATCCTGCTTTTTGTGGTATTCGGACTGGATATGCTGGTCTGCCTCTTAGCCGGTTTATTAGCGGCTATGCTGAATACAGTGTTTGGCAGAAGGTTTCCGCCGAAGGCGGATCCGCCTATGGCGGAAAAGCCGCTGCAAGTCCTGAAGATTATCTTTGCCAAATGGTCGGTTTATCAGATGATATTTGTGGTTATCTGCGTGCTTGTCTTCAGTGGCATAATGCGCTCCAGCGCGTTGATAGGTGACTTGAGCGATTTCTTCACGGGCCGTCCTTCGCCCGGCTACGGAGCGGCGGGAGGCATAGGCAGCGAAATCCCTTTTATCTATGCGGTAATAACAATAATATTCCTACCTTTTATTGTGGGATTGCTGACCGGCCTGACGGTCGGGTTTGTGGGCATTACTTTTCCTTTGATATTTTCTACCATTGTACCAAACGGAATAGATGTCCTGCCGATGGCGGTCCTGGCTTATGTTTCAGGGGTAACCGGCGTGATGCTCTCGCCTGTGCATCTCTGCCTAGTGCTGACTAATCAATATTATAATTCGTCATTCAGGAGGGTATATAAGACATTAACCCCTGTTGCATTGTCAATTCTTATGCTGGCTATTATGGGGTTTTTGCTCTATACGTTGGTTTGGCATTAACCGATTTTGCTTTTCCGCGCTCTTGGATGTGCCTGGTTATAGACCTCCTTGAGCCGGTTGGTTGTGATATGGGTGTAAATCTGGGTGGTGGAGATGCTTTTGTGTCCGAGCAGTTCCTGGACGCTGCGCAGGTCAGCGCCGTGGTCCAGCAGATGCGTGGCAAAAGTATGCCGGAATGTATGGGGCGATATTCTTTTGTTGGCCAGTCCGGCGCCGGTCCTGTATCGGGCAATCTCATTGCGCACGCTGCGGTCTGTTAATCCCTCTCCGAAGCGATTAAGAAAAAGGTATGAATTGGGTTCGGGATTTTGTCTGGCCGCCGTCCTTCGCCATTCCAGAGCTCCGACTACGGAGCGGCGGGTGGCTGTTTTGCATTTATTCGTATGCATTTCTTGCTTCCTGGCGGTCAGATAATCTTCTATTGCCTTCATAGCAAAACTGCCGATTGGGACTATCCGTTCTTTTCTGCCTTTGCCTAAAATATGGGCGACCGATGAATTGAAATCTATGTCTTTTATTCTGAGTTGCGCCAGTTCCGAGACGCGCAGGCCGCAACTGTAGAGGAGTTCCAGGATGGCCGCATTGCGCAGGGCCACCATCCGGCCTTCATTGGGCCGGAACTTGGGTACCTGCACGGACGGCTGGCGGACCATATTCTTTATCTCCGGCTCGGTCATAAAGTCGGGCAGTTTCTTGTTTATCCTGGGCGAACGTATCATCGTGACCGGGTTATTAACAATGAGCCGTTTCTGCACGAGGAACTTAAAGAATGATTTCAGGGTTGCAACCTTGTGCGCCAGGGACGCCTTTTGGTAATTCTTCTCTTTCAGGAACACCAGATACGAGCGGACCACCAGATTCGTTACCGCTGATAAATCATTTGAGGGGAATTGCGACCTGAGAAAGTCATTGAATTGCCCCATGTCGTTGCGATAGGAACGGATGGTCTGGGGCGAGTAATTCCGCACTGATGAGAGATATTCTGTAAACTGGCTGATATAATCAGGCATAGATAGTTTATCGGTAAAATGGGCAATTGTGCTTAAGGCGATTTACTTAGATTACTAAATAAACAATTGACAAATGCCTGAATTGATATTATGTTAGGTATTATGAAAAGGTTGTGGTTATTTAGTATAGGCATATTCTTCATTGCTTTCATCCTTTATCCTCAGGAATCTACGCTCAAGTTCCATCAGCAGAACATAGAAATCTCAGGCGGGGTGGATAATCTTGTCATAAGGGATATTGACGGCGATAAACTGCAGGAACTTATATTCCAGCAGGGGCATAACCTGTTGGTATACCGGATGTCATCGCCGGCGCCAGGTAATGGTTTTACTAAGAGTATTGTCTGCCGCCTTCCTGAAGATGCCTGTATTTATGAGATAACCGGTGTGGAGCACAGTCCCGGGCTTGTTTATATTAATAGTAAGGGCGTCAACTCGGCCCGGCTCTGCAGCCCCACAGACAAGGCGCCGATAACCGTTTCCTGCCCCACGGTTTTCAGGAACGAGAGATTTCCTGTTCCGCTTCATAAGCGAATACTCTTTTCTTTGGACAATGACAACCGCATCGCGGTTGCCCCTGATAGCGGCAGGTTCCGGATTATTCCCTATAACGGCGCTCTCTCTGGTGTTATTACCACAACCGAGGTGCCGATTAATATGGCCTCGCGGGTATATGACAGCCACAATATCTTTGAGCCGCTGACCACCGAAGCAACCTTCCCGATATTCGCATTCTCCGATATGGATAACGACAGAAAGAATGATTTTATCACCTTTTTCCAGGGGCAGGCCTGCGGGTTTCTCTGCGATGGCGGCAAGGGTGTTTTGTCATTTAATCCGGCCGGTAGTTTGCTGACCATTCCAGAAGATGCGGCCAGCCAGGAGATTGATTTCGGCTACACCCTCTCGCCTCTTGTCAGCGATATAAATAAAGACGGCTGCGCCGATATGCTCTTTAGCGACGACCGCGAAGGCACGGTTTATATCTACCTGAACCAGTTTGCCGCCTCAAGGACATTCTTTGCTAAAACGCCGACCCAGATAATCAGGACGAATAACTGGATTATTGAACACAACCTGATTGATTTAAACGGCGATAACCTGGATGATTTGGTTTTGGTCCAGATGAATAAATTGGGGATAATGGGCGGTTTGCAGGCCATCCTGGCCAAGACCCTTGAATGGGAGATTGCGGTATATTCAGCCCGGCCGGCCAGGGATAATACAGCCGGGGTTTATCCCCAAAGCCCGGATTATGTCCGTTCCATAAAATTGCCGTTCTCATTCTCATATAGCAGTTCGCTTTCTCTGGGCCGGTCTGTTCCCAAAATCCAAAGCCCGTATATCTGGTGCCTGGCCGGAGATTTTAACGGCGATAAGATGCGTGACCTGCTGCTTTCTGCCACTGAATCGCAGGTAGAAATATATTCAGGAATCGGGGCGCAGATATTCAGCCGGACCGGTTCGACGTCTGTAAGTTTATCTTCAGCCGGCCGGGGCTATAAACTTATGGGAATGCCCTATGGCGCGCCGGTGGTGAGCGACATAAACAATGACGGAAAATCGGATATGGTTATTCCGTTTATCCGCCAGGATTCAGCAGGGGGTATTTCCCATTCTTATGAGATTCTAATCTCAAACTAAATATTTATATTTTATTGACTTTCTACGGTATTATTTGATATATAAGAAGTTATATTAATCTTTACCCAGAATGGGTTGCTTAATTTAAGGAGGAACGACAAATGCAAAGAAAGGAAATTGCCGAGGCCATAGCCAAAAAACTTCAGGTAACCGATTTACTGGCAAAACGGATAGTCAAAGAGGTTTTCAGTACTGTAATTAATACCGTGATGAAAGAAGGACGGCTGGAACTGCGTAATTTCGGCGTATTCAGCATCAAGGAGCGCAAGCCCCGCAAGGCGCGCAATCCAAAGACCGGCGCCGAGGTCTCATTGCCGGCCCGCAAGGTCCTGGTCTTCAAGCCGGGGTATAATGTCAAGAAGAAGATATCGCGCAGTTAGAAATATCCAGGAGATTTATACTATGAAAAATATTGTCTGCTTGCTGGTGGTTGCTATGATTGCCGGCCTGGTTTGCCCGCTCACCGGCAACGCCGAGTCGGTTATTAAATTCAAGGGCTCTGGCTGGGACAGCGCCATAGGCGGTAAATTCAAGATTGACGAAGGCGTTATGACCGGTTCCACCATTGACCTGAAGGATACCCTGGGAATCACCGAATCAACGACCGTTCCTGAAATAGAAGGCAAGGTCGGATTTTTGGGGACCAGCCGTTGGATTTTCTCATATAGTCCTGCAAGTTACGATGGGAAAAAGGTCATTACCCAGAATATGTTGTTTTCAGGACGGACATTCAACGCCAGCGAAACCCTCAAGACCCAGTTGGATATTACTATGGCTTCGGCAATGTATGAATTTGCGCCGCTTCCCGAAGGCGTGGCGGCCACGCTTACCTCCACTGAACCGGAAATGGGGCTCCTGCTCGGGCTGAAATATTTCCATACCGACGTCAAGATTACCTCAAATTCAACCGGATTATCCGAGAGAGAAACCTTTGGATTGCCTGTTCCGGTAATCGGACTTCGGGTTCAGGGGCGTCTGGCCGAGAATATGCAACTGGAATCGGCCGGCACCTGGATGAGTTTAAAGACCAAAGATGCTGATTTCTACTGGTCCGACGTGTACGGCGAACTCAAATTTAGTTTTGTCTCTAAGATACCTTTCGGATTGGGTTATAAACTGAACAAACTTGGCATAGAATCCGATATCGGGCAGGGCGTTTTTTCCCGTCTTGAATTCAAGGGGTGGTATTTGATGGCTTCATTGGAATTATAACCGGCATTATCCATAAATTTTTATGCGGTTATGCTTGAGCCCGACCCATCTATAATATTGGGATGCGGGCAATCCCGCACATAACCTGCAACTTGGGCTGCTCAAAGTAGCAGGTTATGTGCGGGGCGAGATTAGGGTGTAAGCATAAATACCGGAAACAAACCGCTATTATTTTTAGCGGCGTATGAATAATCCAGGATAAGTGGATTGCATAAAGATGCCAAAACAAGTTTATAGCGCAGTTATTGTCATTCTGTTGGTCTGTTTCTACCAGCATCCAGCCGTGAGCGAAACAGCGGATGAATCACAGAAGACGAATTACAAGGTATCCGTCACGGAGTGGATAACCACCGGTAACTTCAAGATGTACGGCGGCCCGCCTAACGCCCTTAACACCTGGAAATTGGCGCATCCCCTGGATTCCGACCTGACCGATGTTTCGTTTACTTATACGCCGCCTGAAGATGATACGCCTTACCGCATCCATCTTTCACTCGGCGGCGGCTCTCTCCTGCAAGGGACAATCCGCGATACGGACTGGGATGCCAACGGCGTTCTTCAGTATTTATCTTATTCTGAAAGCAACGGAGATGTGACCGACTTTTCATTATCACTTGATTACCGCGTCACCGACCCGGGCGATGATTACCGGGTGGACCTGATGTTCGGGTATGATTACCTCAAGATTTCAGCCAACTACCGCGACGCCCTTACTACGGTTTGGAATTATACGCCGGTCATCACCCCAAGCGTTGGGAAATGGCAGGTGTACAACCTTCTCTTCCAGGGGATTGAAGCCGGCGCCAAGGCAAGGTATGATGTCCTGAGCGGTTTATTCGTGGAGACATCAGCCGGATTCAGCCCCTTTGTCAGGGCTCAGTATAAGGGCATACGGTATCCGAACACCATTTATAAGCAACGTGAGCATATCCTGGCAAAAGGAAATGCCTTTGACGGCGAGGCATCGGTGAATTATGACATATCCAGGCGATTCTCGGTTAAAGGCGGATACAGGTATCAGACCTATCGGACCAAAGGCAAAGACCAGCCGAATACTCCCTGGGCCGGTTCCTGGGACGAGTTAACCTCTAATTTCAAGGGAATCTTCTTCGGAGTTGACTGGAAATTTTAATCTGGATTGTCCGCACCATATAACAATTATGGAATGGCTTTTGACATAATTGTATAAAGTATTATGAATGATGCGGGTTAACCCTGACGTGAAATATTTCTGCCTTGTATTCATACTTGCAGCAGTTACTTTCGGCCATCTTTCAATCGCCTATTCACAAACCATTATCAGCGAAGAGTCATCGGTTTTTTCCGGTTCCGGCTATAAAATCTCTGTCAGCGAATGGATTACCCAGGGCGATTTCCGAATGCACGGCGGCCCGTCCGGCGCTGATAACACCTGGGAATTGACCCATCCGGTTGACGGAGGTATGACCCAACTTCTGCTTGCCTATACCGAAGAGAAGAACTCGCCGTATATAGTCAATATCTCGTTAAGCGCCGGCAATGTCAGGCAGGACACTATCCGCGACACGGACTGGGATGAATACGGCGTGATAACCGACCTGTCATATTCAACGGTCAAGGGCAACACCTATGGCTTTTCATTCTCCACGGATTACCGGGTTACCGACCTCAGGGAGCCGTATGAATTCTATATTACCTTCGGGTATAATCGCTTGGCCCTGTCGTCTGATTACCAGGACGCCCATATAGTTATCGCCGACGGCGCGCCGGTTGATATCTACGCCTGGCAGGACCGGAAATGGCAGATATACGACCTGGTTTATCAGGGGCTGGAAATAGGCGTCAAGGGAAAATCAGAGGTCTCAAAGGGCCTGCTGTTATCCGGTTCTTTGGGTTATATGCCCTTTGTTTATGCTGAATATAAAGGTACGCGATATAAAGGGACTATTCTTGAGGCGGATGAGCATATTGTCGCCTACGGCACGGCCCTGACTTACGAACTCGCGTTACGTTATAATATGTCAGGCCGGTTCTTTGTTGACGGCGGTTACAGGTATAGCGCCTACCGGACCGAAGGGGAAGACCAGCCCGGAAGCGCCTGGGCCGGAGCGTGGGAGGAACTGGATACGGATTTCAAGGGCTTCTTCTTCGGATGCGGTCTTAAATTCTAAGAGCGCCTAACAAAAAGAACCGGAACTCCGCAGAGACCGCGATAGCGAACCACAGATTCCACCGATTACACAGATTTTAGCCAGAGGCTGATCCGCCTTCGGCGGAAAATCTGCGAAATCTATGCTTTCTATCCGTGTTTATCTGTGTCTATCCGTGGTTTAAACCTTTAGCCGTATGTTATCTTCAGCGCCAGCAGCGAAACCACCAGCGCCAGAAT
>JBFMDM010000036.1:0-18392 GCA_040753835.1 Planctomycetota bacterium
TGAATCAAAAGGTGACCGGCAATCAGTGAGAGTATGCAATATCCGGCAAAATAATAGAGACCATTTCCTACTTGAGCGTCACTTCCCTCGCTACTTCCAGGCGTGGCGCTTAGGGAAAATACGGCCAGTAGCATCGCTACGATAAAGACATCGGCCATAGACCACTTGCCGATAAACTCTATCACCCGTATCGCCCACCTTCTTACCGCAACTGTTGGCGCTTTCATAGCAGTCAATGTCAAAAGGAGTTTTATTGTTGGAGTAACCACACTAAACACTATAATGAGCAATGCAACGACCCATTTACCGCTTGTGTATAAAGTTACAGCCGCAGATAATATGCCTTTTGATTCATATTTTTGGATGCATCGGCCAAGTAATTGAACATCCCCATAAACATAAAACGACATAATCGGCGCTATTAAGCCGACAAGGAGAAACAGAAACGATATACCGATAAACCCTGTTATCAGACCAGAAATGGGTTGGTGGTAGATATAGGTACTAACAATTAAATAAGCCATGCCGATAACTGCTAATCCGAATAAAATCCAACTAAAACGAGCCGCGGTCTTTTCGTAACAATCTGCTGCCGCAAAAATGGCATAAATATTAGCAACCTTATCGCTACCGTCAGATACTAATCCCAAAGTGAATCCCTGCCAAAAGAAACCCACTGCCATGTCTATCTTTTCCTTAACGGTCATCCCCCCGGAACCGATGCGATAGTATTCTGATGACAAGACAGAGTATTTGACTACATTTAAGGCAAGTGCTATACCGAAAACAAGAAAGATTACAGGCAAAACATATCGGACCGTTAGAGATTTTATCATAGTGTTATTGCTTCTTCACAACAATGACTCTTACATTCATCATCCCGTGGTTATTGCTGGTGTCGGTGTCGTTTATGCTAAAATACAACTGCCCCGTTTCAAGAGGTACTTTGAAGAAGAATTTCTTGCCACATTGTTCTTTCTTTTTCATTAGAACGTCATCATCGCCTGCTATCTTGCATATCAGCGCCCCAAGTTTCACGGATTCAAATCCCTTCTGGCAATACTCCTTGTTTGGTTGACCTTCTCCATCCGCATCAATCTTCGGTCCATTTGTCCGGATAGACCATTCGCCCTTAGCAACCACATAAACCGTATCCCCAATGCTAACAGTCATGTTTGCTGGCTGCCAGCCCTTATCGGCATTAACTACAATATCGTTTTTCCGTATTAGTCCCATTGCCTTTTCTGTCTCACGCGAGAATTCATCGTTGTTGCTGAGATTTTTGGCAATAGCCGTTTTAATGCTTGCGATGTCTATACCAGACGAAGCAAGTTCCGGCTCCTTATCCGTCAGAAATTCCTGATACGATTTGGAATATGACTTGTAGCCATCAGTTAATCCCTGAATCTTTTCCTTGGCAGATAGGCATTTCTCGTAATCAATAAACACATTAGGGTCATTTCTTGCTGATTGATAATCGTCCTTGGCATTTGATAACTCGGAGAGTAATTGCTTGTCTTTCTCCTGATAAAACCCCAAAAGTTCTTTAGAAAGGATTTTAGTTCGTTCCAATAAATTTGGGATTCTTTTTGTGGGGTCATTTAATAATTGGCTTAATTTAGCGTTTTCATCCTTGAGGGTTTTCAATTCCTCATTGTGCTTGGAATTAAGTCCTTCTGTCTTTTGAGTGTACTCGCTTATCAAGGTCTGTTTGTCCTTATTCATTGACTGCAATAATTCATTGTTCTTTTCCTTGAGGGTTTTCAATTCCTCATTGTTCTTTTCCTTGAGGATTTTTACTTCTTCTTGATGTTGGGCTTTGAGATTGTTTATCTCATCTTCTCTGCTACACCCTACAAGACATCCCAGCAAGCATATTCCCGATGTTAAAGCGATTAATTTCCTTACCATATTTTTTTCTCCTTTCCTTTTTCGGTTATAACAATATTAAAAAATCCGTTATGTGGCCCTTCTTCTAAATCTCCAGTTACATTACAGAAGCCATTTTCCATAGAATGTTCAATTGTCTTTTTTACATTATCAGGTGTTAATTCAGTTGTTCCCATTTGAGTATTTAAGATATTAGCCAAATTCGGAAGATTTATAGTATCTTGTTTTCTTATGGGAAACTTAATTAGAAAATTCCGTAAACCATTGTCTATCTGATTTAACTCAATCATTTCTCCCTCCTTATTCTTGCGGACTACATACCTTACACGCCCCGTAACCTTTTTCCTTGGCTTCTTTGAGCGTTATGGCAATGCGCGAGGCATAGAGCCATTCGCAATCGCTCCGGTGGTATTTCTTGCCGGTCTTGGTGATATAGACCGTAACTTCCTTTTGTTCTTCTTTGCCGGCGCTTGGTTCGTCTTTGACAGCAGGCGGTTGCTCTGATGGAATAGCCGCCCACAGACCTTTTCCGTTTTCCCTGGCCCGTTTTTCATAGGCGCGGAATAGTTCCATATACTGGAAAGGATATTTTGTATAGGCGTGACCATAGCCCTGACGGATAATTTCTAAATTGACAAACAGGCCATCAGGCGCGCGGTAGAGATATGCCAGAAGCCGGCCGTATTTATCATACTCCAACTTGTCCGTGTCATATTCAAGATAGACCTCTTCGCCCTTGAGGAGATTGGCCAGGAAATTACTTGCCTCTTTGCCGTAGAACTCCACCTGCTTTTGGGGATGGACGGCCTCGGGTGTGTCAACGCCAATCAGCCGGACCCTTACGGCCTGGCTGTTTGCTATAATATCAACGGTATCGCCGTCTATCACCCGCGAGACCTTATAAGCGCTTTGTCCCTTCAGGTCTTTTACCGGATATGGCGGCGCTTTTTGTGATGCCGGCGTTTCCGCATTAGTTATAGAAAGTATCGGCAGGATGACGAGACACAATCCGAGCAGGATTAGACAGGCAAGTATTACCGACCCACCAGACCTCTGTCGGGCAGGCCTACGGCGGTGAGTGAGTGAGTGAGTGAGTGAGTGAGTGAGTGAGTGAGTGAGTGAGTGAGTGCATCCCCTATTTTAGGATTTACATTCATCATAGCCGGAATATACAATTATTTCCCTGAAAGTCAAGAGAAAATAAAAAATATTGTAATTATTTAGCCGATTGAAGTTCGGGCATCCTTCACCCGGGTAATCCGGTAATCCGTGGACGCAATATTTACATTAATGTGCCCAGATTTGCCCGGTGACACTCACCTTGCCAGTTATGCCAGTCACCAAAGGCGACCCGCCTTTGGCGGACAATCACTTTATTTATGCGGTCTATCGGACGCTGTTTTCCTAAAACGCCCATAATGACTTATCTCCACTTCACACCTGCCTGTTCCGATGTCCATCGGAGCGCGGGCAGGCGCTTCGCTGGCCCCTACGGGACTCGCCGCGACCGAAGGGAGTCCAGCAGGGACTGCTTTCCCTACTGTTTCTTAAACGCGGCCTGCTGCTGCTTGGCGTATTCCTGTATCTTCAGCGCCAGGTCAGCCGGGTTCTGGGAATACTCCATCATATCCTGATAGGTTATCTTCTTCTGGAGGAATAGTTTGAAGAGGTAGTCGTCCAAGAGGACCATTCCCAGTTTGGTGCCGGTCTGGATGGCCGAGATAATCTTGTGCGGCTCGTTTTCCCGGATGAGATGCTGGACAGCCGGTGTGGCGAGCATTATTTCGTATGCCGCAATCACGCCCTTGCCGTCCGCCTTGGGCAGGAGGACCTGGGAGACAATGGCAATGATGGCTGTGGCGAGTTGGGTGCGAATCTGTTCCTGTTGCGCGGTCGGGAAGGCGTCAATGACGCGGTTAATCGTCCGTGCCGCGCCGGTGGTGTGGAGCGTTCCGAAGACCAGATGGCCGGTCTCGGCCGCGGTGATGGCCGTGCTGATGGTGTCCAGGTCGCGCATCTCGCCGACCAGAATCACGTCCGGGTCCATACGAAGGGCTTTGGTGATGGCCTCTGAGAACGAGCCGATGTCGTTGTGGACCTCGCGCTGGGTGATGATGGATTTCTTGTGCTCGTGGTAGTATTCTATCGGGTCTTCTATTGTAATAATATGGCAGTCGTCGTTGAGGTTGATGTGGTTAATCATCGCGGCCAGGGTCGTGCTTTTGCCCGAGCCGGTCGGGCCGGTGACCAGGACCAGGCCGCGGGGCCGGTTGATGATTTCCTTGACCACATCGGGAAGTCCGAGTTCCTCAATAGTCCTCAATTTGCTCGGGATAAGACGCAGGACCAGGCCGGTATTGCCTTTCTGGGTATAGATAGCCACGCGGAACCGGGCCTTTTTCCCGTAGGCGAATGCCAGGTCGCAGCCGCCCTTTTCCTTGCATTCCTGCTGGTGGCGCTCCGAGGTGACCGAATGCATAAATGCCACGGTGTCGTCATTGGTCAGGGGCGGGTGGTTCAGGGGTTTGAGGTGTCCGTGCACCCGAATCATCGGGGGCAGGCCCACAGTCAGATGCAGGTCGGACGCGCCCTGGTCAACCACAACGTCAAGCAATTTGTTCAAATCTACGGCCATAGTGTACCTCTCTTACTCGCTGTTAGAGCAAAGGAAGTTATCCGCCAGTCACCAGTCCCGCCAGGGCGGGATTGGCGGGAGGCGAGCGCCTTCGGCGGACAGCGAGTTAGACCCCGCCCCCCGATGTCCATCGGGGGGCGGGGCAATTCTTCCAGCCAAAGGCGGGTGTAAAAGACAGTAACTGGCGCCAGTGTCGCCATAACTGTCTCTAACATTAATATCCAATATCCTCCCTCTTAGCCAGCGCCACGACTTCTTCAATAGTGGTAATGCCGTCCAGGATTTTGCGCACGCCGTCTTCCATTAATGAGGTCATCCTGCCGCTGATTTTTGCCTCTTCATAGAGTTTGACGGTCGGCTCCTTGCGGAAGGTCATTTCCTTGAGTGTGGAAGACATTTCCAGGAGTTCAAAGATGCCGCGCCGGCCCTTGTAGCCCTCCTTGCAGTCCTTGCATCCCACGGCCTTGTAGATGGTCCGGCCCTGGATGTCCTTTGGGGTAAGGCCGAGCATTGCCAGTTCCGGCTCTTCAGCCGTATATGCCATCCTGCATTTGGGACAGAGGACGCGGATAAGGCGCTGGGCCAGGATGGCCTGGATAGATGCCGCAACGAGGAATGGCTTTACGCCCATATCCAGCAAACGGGTCAGGGCCGAAGGGGCGTCGTTGGTATGAAGCGTGCTGAAGACCAGGTGGCCGGTCAGCGCGGCCTGGATGGCGATGGTGGCGGTCTCGGCATCGCGGATTTCGCCGACCAGGATGATATTGGGCGCCTGGCGCAGCATAGCCCTTATAATAGAAGCGAAGGTGAATCCGATGTCGGAGCGCGCCTGGCACTGGTTCACCCCGCTCATCACGTATTCCACCGGTTCTTCGGCCGTGATAATCTTGACATTGGGCTTATTGAGTTCCTTGATAGCCGCATAGAGCGTGGTGGTCTTGCCTGAGCCGGTCGGGCCGGTGACCAGAAAGATGCCGTTGGGCCGCTTGATGATTGACCTGAAACGGCGGTAGTCCTCGCCTGCAAATCCCAAATCGTCCAAACTGGCCAGTGACTGCTTTTCCAAAAGCCGCATTACCATACTCTCGCCGTATTGGGAAGGCAGTGCCGAGACGCGGATGTCAAAATCCCTGCCGTCCACCGTGATGGGGATGCGTCCGTCCTGGGGCTTGCGTTTTTCAGCGATGTCCATCCCGGCCATAAGTTTAAGGCGCGAGAGTATGGGGCCCTGGAGCCGCTTGGGCGGCGATTCTATCTCGCGGCAGACGCCGTCTATGCGGTATCTGATGCGCAGGGATTTTTCCATCGGCTCAATGTGGATATCGCTGGCCCGGATTTTGACCGAGTCGGAGATGATGGTGTGGACCAGTTTGATAATCGGCGCATCGTCCTCAATCACCTCCTCTTCCTTGCCGTTGCGCTGGGTGATGTTGATGTCGCTGATGTCGCCGACTATATTGCCGTATTCGTCAACCGTAGAGCCGTAGTATTTGCCGATGGCCTGGTTCAGTTCGTCCTGGACCACCAGGACCACCTCAATATCGCTATTGAGGGCAAAGCGAAGGTTGTCCAGTGCGAACATATCCGGGGGCGAGGCCGCGGCTACGGTCAGGACCTTGCCCTTTTTATAGAGCGGAATAATCTTGTGCTCAAGGGCAACGTTCTTGGGCACGAGTTTGATGCTCTCATCCGTGATGGCGCCTGAGGAAATCCGGACGAACTTGAGATTGGCCTGCTTGGCCAGGATGGCCGTGACTTGGGAGGCGGAAAGGATGTTTTTCCCAACAAGAATCTCGCCGATTCGCTTCCTGGCCGGCTTCTTGTCCTTGTCCGCGGTTGCAGAGAGCGATTTCTGGACCTCCAGCGCCTCCTGAACCTGCGCCTTGGTGGCCAGTTTCATCTCTATGACTATCTCGCCAAACAGTTTCTTCGGCTTTAACGGGGTCATATTTATGTTATTATATATTGAACTTGTCTTATGCAAGAAATATAATTCTAATAATTGATAAATTCATAATCCGATTGAACAGATTATGGCAGAGAAATCAGAATCGCTTCCGGGCTATAAAATAATGGGCAAATTAGGCGCGGGCGGGATGGGTATTGTCTTCAAGGCGCTGGAAATCAAAACCAACCGCACGGTGGCTATCAAGATGATTTTCCCCAAGACCGTGGCCAATCCCAATTTCTTCAACAGTTTCCGCCGTGAGGCGCAACTGCTGATTAAGTTCAGCCATCCAAATATTATCCGGGGCTATTATGTAACGCCGAGGGAAGGGGTCAACGGACTTCATTACCTGGTGATGGAATACGTGGAAGGCGACTCGGTCCAGAAACTGATTGACGATGTCCAGGAAAAGTCCGGCCAGGTTGCGGGCATAAACGAGGAGCTGGCGCTGATGATTATTATGCAGGCGGCCAATGCCCTGGATTACCTGCAGAGCAATAATATCCTGCACCGGGATATCAAGCCGGATAATCTCCTGTTGGATAAGAAGAAAGGCGTGGTCAAGTTATGCGACCTGGGATTTGCCCAGCCCATCAGCCAATCCGCTGAAGGCGCAACCAACACGTCCACTACAACTTCGGGCACAATCGCCTATATGTCGCCTGAACAGGCCCGGGGCCAGTCCGCTGATATCCGCAGTGATATCTATTCGCTTGGCGCCACGCTCTACCACCTGATTACCGGCAAAACCCCGTTTTCAGGTACGGGCGATATGGAGGTGATGGCCAAGCAGGTTCTGGCAGACCTGCAGTCGGATGAGATAAAGAATAAGGGTTTTTCGCCCCTGGTGCTCTATTTCATAGAAAAAATGATGGCTAAGGAAAAAGAAATCAGGTACCAGAACCCGCAGGAGGTCATCGGGGACATCAAATCGCAGATGGATGGGTTCAAGAGTTTGGAATTTCATCCGTAATCAATATAATCCCGCCACGAAGACACAAAAACACTAAGGAATTCGCCTCGCGGTCTCTGCGTCCCGATGCTTCGTTCGGGGCGCTCCGTATCCCCGTAGGGGCATCGGAGCGGAGTTCGCTGGACGCGGTCACTTCGTGTTCTTCGTGCCTTGGCGCCTTAGTGGCTGATATTTTAATTTCCTACATTATAAATTGACACCTTATAGCATGACTTATATAATCCCTGCGCCATGGAAATATTTTCCAAGTGTTACAACTACACCCGCGCCCAGGAGGCCAAGGAACAGGGTTACTATCCATATTTCAAGGCCATCCAGTCCGGCGCAGATACTGAGGTTTTTATCAACGGCCGGAAGATGATAATGATCGGCTCCAATAATTACCTCGGTCTGACCCAGGAACCGCGGGTCAAGGAAGCGGCCATCAAGGCCGTGGAGAAATACGGCTCGGGCTGCACCGGCTCAAGATTCCTCAACGGGACACTGGATATCCACGAGGAACTGGAACACGAACTGGCCCGGTTTATGCGCAAGGAGTCGGCCCTGATTTTCTCCACCGGATTCCAGACCAACCAGGGAGTCATTTCCACGGTGGTCGGCAAGGATGACGCGGTGGTTATTGACCGGGGCAACCACGCCAGCATCGTGGACGGCTGCCGGCTGTCCTTCGGCAAGACCATCAAATACAAACACAACGATATGGCCGACCTGGAGCGGATTCTGTCCGAGTTGCCCAATCCATCCAATGCACTGATTGTGGTGGACGGCGTATTCAGCATGGAAGGCGACCTGGCCAACCTACCCGAGATAGTCAAACTCAAGAAGAAATACAAATGCCGGCTGATGGTGGACGATGCACACGGCATCGGCGTGATGGGCGAATGCGGACGCGGCTGCGCCGAACATTTCAACGTGGAAAAGGACGTTGACCTGGTGATGGGCACTTTCAGCAAGTCGTTCGCCTCGCTGGGCGGATTCATCGCCGGCGAGGAAAAGGTTATCAGTTACATCAAGCATCACGCGAGGGCCCTGATATTCTCGGCCAGTATGCCGCCTTCAGCCGTGGCCACGGTCCTGGCAACACTGAAGATTATGGAATCAGACCCCCAGCGCCGCAAGCGGCTCTGGGAAATCACCACCAAGATGCACCGGGAATACCGCAAAATGGGATTCAACATCGGGCCGACCCAGACGCCTATCGTGCCTCTAATCCTCGGCGAGGATATGGTTACCTTCGGGTTCTGGAAGCAGTTATTTGAGCGGGGCATATTTACCAATCCGGTAATCTCGCCGGCGGTCCCGCCGGACGGCGCCCTGATTCGCACCAGTTATATGGCCACGCATACTGATAAGGAGTTGGATAAGGTATTAGAAATTTGCCATAATGTAGGAACAGAAATGGGATTATTGTCTCGTTGTTAGTTCCAATGCCGCTGAAAGCGGTTCGGGGCGTTACAGCGAGTTATCCCGACGAATGTCGGGGTTATATGGCCACCCATACCGATAACGAACTTGATAAAGTGCTGGAAATCTGCCATTCGGTCGGCAAAGAGATGAAATTACTATAACTTGGCCATAAAAGTATCTCCCTCTGACACCTATGAGAACGGTGTATACAACTACCTAATATAAATGTAGGACCGCGCTGCTATGGACAGGCAACTGTCGCCATTATAAACCGACTACTCTATCCGTAGTAAATAATTAAAAAATAATTTACCATTTCCTTGACACATTGTTTATATATTGATATACTGATTTCGGCTCTCATTAAATTATCTGGTAGGAGGAAACACAACAAATCTCTAAATTAAGGGTGGTAGAATACTATTTTTTTGCCATAGAGCGTGATAATTTTCACAGTGAAATAATATACAGAATGGTAAGGATTTAATTACCAGAAAGGAGTGGATATGGAATCTCGTGGATTTAACCGGCGCGAATTCATAAAACTGGGAGGAATTATCCCGGCGTTTTTTGCCCTTCCCAAAACCGTTTCGGCAACAGCCCCAGCCAACCGGCTCCAATATGCAAAGGAATCAACCTCAATATGTTCCTTTTGCGGCGGCGGTTGCGGCCAGATTGTCCATACGGAAAACGGGAAGTTGGTCAATGTTGAGGGCGACCCGGACCATCCGGTTAATGAGGGAGCGCTCTGCAGCAAGTCAAACGCCACCTTCCAAATCGTCAATAACGACCTGCGGTTAAAAAAGGTCTTATACCGCCCGGCCGGCGGGACCCAGTGGGAAGAAAAACCAATTGACTGGGCAATCAAGGAAATTGCCAAGAAGATTAAAGAAACCAGGGATAAGAGTTTTGTCGCCAAGGATGAAAATGGCGTTACCGTTAACCGGGCTGAAGCGCTGGCCAGCGTGGGCGGAGCGGCACTGGACAACGAGGAATGTTACCTGATTACTAAACTCAACAGGGCATTAGGGATGGTTTACTTTGAGCACGAGGCGCGGCTTTGCCATTCATCCACGGTTGCGGCCCTGGGCCCGTCCTTCGGCCGGGGCGCAATGACCAATCACTGGGTGGATATCAAGAACGCCGACTGCATCATGGTTATCGGCGCAAATCCGGTGGAAAACCATGTGATTTCGGCCCGATGGATTAACGCGGCCAAGGAAAAAGGCGCCAAGTTGATTGTCTGCGACCCCAGATTCACCCGCACCGCGGCGATATCCAACCTTTATGTCAGGCATCGTGCCGGCACTGATATCGCTTTAATCGGGTTTATGATTAACTATTGCCTGGAAAATAAACTATTCCACGACGAGTATGTCCGTGAATACACCAATGCCCCGTTCCTGGTCAAGCCGGAATTCGGGTTTAACGACGGCCTATTCAGCGGTTATGACGCAGCCAAGCGGGCATACGATGCCAGCGCCTGGGATTATCAGACCGAAAAGACCTGCAAGCATAAGGATGATTGCGCACAGAAAGGCACGATTCCGGCAGAGGCAAAATGCCCGGTCTGCCAGGCGGCCGTGGAGACAAGCACTAAAAAGGATACGACCCTAAACGACCCCAACAGCGTCTTCCAACTCCTCAAGAAACACTTCAGCCGCTATACCGCAGAAGTAACCTCAAAGATAACCGGTGTTCCAGCCGCCCAACTGGTGGAATTAGCCAAGACCTATTGCGAGACCGGCAGGCCGGAAAAAACAGGAACAATACTCTATGCAATGGGCGCCACCCAGCATACGGTCGGGACAGAATACATCAGAGGTTATGCTATATTGCAACTGTTACTCGGTAACATGGGCAGACCCGGTGGTGGGATTAACGCAATGCGCGGTGAGAGTAATGTCCAGGGCTCAACTGATATGGCGTTACTCTTCCATCTTTTACCGGGATACATGGGCATCCCGAATGCCAAGTTACACCCGACCCTGAAGGATTACAACGGAAAGGAGACGCCGAAGACCGGTTACTGGTCCAACAAACCCAAGTTCCTGATTAGTTTACTCAAGGCCTGGTGGGGTGATAAGGCGACCAAAGAGAACGATTTCTGCTATGATTATCTCCCCAAGATTGGTGCCGGACATAAAGGCGGCGGTTATTCATGGATTGCTATGTTTGAAGCAATGAATGAAGGCAAGATTAAGGGATTGCTTAATTGGGGCCAGAACCCGGCCGTCAGCGGTCCTAACAGTAATCTTGAACTGAATGCATTAGGCAAACTGGATTGGCTGGTGGATGTCCAACTCTGGGACACGGAAACCGGCAATTTCTGGAAGAGGCCCGGTGTCAATCCGGCTGATATCAAGACCGAGGTATTCGTCTTACCGGCTGCCTTTGCCCTGGAAAAAGAGGGTGCGGTAACCAACAGCGGCCGCTGGCTCCAGTGGCGTTATCAGGCGGTCAACCCGCCGGGCCAGGCCAAGCGCGACCTCTGGTGGCTGGATAAAATTTATAAGGAATTAAAGGCGCTCTATCTGGCGGATAAGAACGCCTCATTCCCTGACCCGATTGTCAACCTCAACTGGAATTACGGCGATGAGCCGGATGTCCATCTGGTTGCCAAGGAAATCAACGGCTACACGACAGCCGACAGGAAACAGGTGGCTAACTTTACCAAATTGGCTGACGACGGCTCAACCGCCTGCGGCAACTGGATATACTCCGGATTCTACCCGGGACCGGATAAGAAGGATAACAAGGCGGCCAGCCGCGACAAGTCAGACCCGAGCGGATTAGGATTATTCCCCAATTGGTCTTTTGCCTGGCCGGTTAACCGCCGGATTATCTATAACAGGTGCTCGGCAGACACAAAAGGTAATCCTTACAATCCGGATAAGGCGCTGGTAAAATGGGACGGCGCAAAGTGGATTAACTTTGATGTGCCTGATTTCGGCTGGAAGGACGCCAAGGGCGATATGATTACGCCTGACAAGTCAGCCGCAGCCCCATTCATAATGCTGCCCGAACTCCACGGCAGATTATTCGCGCCCAAAGGCGCTACCAAGGAAGGACCCTTCCCTGAACATTACGAGCCGTATGAAAGCCCGGTTAAGAACCTGCTTTCCTCACAGCAATTTAACCCTGTATCCAAAATCTGGGACGGACCGGCAAACAAACGGGCCGAGGTGGATTCAAAGGAGTTCCCGCTTATTGCGATTACTTTCCGTCTTACCGAACATTGGCAGTCCGGCACGATGACCCGCAACCTGCCTTGGCAGGCCGAGTTGATGCCGGAAATGTTCGTGGAAATCAGCCCACAGCTGGCCGAGACCAAGAAAATCCAGAACGGAGAATGGGTAAAAATACTCAGTTCCAGGGGCGACGTGTTGGCCCGGGCCTGTGTCACATCCCGCATTTCAGCACATCAGGTGAACGGCAAGTCATACGAAACCGTGGCAATGCCCTGGCATTACGGGTTCTCCGGGCTTGTTACCGGTGGGCAGGACCGCACTAAGAATTATGCGGCCAATCAATTGACGCCCCATGTCGGCGACGGCAACACGATGATACCGGAATACAAGGTTTTCCTTTGTAACATTCAAAAAATACAAATTTCATAAAGGAGGTTGTTATGGCGAAAGGAATGTTGGTTGACTTGACCAAATGTATGGGTTGCCGGGGATGTCAGGTTGCCTGCAAACAGTGGAACCATCTGCCGGCCGAGCAAACCACCTGGCAGGGAACCTATGAAAACCCGCCTCAACTCGACTGGAGCACATATACCAAGGTCCGCTTTGTGGAAGGCCAGAATAACGGAGATTTCTTCTGGCGGTTTATCAAGACCCAGTGCATGCACTGCAAGGATCCGGCCTGCGTCTCGGCCTGCCCGGTGGGCGCCCTCTATAAAACACCGGAAGGCGCTACGGTTTATGACGAAGGCAAGTGTATGGGTTGCCGCTATTGCATGCTGGCCTGCCCGTTCCAGGTGCCGAAATATGAATGGCATAAGGCAATACCGGTCATCAAAAAGTGCACCTTCTGTTTTGACCGGGTTGCTGCAGGCAAAAAGACGGCCTGCTCCCAGACCTGCCCATCCGCAGCCCTGGACTTCGGCGAATACGATGAAATCCTGAAGAAGGCCGAGGATAAAATTGCCAAGAACCCGGGCAAATATATCAACCACATATATGGAAAGGAGGAGGTAGGCGGAACCTCCTGGTTGTATATCTCAAGCGTTCCTTTTGATAAACTCGGGTTTAACACCACCCTGCCCAACAAGCCGTTGCCACATTACACCTGGCAGGCGCTGTCAAAGATACCGTTTGTGGTCGGCGGAATGGCTGTTGCGCTGACCGGGTTCTGGTTTATCTGTAAAAGACGCGACGAAATTCAGAAAGGAAAGGAGTAATTGTCATGCAAAGCAATGAAAAAAGCATACCTCTGGTTACGCCGGGAACGATTATCCTGTGGCTCCTGATATTGCTCGGCGCGGCGCTGGCTATTTTCAGGTTTACCCAAGGGCTGGGCGCATCCACTAATCTCAGCGACAAATTCCCCTGGGGGCTATGGATTGGCGTTGATGTGCTCTCCGGCGTGGCTTTGGCGGCCGGCGGATTTACTATTGCCGCCGCAGTTTACATCTTCAACCTGAAGAAATACCACCCTATTGTGCGGCCGGCAATCCTGACCGCCTTCCTGGGCTATACAATGGTAATCGTGGCGTTACTGTTTGACCTGGGCAAGCCCTGGAATATCTGGCATCCGATGATAATGTGGCAGCATCATTCGGTGATGTTTGAAGTCGGCTGGTGCGTGATGCTCTATTCCACGGTCCTGGCCCTGGAATTCAGCCCGGCAGTGTTGGAGAAATTTAAGATGCACGGACTGCTTAAGATTATCAAGGCAGTTACCATCCCGCTGGTCATTGCCGGCATCATACTCTCCACCCTCCACCAGTCATCACTGGGCTCGCTTTTCCTTATCGTGCCGGACAAGTTGCACGCCATCTGGTACACCCCGTTACTGCCGGTGATGTTCTTTGTTTCGGCTGTAATGGTCGGGCTGGCAATGGTGACCTTTGAGGCGTTCCTTAGTTCCAAAGCATTTAACCGGACGCTGGAACTGGACCTGCTTTCCGGGCTGGCCAAGGCCGAGATATTCGTATTGTTTATCTATTTCGCCCTGAAAATGGTTGATATGGGCGTCAGGGGCTCGTTGCCGCTGGCATTCCAGGGAACGCTGGAAGGCAATATGTTCCTTCTGGAAATCGGGCTGGGCGTGGTCCTGCCCTTCTTGCTGCTCTGTGTACCCGCAGTGCGGACAAGCCGGGGCGGCCTGTTTGCCTCGTCCCTGATGGTGATAGCCGGGCTTATCATCAACCGGATGAACATGAGCGTTATCGGAATGCTGCAGGGCTCTAATGCGAGTTATTTCCCGTCCTGGATGGAGTTTGCCGTAACCGCGGCTGTTATCGCCGGCGGCCTGATTGCCTTCAGGATTGCAGTGAAATACTTTAATGTCTTCCCTTCTCATAATGAACCGGATAAAATTAATAATCCCCATATTAACAGAACGTCCAAGATGAAGGAAGAACCCGTTCTTGTTAATTAGGTAATGCAAGTTATATGGAATTGCGAGAAGTTGTTGATTATTATAAAAGGCAAAGCCCTCAGATTAGCGAGTTAATTGACTTCTTTTACCGGACGTATCAACTCCAGAACCAATACGTCAATCAGATATCGCCGGTTTTGCCATTACCAAATGACGCGGCAATCAAAAAACTCCAGGACGGCAAATACCTGTTCGAGGACATACGTTGGAGCATCAACAAGACGGTTTTCAAGGATATAATCAATGAACTGTTCACGCTCCTGAAACCCCGGTGCGAAAAGACGGATGGTCTGGAAAAGGCGCTGTTAAATATCCCGGAGTCGGTTCCCAATAATCTTCCAGACCTGGTTGGGAATTTAACCAAATCTATTCCGGCCCTTTCCGATACGGAAAAAGAAACCCTGTGTTATCTCATTTGGCAGGCCTTGAAGGTGTTCTACCGCAAGGAAGCAGAGCAGTTTGGCGCGCTTGATTACAGGCAATACTGGTCAAAACCCGTTTGCCCAGTCTGCGGCGGGCTTCCCAAAATCAGCCAGTTGCAAAAGGATACCGGCAAACGCTTGCTTGTCTGCCACCAGTGCTGGACTAAATGGCCGGTCACGCGGATTATCTGCCATTATTGCGGCAACACAGACCAGGATAAACTGGCGTATTTCTACGCCGATGATAACAGGAGTTACCGGGTGGATGTCTGCTACAAATGCAAAAAATACCTGAAAACGATAGACGAGAAATCCATCGGGCGTGAAGTGATTCCGGAAGTGGAGGATATTATAACTTACCATCTGGACACCCTGGCAATCAGCCAGGGATACCAGAATCCATTTGCCTTATGATAAACCTGATACAGCCCAACCCCGTGAAGCGGCCCCTGGAAAAAAAAGAACCGGTCATTCGCCATCTGCCGCCGGAACACGTCGTTACTGTTTACCTTAACAACAAGATGCTTACCTCCCTTATGGCGACTCCGTCCAATGTAAAGGAGTTGGTGGTCGGCTTCCTGTATTCCGAGAATATTATTGATGCCGCGGCTGATATTGCCCGGATTACAGTCAATCAGGACAGGCGAAAAAGCCAGGTCTGGGTGGAATCAAACGCCCGGGAAGTGGACCAAAAGGCGCGAATAATGACCTCGGGCTGCGGCCGGGGTTTTACGTTCCTCTGCCCTTCTGATATTGAAGGCCTGGTCCCGTTGGATTCCAACGCCAGATTAAGCGCTGAAGAACTGACCGGGCTGGCCAGGAAAATGCTGGACAGCGCCGTATTATATGAACGGTCCGGTGGAATACACTCCGCGGCCATTTGCAATTCCGGAGATATCCTTTCCTTCAGCGAGGATATCGGCCGGCATAACGCGGTGGACAAGGTGATCGGCGACAGTTTGCTGAACAATATCGGCCTGGCCGGGAAAATAATGCTGACCACCGGACGCATTTCGTCAGAGATGATGCTCAAGGCATTCCGCGCCGGCATACCGATACTCGGCTCGCTGACCTCGCCGACCGACTTGGCCGTGGAATTGGGAGGGAAACTGGGCGTCACCGTCACCGGATATATCCGCGGCAATCGGGTAAAAATTTATACCCACCCCTCACGCCTGCTATATTAGCAATTCGTATCCACACTCTCAGCGGGATGCATACTTTATTACTGATATTCATACTAATCTCGCGGTGGAGATGATTTTTCTTGACATCGTATTATTGTTCCGTTATAATACCGCATAAAAGAAGGAGTACTATTAGAGATTCGTGAGTATTCAGAATAAACAGGAATTAGACACCTTAAGGCATTCCATCTCGCACATAATGGCCGATGCGGTCAAGCGGCTTTTCCCCTCTGTAAAACTGGCTATCGGGCCTTCTATTGATGACGGTTTTTATTACGACTTTGACGCGCCCAAACCATTCTCGTCTGAAGACCTTGCCTCAATAGAAAAAGAGATGGCCCGTATTGCCAAGGAGAACAGCAAGTTTGAACGTACAGAACTTGCCAAGCCCGAAGCGGAGAAACTGCTCAAGGACGAACCCTATAAACTTGAGATGCTCCGCGAACTGGCGGATGAAAAAGCGTCATTCTATAAACACGGCAATTTTATAGATATGTGCCGGGGGCCGCACGTGGAGCGGACCGGCCTGGCAAAACACTACAAGTTGCTCTCGGCCACCGGCGCCTACTGGCGCGGGGACGAGCACAACAAGATGCTCCAGCGCATCTATGGCACGGCATTCCCGACCAAAGAGGAACTGGATGCGCACCTGAAACACCTTGAAGAAGTCAAGAAGCGCGACCACCGCCGGCTCGGCAAGGACCTGGATTTGTTCAGCATCCAGTATGACGACGCCGGCCCGGGCCTGGTCTTCTGGCATCCTAAAGGCGCCATCATCCGCAAGACAATAGAGGACTTTTGGAGAAACGAGCACCTCAAGAACGGCTATGAGATGATATTCGCGCCCCATATCGCCCGCATCGGACTCTGGAAGACATCGGGCCACTGGGATTTCTACCACGAGAATATGTATTCGCCGATGGACATTGACGGGCAGGAATATATCCTCAAGCCGATGAACTGCCCGGGCCATATCCTGGTCTATAAAACCAGGGTGCGCAGTTACCGCGACCTGCCCATCCGATGGGCTGAACTGGGCACGGTCTACCGCTACGAGCGCTCCGGCGTCCTGCAAGGCCTGTTCCGGGTGCGCGGATTCACCCAGGACGATGCCCATCTCTTCTGCCGGATGGACCAGTTGCTGGAAGAAGCCAAGAGCGTGATTAACTTCGGGCTCCGAATCTTCCGCTCATTCGGATTCAGCGACTTTAAGATGCGCCTATCAACCAGGCCGACCGAAAAATATGTCGGCACAATTGAGAACTGGGACAAGGCAACGGCCATACTCAAGGAAGCCATTGTGCAAACCGGACTGCCTTTCAGCATAGACGAAGGCCAGGCGGTCTTTTATGGACCCAAGGCGGATATTGACATCAAGGACTCGCTGGGCCGCGACTGGCAGTGCTTTACGGTCCAGGTGGATTTTAACCTGCCCGAGCGGTTTGACCTGTATTACAACGCAGTGGACGGCACGAGGCAGAGGCCGATTATGCTCCACCGGGCGCTGATGGGCTCGCTGGAACGGTTCTTCGGGATATTGGTTGAACATTACGCCGGCGCGTTTCCGGTCTGGCTTTCGCCCGTTCAGGCAACGGTCATACCGGTGCTTGAGGCGCAGAACGAATACGCCGAAAAGATATATTCTGAACTGCTCGCGTCCGGGATACGCGCTAAAATAAGCGGCCGCAACGAGCGGCTGTCCGAACGCATCAAGGACGCCACCGAGCAAAAGACGCCCTATATCCTGGTCGTGGGCGAAAAGGAACAGAAAGAAAACACTGTTGCCCTGCGCGAACGGGGGAAAAGGGAAATAACCACGTTGAAACCGGATGAATTTATAAAGAAGATAATCGGAGAAATAGAGCAAAAAAAATAAGGAATACCCGCCTTCGTCCCAGCGGCCTGCCTGCCGCAGGCAGGGACTTCGGCGAGGTCTAACTCGCTCCCCTACGGGTTCTCGTCCCGAGACCACTCAGGGTCAAGGGATAACGACCAAAGGTCTAACAGCGAGTAAGAGGAGGTGTGATATTAAAGATTTACGGAAAAACGACAGAATCCGGATAAAGACCATCCGGGTGATAGACGAGGCCGGCACGCATCTGGGGATTATGCCCACGGCAGACGCCCTGAAACTGGCGCTGGAAAAGGGATTTGACCTGGTTGAGGTCTCGCCCGACGCCGCACCGCCGGTCTGCAAGATAATGAGTTACAGCAAATACAAATACGACGAGCATAAGAAGGAGCAGAAAGCGAAGAAAAGCCACCACCAGGGCCGCTTAAAGGAACTCCGCTTAAGGCCGAAAACCGAGGACCACGATAT
>JBFMDM010000037.1:0-18134 GCA_040753835.1 Planctomycetota bacterium
CGACGTTGCTGACCAATGAGAAATGCATCATCAAGGGTGTGCCAGAACTGCGCGATGTGGAGACGCTCCTGCAGATACTGGGTGAACTGGGCGTCCGTGCCGAGCGCAAGGTTCACCCCGTTAGAAGCGAACTCCGCAGAGACCGTGATAGCGAACACGGCAGGAAGAATAATGCTTTATTTGGGACAGGTTCTTCGCTATCGGACGCTTCTAACGGGGCAAGCGGGGACATTGAAACGCAGGTCGTCTCGGAGAAGAATTCGGTTGCGCGCTACGAACTGGTCAAGACAATGCGCGCCTCGGTCTGCGTACTCGGGCCGCTGGTTGCCAAGCGCCGGCAGGCCAAGGTTTCCCTGCCCGGCGGATGCGTCATCGGAGTTCGGCCCATTGACCTGCACGAAAAAGGACTGCGGCTTTTGGGCGCAAATATTGATTACGAGCACGGCTATCTTCTGGCCCGGACCAGGGGGCTCAAGGGCTGTAATATGTATTTAGGCGGAACCTTCGGCTCTACCGTTACCGGCACGGCCAATGTCCTGATGGCCGCGGTCCTGGCCAAGGGCAGGACGGTCATAGAAAATGCGGCCTGCGAGCCCGAGGTGCAGGACCTGACCCTGTTCCTGACCAAGATGGGCGCAAAGATAAAGGGTATCGGCACGCACCGGCTGGAGATAGAGGGCGTGAAACGTCTGAAAGGCGCCACGCACACCGTTATCCCGGACCGGATTGAGACCGGCACCTTTATCGCGGCCGGCGCTTTGGTCGGGAAAAGCATTACTATTAAGAACTGCCGCTTGGACCATTTATCCGCCGTGATAGACAACTACAGCCAGATGGGCGTGAACGTGGAGCGGATATCTGATACCGAATGCCGGGTCAGGCGTGCCGGCACATTAAGGCCTCTGGATATCACCACTCTTCCTTATCCCGGATTCCCGACCGATATGCAGGCGCAGACAATGGTGCTGTTGACTTTGGCGGACGGCATCAGCGTTGTAACCGAGCGCATCTATCCGGACCGATTTATGCACGTGGCCGAGTTGAATCGTATGGGTGCGGGCATCCGCAAGGAGGGTTCGTATGCGGTCATCCAGGGCCGGAGCCGGCTGTCCGGCGCGCCGGTGATGGCCTCTGATTTGCGCGCCTCGGCCGCTATGGTCCTGGCCGGACTGGTCGCGACCGGCACGACCGAAATCCAGCGCGTCTATCACATCGACCGGGGTTATGAAAAAATAGAAGAGAAACTCAACGCCCTCGGGGCTAATATCAAAAGAGTATCAGATAAAATTCAACCTACAACTGAGGAATAATTAGCCACCAGGACACTAAGGCACGAAAATAAAGAAGTTTCTTAGTGTCTTGCCGCCTCTGGCGAGCCTCGCCTGCGGGTGGGGTGACTTTGTGGCGAAAGATTATGTTCGAAAGCATCACTGAAAAACTGCAGACGGTTTTCAAGAAACTCTCCGGCCAGTCGCGGCTGACCGAGAAGAACATCCAGGACGGCCTGCGCGAGGTCCGGATGGCGCTCCTTGAAGCGGACGTCAACTATAAAATCGTCAAGGAGTTTATTGATACGGTTACCAAACGCGCCGTCGGCAAGGACGTGATTGACAGCATTACCCCGGCCCAGCAGATTATCAAGATAGTCAACGACGAACTGGTCAACCTGATGGGACCCGTGGAGACAGGAGTCAAGTTTGCCTCGGAACCGCCCACGATTTTTATGATGGTCGGCCTGCAGGGCTGCGGCAAGACCACCACCTGCGCCAAACTGGCCAAATACCTGACCAAGAAATCGCACCAGCCGTTGTTGGTGGCCGCGGATGTCCAGCGCCCGGCCGCTGTGGACCAGTTAAAGACCCTGGGCAAGCAACTCAATATCCCGGTCTATAGCGAGGCGAGGATTCACCCCGTTAGAAGCGAACTCCGCAGAGACCGCGATAGCGAACACGGCAGTAAGAATAATGCTTTATTTGAGACAGGTTCTTCGCTATCGGACGCTTCTAACGGGGCAAGTCCGCCCAAAATCTGCGAGAACGCGCTCAAGTACGCCCGCGAGAACAACCTGGATTGTGTCATCCTTGATACAGCCGGACGGCTGCACATCAACCAGGAACTGATGGACGAACTGAAGGAGATTTCAACCCGGCTCAAGCCCCATTGCGTCTTCCTGGTGGCTGATGCGATGACCGGCCAGGATGCGGTCAACAGCGCCAAATCGTTCAACGAATGGCTGCCGCTGACCGGCGTGATTCTGACCAAACTGGACGGCGACGCCCGGGGCGGCGCGGCGCTCTCCATCAAGGCCGTTACGGGAAAACCCATCAGGTTCGTGGGCATCGGCGAAAAGATAGACAACTTTGAGGAATTCTACCCGGATCGGATGGCCTCGCGCATCCTGGGAATGGGCGATATCGTGTCATTAGTGGAAAAGGCCCAGTCCGTGATGGACGAGACCAGGGCCAAGAAACTGGAGGAAAAACTCCGCAAGAACAAACTGGACCTGCAGGATTTCCTGGAACAACTTCAGCAGATAAAGAAGATGGGTTCGTTAAAGGATATTCTGGCTATGGTCCCGGGCGTGGGCGGGGCAATAAAGAACCTGGACATAGACGATAAGCACATCAAGAAGATAGAGGCGATTATCCAGTCAATGACGCCGTACGAGCGGGAGAATCCTGAGGTTATAGACATCAAGCGCCGCAACCGCATCTCCAAAGGCAGCGGCACCCTGCCCGGCGACGTCAGCCAACTCATCAAGCAGTTCAACGACATGCAGAAGATGATGAAGAATATGCCCAAGATGGGCAAGATGATGGGCAAAATGGGCGGATTCATGGGCAAATAGGGCCGGCGCGTCTAGTTCTGTTTTATATGCTGCTTAACGAACTCCGCGACCTGGGCTTTATTATTGCCGGCAATTAGATATATTCCCCGGAAACTTTCCAGGCGCGAGCGCTCCTTGAACGGGCTCAATAGGACGCCGTTTCTGTCCTCATAAAAACTCTGGAAATAACTCCAGGACCGCTTTTGGGTTGAGCCCAAGAAGCGCACATCCACGCCCTCGGCGTTCAGGGTGTAAACCGTGGGCAGGAAGAACTGCCTCATAGAAAAGACCAGCAAGGTCAGGGCAACCAGGGCAAAGCCGGCGCTTTCGGTGGCAAACAGCGCCAGGAGGCAGATAAGGATTATAAGGAGGACCAGAAAGACGGATTTTTTGTGGTCGGCCTTAAAAGGGTGCGCGGTCCATTGCATATAATTATAGCCACGAAGGCACCCCGCCCGCAGGCGAGGCTCGCCAGAGGCGGCAAGACACTAAGAATCCGCTTCTCGGTCTCTACAGAGTTCGCTGGACGCCTGTCTGCGTGCAGTTCGCCTACACAGGCAGGCGGTCACTTCGTGGTTTTTGTGCCTTAGTGACAGATATTTGGTTACTATTTATTTCGTCCCGGTTTCCTTGAAACTGTTGACCACCGATTCCAGGACCGGCTTGTTTTTCTGGTAACTGGACGGCATAGTCCAGGCCAGGATTTGGTAGAATTTGTCGTTGCCGTCTGTTGTGGTATGGAGATAGACGATTTTGACGCCGCTGACCACGCCGCGCAGTTCGTACTGGACAGCCGGACGGCCGTTTATTGTCAGCATCACCGGCCCGGCGGTCTGCTTGCAGTCCTTGATGTTTTCCATTATAGAGGAGCGGGTTATGTCTGAATGCCCGTTTATGTTCATTCCGTCCTCAAGGTCCGCCTTGCTGTCCGGCAATACCACGATGTAATTTTCGCCTACGATATCCGCGGCCTGGAGCATAGCGTCGTCGTGCAGGTCGGTCCGCTTTTTCCAGTTGCCCGGAGCGGTTATCTGCGCCGAGCCATCATCGGATGTAATCGTTACCGGTTCTTTTGCCGCTGCGGAAAGAAACGCCTCTTTTATCTTGTCGCACCCAACGGTTGACAGTGCCGACCAGACCAGCGCCACCAACAACAGGACCAGCAGGTTTGTTCTTCTCATAAATACCTTCTCCTTTCGCCCCGCACCTAAATGCCTGATATAATTATAACTAATTCTTTTGGCTTCCCTGGCATTTAGGTGCGGGGTCAATATTTTATTCTACAGGTAAAACTCCTTTACCAAAGCCAGGGCGATGGTGCCGAAGAAACCGCCAAGGGTGCCCAGTTCGGCCAGCAGGACCCGGCCCCAGGGGAATTCGGGCCTGATTTCGTGGGGCTGGGCGCCGGAGAGTTTCGGGCCCCAGCGTGGCACGACTTTGCAGTAGTTCTCGTATGCCTGGCCGTATTTTTCGCGCATCCGGTGTTCCTCATACCATGTGATGAGCAGATGGTGCAACAGGAATATCACGCCCAGGGCAATCGGGATATACCAGAGCAGTCCGAACATCACAGCCGCGCCGCCGAATCCGATGATATTGCCCCAATAGAGTGGGTTGCGGGTGACACGGTACGGGCCGTCCGTGGTCAGCACCCTTTTCAGCGGGTCTTCGGGCTTGCCTTTCCAGCCGATATAGCGGGCCGCATAAACCCTGGTCCAGGAGCCCAGGAATACCAGGAACCCGCCGATGGGCCAGATGAGCCAGTGCCGGGTCTCCTGCCAGCGGATAAAAACCATCGGCACAAAGGTGGCGATATACAGTATCCAGCGCCAGCGGAAGATGAATCGGCCCAGGTAATAAGTTGTGTTCATAATATATAAAGATTAGCCACTAAGGCCTCATAAGGCATAACTCGCAGATAAAGTTTCCTTGTCGCTAACTGCGAGTAAACACAAAGGCACCAAGAAGAAGTTAACCGGTTGTTTTCTTTGTGTCTTCGTGCCTTGGTGGCAAGTAGTTTTTCTTACTTCCTTTCAAACTCAAGTTGTCCCAATCCCATATTGCCGAATTCGTCATAGGCGCGAACGGCAATGTTATGGAATCCTGCCGCAGTTGCGGGCACCCGTCCGAACGGATGTTCATCCGGGCGGAGGGAAAATTTAAAGCCCTCTGAAGAGGAATCCATTATCCCGTCGGATGGAAAGACCGGCTCCCATTTTCCGCCGTCTAATGAGTATTCTATCCGCCGAATCTGGGAAAGGGCGTCTGATACCTTGCCGGAGCATATCAACGTCTTATCCACAGCCAGGTCTTTTATCTCAGGCCTGGTGTTATCCACAATGACCGGCTCTGATATCTTCTCGTCCTTGAGTTCGGTGCCGTTGGGATTGACTTTTTCGTCCGTGGCCTCAAGGCGGATAAGATAACGGCCGTCCGGAAGCGACTCGGTGTTCCAGTTGTATTCCGGCTGGAATATCAGGCCGCCTGGGAATTCCTGGTTGAGCAGTATCCAGGTTTTCTGGTCCTCCCGGCGGCTGTAGATGCGATAGGAGAGCGCATCGCCGTCCGGGTCGCGGACCTGATAGGTTATCTTCCTGACCGGCATCCGCTGCGGTATGCCGGCGAGCTGTAAGGGCGGAACCGGAGCGATATTAAATGTCGCAATTCTGGGTTGCTGGTTATGCACCAGATAGTTCTGGGTGATTTCCTTGATGAGAGTGTCTTTGTTGTCCCAGGACAGTTTGGCCTTGAAATAGCGTCCGGCCGGCGCAACGGGTTTGGCATCTTCTTCCGCCTTTCCGCCAGAGGCGGATCCGCCTTGGGCGGAGATCACAACAGGATCGGACCAGTCAGACCAGGTCTCGTCCGGCTTGGCCGTATTACCGCTCTGGACCTGAAGGGCGAGCGAGCCCCGGCCCTTGAACGAGAAATTGCCCAACCGGGCCGGGAACCGGGCGTCCCAGACCTCGGTGGTGAATTCCGACTTGACAGCCAAGTCGGGCCGGGCCAGGTAAACCGCGGCTTTTTTGCCCGAACCGATTGCGTAGAGTTGGTTGTCCTTATTCATCGCCAGAGTCAGGACCTGTCCGGCGTCAAGGTCAAAGGGAATGAAGAATTTTCCGCCCTGGAAGACATAATAAACCCGGCCGCTGTTGTCCGTGCCGGCTATCAATACGCCCTCGGCATTGAGTTTCATCTCGGTGATATAGCAGTCGTTGAGCGCAATGATTTCTTTTATGAAACTGTTGGAAAGTTTGTAGATGACGCAATGGACCGGCGGCCTGGGCGCTTCGGGAGGCGGCTGGACCGAGACGGTCTCGGCTGAGCCGGCCGGCGCTATTGGCACCGGCGCCGGAGGCGGGACCGGCATAGGCGGCGGTTCATCGCCATCTTCATCCTGCATCGGAACCGCTTCTTTAATCTTCTCAAGCCATTCCTTTAACTCCGGCGGAATGTCCTGAGCCGTATCAGAGGGATTGCCTGCCTGCCCCCCGTCCTGTTCAACTGGAGTGGGGTTCGGGCGGGCAGACTTGTCTGCGGACTTATGTTCCGGGGCTGACGGCGCCCCGAAATCATCGGGACTACGCTGCGGCTTCGCAGGCGGTTGGTGGTCGCTGTCGCGGTCACTGCGGTGTTCGTCGTGGTTCTTATCAGCCGGCGGCGGCGCGCTGTGCGGGGCTTCCTTAGGCGTCTCGTGCTTGGGCGTTTCAGCCGGGGTTGCCGGCTTGGTCTCGTCGGCTGACTTGGGCGCCTGGCCCGGGACCGGCGGAGTCACCGCGGCCTTTTTAGCCGACTGCTGAATCAGTCCCAGAAACTCATGGGGCGCTGCCTGGATGCCCTTGTTGGCGCCGATAAAGAGTTCGCCTTTTTCTCCGGAATAAACCAGGCACTTTATCTCGACCTCGCCCAGGTCGGCCACAATTTCCGGCCGGCCTTTCAGGGAGATGCGGTAGACGATGCCGGGCGAGGCCGTGCCGGCATAGAAATAATCCTTGCCGTTAAATATTAATGAAAGCACGTTCTTCTTCTTGGTATCGTAGAACACCTCGGCCTTTCCGGTTGCGTCAATCTTGTAAATCTTGCCTTCAGGGCCGGTAGCCGCATAGAGATTGCCGTCGTTATCCAGGCAAAGTTGCCAGACGTATTTACCGTTAGCCGGCAGGGTGCAAAACAGCGCGCCTTGTCCGCCAGAGGCGCCGCCATTAGGGCGAGCCTCGCCTTCGGGCGGAGATCCGCCTTTGGCTGGACCTGCCGGGTCACCGCCCGAACGACCGGCGTCGTCCGGTCGGGCGGGTATCTTGAATATCTTGCCGTTAGGCAGTGTGCCGGCATAAAGGTCGCCCTTGTTGGCAATCATCGTGGTGACCAGCATCTCGTTGGTATTAAAGACATCGTCCAGTTTGCCTTCCTTCTGATTGAGGGAATAAATGATGCCCTTGGCCGAGCCGAAGTAGATTCGGTCGCCTATTGTAACGTTGCACCAGAAGCCGGCGTCCTCGTCCGTGATAGGCTGTCCGGCCAGAGCGATTTTGGTATAGGTCGCGCCCGTAGTGAGCGATCCGTCTGCCGAGAGAATAGCGCCCTGCATCTCGCCCTTGCGGAAACCGTCAGGGCTGTTTATCTCCCACGAGGCGGACTGGACCGCGTAGAGATTGGCGCTGAATAAGAATATGGTTGCAACGGTTAAAATGAACCTCTTCATATAATTTCCTTTCTCGGCATCACTACGAATTACGAATTTCCTAATTACGAATAACAGTCATAGGGTTGTCACCTATACGATTCGTAATTCGCGTATTCGTTATTAGTAGGGCAAAAAGAATTCCTATTTGCTCTTGTATTTCACTAAATTAACGGAAACGCTACGGCTTCCATGGACGATATTCTGCATCGGCTCAATCGTTATGGCATAGTCCTGCCCCAGTTCCAGTGGTTTCTCAAAGGTCGGCGAGCGCTTGTAGGTGTCGTATCCGGGCGTGGCATAGGCCGTGCCGGGCCACTGGTTTATGAATCCGCTCAGGAACGACCTGGGCAGTCCTTTGTAATTGTTGCCCTTGAACTTCAGGTCAATATCCGGCATTGTCATCAGGGCCACCAGGTTACCGCCGTCATAGAACGATTTCAGGTAGTTTATCAGTTCCGGCACGCTGGTTGGGCTTGGCAAGGGCGGCATCAGGTTGTTGCTGCCCATTATGGTAACGGTCAGGGCCTGGGGCGGTTTTAAATCCTTTGGCACGGTGAAATCAACCGTCTTGATGAACGGCTCTTTCAGATAGGGCTTCATCTGGCAATAAATTCTGATGGTCTCGCCCGGCAGAACCTCCCTGGCTTCGGTCCAGGCGTTGAGCAGTTGGAGGTTGCGGTTTTCGTTGGTGATTTTAAGGTCAAAGGCAACGTTATCCACCGGCACCTTGATATAGGGATTATACCAGATGGGCTTGAAGATATTGTTGATGGCACCGCAGCCCGCGCCCGAGACCGAATCGCCCACTGTGCGCCTGAATACCAGCGGTTCTTGGTCCTTTATCTTGAGCGTGGTTGTAACCTCGATAAAGGCCGGCTCAAAGGGCGTCAGTTCCGTGGCGTCCGCCGCGCTCATCATCAGCCATGGTATGGTCTCGGCAAACTGGTTGTAATGCGCCAGGACCTCGTAATTAAACGTCTCCTTGCGGTTGGTCTTGGTGTTCTCCACGGAAATCCGCATCGGTATCATCGGCGCGGTCTTGTTCAAGACGCCGCTGATGGAACTCCGGCGGTCCTGTTGCAGGATGCCGATATTGTCAATCCCCGAGCCGAACTTGAATGAGCGGTTGATGCTGGACATCGTGCCGTAGATGTAGGCGTTGGTCAGAGGGGCCTGGATTTCCTCGCCCCACATCTCCATCCGGTGCCCGAAGGCCAGGATTTTGTCACCGTCCACGTAGGTGACCGTGCCTACGCCGACCCAGTCCTCGTCGCCACCGACTAATCGCACGCCCACCGCGCTGCCCGGTTCTAATTCCTTGCTGACCGTATTCTTGATGGCGCCGGCTGCGCCGCCGCTCTGCACTGGCATAAGATTATATTTCTCCAGCGCCGCGGAAAGGTATTTCATCCGATATGAACTTACGCCGGAAACGAATAATGGCGTCATCAAGGGTTTCATCCCGCCCGGCGCCTCGGGTATCTTTTCGCCTGCCTCGCCGGTAGGCGGGTCCGGAACAAGCGACGCCAGTTGTATGTCCTGGCTGGCGTTGTCAATTGCGCCGGTGGATTTTTCTATGGGCTTGTTCAGGTCGGCCAGCATCAGTTCTATGGGCGTCACGCCGGCCACTGATTCGTTGGTGAAGGACCAGCCGTAGCCCAGGGCGCCGATAAGCCGTCCCTCCGGCTCTTTTTCATTATCCGTAACGATATAAATCGGGCTGCCGCTCATCCCGGCAATCACCCCGGCCTTGTCCACCACCGGATGGGCGCATTTTATCAGTATCATATCATAGCGCGGGCCGTTGGCGTTCTTTAGGATGCCCATTACGGTCACGCCGAATTTCTCTATACCCTTGTCGCTTTGGAATATGGTCAGGCCGTAGCCGGTCATCCCGATTTTTATCTCGTCCACTTTCATCAGTTTGGGAAGGGTTCTTGCCCCGTTAGAAGTGCTCGCTTTAGCATCGGATTTTCCCGTCAGATTGTTTTTGTCAGCAGTGGCGGTGTCATTTCTAACGGGGTTTGCCGGAGCGGCCGGCGCGTCTTTGGTCTGGGCAAGGGGCAGGTTGCCCACGCTGTGTCCGATGAGGATAATGCTCCAGAGAAAGGCGAATACGATGATGCGTTTGGTCATAGAATAAATCCTCTAATCCCGCCATACGGCGGGATAACTTGCTGTAACGACCTTCGGTCTAACAGCAAGTAATGCGGAGGGCGGGATTTGAACCCGCAAGCCTTACGGCATACGCCCCTCAAACGTACGTGTCTGCCAATTCCACCACCCCCGCCCAGCCCTAATGTAACATTGGGGCGGGGCGAGGTTCGCCCCTATGGGGCGACCTGCTATTTATAGCGCCTTTCCTGTCAGCCGTTTGTATGCCTCCAGGTATTTCTCCGAGGTCTTCTTGATTATTTCATCAGGCAGTTTGGGCGCGGGCGGCTTCTTGTCCCAGCCGATGGAGATAAGATAATCGCGCACAAACTGCTTGTCAAAGGACGGCTGTCCCTTGCCCGGCTGATAACTGTCCGCCGGCCAGAAACGGGACGAATCCGGCGTCAGAAGTTCGTCAGCCAGGATAATATTGCCCTTTTCATCGCGGCCCCATTCCATCTTGGTATCGCAGATAATTATACCCTTGCCCAGCGCATACCGGTGGGCATTTTCGTATATCTTCAGGGTCCGCGAGCGCAGTTCCTCGGCATCCTTCTTGCCAATCAGTTCAACCGTTTTCTCAAACGAGATATTCTCGTCATGCCCGCTGATTGCCTTGGTTGAGGGCGTAAATATGGGCTCTTTGAGTCGTTCGGACTCTTTCATCCCGGACGGAAGTTTGATGCCGCAGATGGTTCCTTGTTTGGAATATTCGCTCCAGCCGGAGCCGGCCAGGTATCCGCGCACGATGCATTCAACCGGAAAGACCCTGACCTTCTTCACCAGCATTGACCGTCCTTTTAGTTCGTTTTCATATCCGGCCAAGACCGGTATCTTATTCGTGATTTCCTTGAAATTCGCCGTGACAAAATGGGTCGGAGTGATATCCTTTATCAAGCCGAACCAGAATTCAGACAGGGCGGTCAGGACCGCGCCTTTGCAGGGAATCGGGTCAGGCAGAACCACGTCAAAGGCGGACAGCCGGTCAGTCGTAACAATCAGGAGGTAGTCCGCGGTTTTGCTGTCGCGCCTGCCTGCGGCAAAGGCAGGGTCACTGCGGTGTTCATAGACATCGCGCACCTTGCCCCGGCTGAATAGTTTTACTCCGGCGCTTTCGGGAAGCGAGGTCTCCCAGACCAGGGACGCTGATTGTGAAGCATTCTTTGGCATAGGGCAGGTGTATATAAAAATAATATTAGCGAATCAAGATAAAGCGGAAAAAATCAGCGGGGATGGAAAAAGCGCTGCTGCATATTGGCTTGGTATCCATTTTTTCCTTGACTCTAATGCTGTTGGATAATATTATGACGGTATGGTCAAACTGCTCAAAAAGGTTATGGTGGTCATCCTGGCCGGCGGTAAGGGCGAACGCTTGGAACCTCTTACCCGCGACCGGACCAAGCCGGCCGTGCCTTTCGGCGGCATCTACCGCATTATTGACTTCTCGCTTTCCAACGCCATCAATTCCAACCTGCGCAAGATTCTCGTGCTGGTGCAGTATAAGTGCGTGTCCCTGAACCGGCATATCCGCGAGGGCTGGAATTTCCTGTCCCAGTCCCTGGGCGAATACATAGAACCAATTTCGCCCCAACAGCGCGTCTCGGACCGCTGGTATCTCGGCACGGCCGACGCGGTCCACCAGAATCTCTATTCCATAGAAAAGGAAACCCCGGAATACGTGCTAATCCTGGCCGGTGACCATGTGTATAAGATGGATTATAATTATATCCTGCGCGCGCACCGGGACAGCGGGGCCGATATCACAGTCTCGGCCATAGAGGTGCCGCGTGAGACCGCCAATCTCTACGGCATTATGCAGATAGATGATAACAGCAATATCATTAGTTTCGCGGAAAAGCCGCCAGCATCAGATGCCAAGACCCTGCCGGGCAATCCCAATGCCTGCCTGGCCTCTATGGGCATCTATGTCTTCAAAACCGAGGTGCTTTATAAGCTCCTGAACGAGGACGAGACGGACGCCAACAGCTCACACGACTTCGGACGCGATATCATCCCGAAATCACTGGGTAAATACAAAACCCTGGCCTTCAATTTCATAGATGAGAACAAGAAACAAGCCAAATACTGGCGCGACGTGGGCACGATTGACGCCTATTTTCAGGCCAATATGGACCTGGTGAGCGTCTCGCCGATGCTGAATCTCTATGATAATGATTGGCCGATTCACACCGCGATTCCGGCTTTGCCGCCGCCCAAGTTCGTGTTTGCCGGCGGCAAGGACCCGGAGCGCATCGGCACGGCCATGGATTCTATGATTTCGCCGGGCTGTATCATCAGCGGCGGCCAGGTGGTTAATTCCGTCCTTTCGCCCAATGTCCGGGTAAACAGTTATTCCAGGGTGGAGAATTCCATACTCTTTGAAAACGTGCAGGTGGGCCGGTATGCCAAAATCCGGAACGCCATCATAGACAAGGACGTGGTCATACCAGAGAAGGCGCAAATCGGATATAATATAGAAGACGACAAAAAACGCTTCACGGTTAGCATAGGCGGGATTGTGGTCATTTCAAAAGGTGCAGTCCTGTAAAATGCAACCACAGATTTCGCTATCGCGGTCTCTGCGGAGTTCACTGATTATACAGATAAATGCAATAATCAGACATCTCTAATCGTCAAAATTAGTATAATCTGCGGCTAAGAAATTTCACGCCAATCTGAAAAAATCCTTGACAGATTTGCAAATATCTTTATAATACCCAATCCGCGTTTGTTAGCGGAATGTAAAACTTAATACCAGAGTAAAGGGGGTGAAAAGAGATGAAACTGAAACCAATCGGCGATAAGATTATCGTGGAACGGATTGAACCGGAAAACAAGACCAAGGGCGGCATCGTCCTTCCTGACAACGCCAAGGAGAAACCCAAGGAGGGGAAAATCATCGCCATCGGAGAAGGCAAACTGATGGACAACGGCTCGCGCGTCGCGCCGTCTGTCAAAGTAGGTGAAAGGGTGATTTTCACCTCTTTTGCCGGCAGCGAGGTTAAAATAGACAATAAAGAATACCTCATTATGAACGAAGAGGACATTCTGGCGGTAGTGGATTAGAAAAATTAATGTAGCCCCGTCCCGATATAACATCGGGGCGGGATTAAGATTCCCGCCAAGACGGGATTCTAAAAGGAGACAAATAAAATGGGAGCAAAGAAGATAATTTACGACCAGGAATCGCGCGAGGCGATTAAGCGGGGCGTGAGCGCCCTGGCCAGGGCCGTCAAGGTGACGCTCGGGCCGCGCGGACGCAACGTCATCCTGGAAAAGAAGTTCGGCGCGCCGACCATTACCAAGGACGGCGTGACCGTAGCCAAAGAGGTTGAACTCAAGGACCCATTTGAGAATATGGGCGCCCAGATGGTCAAAGAGGTCGCCTCCAAGACCTCTGACGTGGCTGGAGACGGCACCACCACCGCGACCGTTCTGGCCGAGGCCATATTCACCGAAGGACTCAAGAACGTCGTGGCCGGCGCCAATCCAATGGCCCTGAAACAAGGCATCGAAAAGGCAGTGGAGACCGTGGTGGACGAACTCAAGAATATGTCCGTCAAGGTCAAGGGCAAGGAGGAAATCGCCCAGGTTGGAACTATTGCGGCCAATAACGACAAGGAAATCGGCAATATGATTGCCGAGGCGATGGAAAAAGTCGGCAAGGACGGCGTCATCACAGTCGAAGAAGGCAAGTCCCTGAAGACCGACGTGGAATGGGTCGAGGGTATGCAGTTCGACAAGGGGTACATCTCTCCCTACTTCGTAACCGAACCGCAGAATATGCAGGCCGTTTTGGAGGACTGCTACCTGTTGATATACGAGAAGAAAATTTCAGCCATCAAGGATATGCTGCCCCTGCTGGAGAAGGTTGCCCGGACCGGCAAGCCCCTGTTAATCATCGCCGAAGAGGTTGAGGGCGAGGCGCTGGCCACCTTGGTGGTCAACCGGCTGAGAGGCACGCTCAAGATAGCGGCCGTGAAATCGCCGGGTTACGGCGACCGCAGGAAGGCCATGATGGAAGATATCGCCATTATGACCGGCGGCAAGGCCATCTTTGAGGACCTGGGCATTGACCTGGAAAAGGTGGACCTGGAATACTTGGGCAAAGCCAAGAAGGTGGTGATTGACAAGGAAAACACCACGATTATCGAAGGCGCGGGCAAGACGGCCGACATCCAGGGCCGCATCAACCAGATTCGCAAGGAGATGGAAACCACCACCTCTGATTATGACAAGGAAAAACTCCAGGAACGGCTGGCCAAACTAACCGGCGGAGTTGCCAAGATTAATGTCGGCGCGGCAACCGAAGTGGAGATGAAAGAAAAGAAGATGCGCATTGACGACGCGTTGCATGCCACCAAAGCCGCGGTTGAGGAAGGCATCCTGCCGGGCGGCGGCGTGGCGCTCCTGCGCGCGCTTAAAGCCCTGGATAAAATCAAGGTCAACGGCGATATGTCCACCGGAGTGGATATCGTGCGCCGGGCATTGGAAGCGCCCCTAAAACAGATTGCCGACAACGCCGGCTCAAACGGCGCGGTCGTGGTCCAGCGGGTGGCCGAGGAAAAACAGAATACCGGATTTGATGCGGATAAACTGGAATACGTTGATATGATTAAGGCCGGCATCATCGACCCGACCAAGGTCGTGCGCTCGGCCCTGGAAAACGCCTCCAGCGTTGCCGCATTGCTCCTGACCACCGAGGCGGTTATCGGCGAGATTCCCGAGAAGAAAGAAAAGATGCCGGGCATGCCTCCGGGCGGCGGCTACGGCGAGGATATGTATTAACGGTCTAATGGTCAGCCGGTCTGCCGGTGCGTCCCGTCCAATGACGGGATTGACTGGTGGATTGGCTGACCGGATGACTGGATAACAGATATGTCATTCACCCCGAGAGAAGTGTTCCTGACCAAGGGCGTTGGTCGGCACAAGGAAGAACTGGCTTCGTTTGAGGAGGCGCTGCGCGACGCCCAGATTGCCCGCTTGAATCTGGTGCACGTCTCCAGCATTTTCCCGCCCCACTGCGTCCTGATTCCGCGCGAGAAGGGCCTGAAGAAACTGCGCGACGGGCAGATTATCTTCTGCGTACTTTCCCGCAACGCCACCAACGAGCACCGCCGGCTGATTTCGGCCTCGGTTGGCCTGGCTATTCCCTCTGACCACAACCAGTTCGGGTATCTGTCGGAGCATTCCAGTTTCGGCGAGACCGAAGACCTGGCCGGCGACTACGCCGAAGACCTGGCCGCCTCGATGCTGGCCACCACCATCGGCATCGAGTTTGATGCGGACGCGGCCTGGGACAAGAAGAAGGAAATCTGGAAACTCAGCAACCGTATCGTCAAGACCACGCACAACACCCAGTCGGCCATCGGCGAGAAGAACCGCTGGACCTCGGTCGTGGCCGCGGCTGTGTTTCTGCCCTAACCCAGCAGATATGCTTTGTTAAATATTTATCCAACTTCATAAGTACTCACACCAATCCTATTGCATAATTGGTTATGCCAATATTATGTGCGGGGCGGCGCGCCTATCAGTAACATCAGGATTATCAGCGCATTATTCAGGAAGTGGCACCAGATTGCGGTTACTATTGAATTGGTTTTTACAACCAGCAGGCCGAAGAACATTCCCAATATGCTTACCGACACCACCTGTGGCGGAAAGATGTGGATGATTCCAAAGAGCAGGCCGGAAAGAACTATGGCCCTGGCGGCCGTAGATGAATTCTTCAGCCCGCTCAGGATTATCCCGCGGAATAGAACCTCTTCTGCTACAGCCGGAATGATTCCGATACACAGCAGGAGCAGGAAGACATCAACCGGCGATTTACTTGCCAAAACCAGAGTAACCAGGAATTCCTGGTAGGCCGCCATTCCTTCCTCGTAGGGCTCCAAGAGCGGCTCAATCAATCCCTGAAATATATTAAGCGTCAAAAAGAAGCCGATGCTGATAAAAGATATGCCGAGTAAAACCGGCAGGGAAACCGGCCGCAGGTTGAGTGTTTCCGTGAAGTTATACCCTTTAGAATAAATATAAACTCCAACCGGCACAAGAACGCCTAGGATATGGCTGAAGAAGATGACATATAGGAACTCCAGCGCGGTCCTGGGCGGCGTCTTGATGAATGAACCAATCAGCATATTGACGGCAAGCGAGAGAAGCAGAAAGATGGCGAATATCTTCAGGGCGTCCTTAATATCAGGTCTGGAATTCATTGAATTGTTTATTATTCGTGTGATTCACACCTATTCGTTTGATTCGCGTTATCTCCTTCGTGGTTACTAACGGGGTAAAACCTTCTGGCGCGCCTGTCTGACGCATTGCATCTCTTCGCTGTATGCCTGCATCACTTTGAGGGCGAATTGTTTGGGGTTGACTTTGTAGTCATTTAAGCCCGCGGTCTTGACCGGAGTCCGCTTGGTTTCTATATTAACCGCAAAGTGTATCATCGTGGAAACCGGCGAGGCCGTGGCAATAGAGATGGAAAATTTCCGGTCTCCGTCGTATAAATCATCACCCCTGCGTTTCAGCCGGCGTTTAACCTGTTCGTCCAGCACGTTTTTAACGATGCAGGCCAGGATTCTCTGCCTCAAGACCGCTTTCTCCATGTCGCAGTCAAAATGCTCAATGATAAAATGGAGCATCAGGGACGAATAAATCTTATGCCGGCCCCGGATGTCCTCAACGTCGGCCATTTGGCTGAACGGGATATTGCACGGGCCGATGAAGGCCACGATGCTGTCGCCCAAAAGGCCGAAATTCCGGTAGGCCCAGAGCGAGGTTAGTTGCCTGCCGGTGTATTTGATTCGCTTGGGCAGAAATGCTGATATCATCTTGTTACCTGTCCTTGGGCTGGCTGTCGCGCCCCGATGTTTATCGGGACTCCGCTGCGCTACGCCATTTTTCCCACTGTTTGATATCCTGTCCGAAATCCTGTTTGGTGATGGCCTTGAGCGCCTGGAGAGCGGCATAAGCCACGGTCTGGTTGATATCATCAAGTTGCTCAATCAGGCCGTCAACGGCCTTGGGGTCGCCTATTTTCTTCAGGCCGTCGGCCGCGCGCTTGCGCACCTCAATGTTGGAGTCCTTTTCCAGGAGAACCAGGAGCGTCTGAACTGCCGAGGCGTCCCTGATTTCGCCCAGGGCCCAGACCGATTCCTGCTTGACAAATACATTGCCGTCCTCGTTGGATTTTATCAGGAGCGGAATGGCCGGCTTGTGCCTGAATTTGCCGAGGTAGTAGGCGGCTTGGGCGCGCACCAGCGCGTCGGAATCCTTTTCCAGCACCTCCATAAACAGCCCGTGGTACTTTGAGACCTCCTTTTCCGAGGCCATCAAATCCAGGGCCTGGCGCCGGCTGTCCGGGTTGGGCGATGCGATATCCGACACCTTGACCGACGAACAGGCAGAAATAAAAACCAGAGTTAATATAAAAAGGTATTTCATATAATTGAATTACACATATCCTAATATATAATATAAATCTGGCAATATTTAATAACAAAATTCCTAACCACAAAGCACACAAAGGTCACTAAGAACATTATAGTGACTACGAAACTGATTATTTGTGCTCTTGGTGCTCTTTGTGGTGAAGGTTTTATTATGCGCTATAAATTAATCAACCACACGGCTGATATCGGCATCCGCCTGGGCAGCAAGACCCTGAAAGGTCTGTTTGAAGATGCGGCCTTTGCCCTGTTTGACATACTCTGCGACATAAAGAAGGTCAGGGCGTCTTTTAAGCGGACCATTTCTGTTGAGTCCGGTAATCGCGAAGAGTTGCTCAATGAATTCCTGAATACGCTCCTGAAGGAATTCACCCTGGAGAACAATCTTGTAGGCAAAGTAAAGATTAAGAGTATTGACTCTAACAACGCTCTACGTTTGGTATTGTCTGCAGTTATCCAAGGCGAGCCCTACGACCCCAAGCGCCACACCATCAAGACCGAAATCAAGGCCGTAACCTTCCACAACCTGTCAATAAAGAAAACCAGCGGCGGCTACACGGCTGAGGTGGTATTTGATGTTTAGTGCCAGTTTAAACTTCGCGAATTATCCCTACGGGAGGCCGTAGGCTCCGACCAAAGGGAGTCCCGTTAGGGGCCCAGCGGAGGGAATAACCACTCCATCACCTTATAGTCGGTTGTTGATTTAGCACCCCGCCCCTGTCTGATTGGAGCGGGGGACTATACTGGGCTGTATAATCACTGGTAAATCAACAGCCCAGTACGAGAGGTTAGATATCGCCTTCAGAGAGCGTCTCTATAGCCCTCAGAGACAACCTCTATGGCCTCGGCAGAGGCGGTCTATAGCCCCCAGAGAGGGGCTCTCCCGGAGCGAGAGAGGGGCTCTATCCAAGGGGGTATGGTGGTTTCTTGCCATAAGTTATTGTCAGATAAGGTTCATTATTATCTGAAGGTGGTAAAAATCCAATAATAGTCGGCCTGACCGGGATTCTAAACAGCC
>JBFMDM010000038.1:0-18094 GCA_040753835.1 Planctomycetota bacterium
TCTCTATGGCGGAAAACAGCGCATCCGGCGATATCTTCTTTTCCCGATGGAGGCTGTCTATCAATCTCAATAATTCACCGTTCATATATAACAATCTGGCAAGCCGGTTCAGCGCCTGAACGGATGAATTATCATCTGTTGGTATCCGCCATCCGTCGTTCCGTAGCCGCAACTCTGGAATGGCGAAGGACGGCCGAACCAGCTTACGTGTAGGATACTAACATAACACGAATAAACAATTTATATTTATCCGGCTCAAATGTCAAGAGTTTAATCATTATTATTGACTTTTTAAGGCACGGCTGTTAGAATCGCTGCCTGATATAATGAAAGACGCTATCCTGACCGTCCAGAACAAAAAGGCCCTCTTGGTTGATGTGCTCATTCACTCAAAGGGTAAGAGCCGGGATAACACCAATTCTCTGGACGAACTCTCGCTTCTGGCCGAGACGGCCGGAGCCATTGTAGTGGGCCGGGCCAGCCAGAACCGGGAAAAGCCGGGCAATGCCTGGTATGTCGGCAAGGGCAAGGCAGAGGAATTGGCCGGACTGGCCCGTGAGACCGGTGCCGAGTTTGTCATATTTGACAACGACCTCTCGCCGGCCCAAATCCGCAACCTGGAAGAGGCCGTGGGCGTATCCGTGATTGACCGGGCCGAACTGATTCTGGCCATCTTCGGCACGCACGCCCGGACCACGCAAGCCAAACTGCAACTGGAGCTGGCGCAATTGGAATACAACCTGCCGCGCCTGAAACACCTCTGGGGCCATTTGTCGCGCTTAGCCGGCGGAGTCCGGGCTATGCGCGGGCCCGGCGAAAAGCAACTTGAGGTGGACCGGCGCCTGGCATTCAACCGCATCACCACTTTGAAGAGGGAACTAAAGAAAATCCAGGCACGGCGCGAGAAGGAAGTCGCCACCCGCTCAGAGGATTTTACCGTGGCTCTGGTCGGCTATACCAATGCCGGCAAGTCCACCCTGATGAATTGTCTTACCGGGCTGGACCAGATGGTTGAGAACAAACTCTTTTCCACTCTTGACACCAAGACCCATATCTGGGAGTTTGCCAGCGGGCAAAAAGTGCTCCTAAGCGATACGGTCGGGTTTATCCGTAACCTGCCTCATAACCTGGTGGAGTCATTCCACGCCACTTTGGAAGAGGTGCGCCAGGCGGACCTGCTGCTCCATATAGTGGACGTCTCATCCCAGGATGCCGAGAGCCAGATTAACGCGGTCAATACGGTGTTGGATGAGATAGATTGCGGCAACAAGGATATTATTATCGTCCTTAACAAGATTGACCGGGCTGACCGGATAGAAGTGGAGATACTCAGGAGAAAATTCCCTGAGGCCGTTGTGATTTCGGCCTTGAAGGCGCTGGGCATAGAGGAATTGGAAGAGCGGTTGGAAAAAATAATCAGCGCCCGGCAGATGGTCCTGACCGTTAAGGTGCCGATGGAAAACGGACGGCTCCTGGCTTATCTGCACCAGCACGGGATAATCCTGGACAAGACCGCGACAGATTCGTACTACAAGATACGTCTGCGCATCGGCAGGCGTGATTTATTTAAAGCCAAGGAATTGGGCTTGACCGTTAAAAAGACAGCCACGAAGGCACCAAGGCACAAGGAACTCCGCAGAGACCGCGTAAGCGAATAAATTACTTGGTGTCTTAGTGCATTAGTGGCTAAAGGAGTTGATATGATGAACTTCGCTGACCGATTAATTGACGCCATCCGTAAGAAGAAATCCTGCGTCTGCGTGGGCCTGGACCCGAGGCTGGATTTGATACCGCAGGAAATCGTCCATCAATACGACATATTTGATTATGATATCAATATCCAGGCCGGTTACGTAATAAGGGATTTCTGTAATGCGGTAATAGACGCCGTGGCGGATGACGCCGTGGCGGTAAAACCACAGTCCGCCTTCTTTGAGCAATACGGCTGGCCCGGAGTTCAGGCATTGGAACAGATTGTCAACTATGCCCAGCAGAAGGGTCTGCTGGTGATTCTTGATGTTAAAAGGTCTGATATTGCCTCTACGGCCGAGGCGTATGCCAAGGCCTTTTTTAAGGGGCGGGATATAAGCGCCGACGCTATCACGGTCAATCCGTATTTGGGAATGGATTCCTTAGAGCCATTTATTAAACTCTGCACCGATGAGGGCAAGGGACTGTTCGTCCTGGTCAAGACCTCAAATCCGGGCTCAAAGGATTTCCAGGACGCGCTTCTGCAGGACAACCGCAAGTTATACGAACTGGTGGCTGAAAAAGTTGGGCAGGCAGGGCAAAAACTGGTAGGCAAAGAGGGCTATTCGTCTATCGGGGCAGTGGTTGGAGCGACATTCCCGCAGGAGGCCGAGACCATCCGGAAACTGATGCCCAAGACCATATTCCTGGTGCCGGGCTACGGGGCCCAGGGCGCCAAGGCCGAGGACTTAAAGGACTATTTCAACACTGATGGCCTCGGCGTCATTATCAATGCCTCAAGAAGCATTATCTTTGCTGGTGCCAAGTCAACTAACTGGCAGGGGGAAATAAAAAAGGCGGCAAAGGAGATGAAAGAGGAAATAGGCCGAGTGACGCGAAAAGCGTAATGGCCGTGAAGCCGTGACATCTTGTCACGGGTTGGAATATCCGGGTATGACGAAGGAAATTCTGGCAAAGGAAATGGGGATTTGGTAGGATGGCGTTTAACTAATCCTTGACTTATCCGCAGAGAGACCGCGTTTAGCGAACACTGCGCTTGATAAACCGCAGAAATAAAGGGATTGAGGGGAAGGTGTGCCTGCCCGTCCTCTGGTGGGCGTCACCATGGAAAATATAAGGACGGTCCATTCGGCGTCGGGGTGCGGGGGCAATGGACCTCCCACCTTTAGCGGGATTCTGGTTATAACCCCTTTAGTTTCTTGAGGTTATAGCAATGCTTTCTCTATCCCCTTGTCTTTCAGCAGGTTAGACCAATCAAGCCCCGCCCATAGGGGAGGGTATCCCCCCTACGGGGGGAGGTAAGCCACCAATCCAGGGGAGATAGCCCAACAATCCAGTAGAGGTAAGCCACCAATCCAGTAGAGGTAAACCAAGAGTCCAGTAGGGATAAGCCAAGAATCCAGTGGAGGCAAGCCAAGAATCCAGTGGAGGTAAGCCAAGAGTCCAGTAGAGATAAGCCAACAATCCAGTGGAGGCAAGCCAAGAATCCAGTAGAGATAAGCCAACAATCCAGTAGAGGCAAGCCAAGAGTCCAGTGGAGGTAAGCCAACAATCCAGTAGAGGTAAGCCACCAATCCGGTGGAGGTAAGGCAAGAATCCGGGGGAGGTAAGGCACCAATACAGTGGAGGGTGGCAAAAAAACCTGATTTTGATTGCCTTATCTAACGGGTATATTTAATCCCGTATCCGTCATTTGAAATACGGAAATGGATGGACAAAAAGCTGGAAGTCCTTATACTACAAGGCAAAGAAACGATTTAACAACCTTGTGTAATCTGTGGTCTACTTCTTGTCCTTGGCCTGTTTGGCCAGGTCATTGACCGCATCGTTGTTGCTTTTGGAGAGTGAATCAATATTGCCCTTTTTGGACTGGAATTTCTTTAATAGCGCCTCTTTCTGCGGATTTATGGATTCGTTTAGTTTCCGGCGCACCTCTTTTTTGACCTCTTCTACCTGCGCCCCGACCAGATTCTTTACCGCGTTTGCAACAATGTCGTCAACCGTGGAATTGACCTTGAACTTCATCCGGCCCTTTTCCATTGTCAGCACGCCGGTTATCTTCAGGTCCTTGGTGGTTGATATGGTCTGGGCAATCTGTCTGGCCATTTCATCCTGCTTGATGTCTTCGGGCGCAAATGACAGATTCTTTGGGAAGATGTTCATTATAATTTCCATCTTATCGCCTTCGCTCTTCAGGGTGGTTTCAATATCCGCGGTACCCGATGCAACCTGGGAGGGCAGGAGCGAAGAAGAGGAGCGGGTCAGCCGCAGGCCCTTGATATCCAGATTCCGGATATTGAGTTTGGCGTTGTCCGCGCCGGGCGCCTTGGTGTGGTCCAAGACAGCATCAAAGTCAAAATCAGGACGGGACCCTTTCATAGTTATAGTAGCCGGTTTTCCGTAGAGCCGGGGATTGGATGAGATGCCTTCTATTTTGCCGGAGAACGAGAGTTCATCCGGACTATTATCGCTTCCCGTGGTAATTGATGCGGTCTTAAGCAGGAAGCCCGGATAAGAATTATCTTTGGGAAATTCCACGTCAATGCCCTTGAAGCGTTTTTTGGACGGCTCTGCCGCAGCGCCGTCCCCGGACGGTATCAGGACCTTGGCAAGATTAAGCCAGTAAAGGATGCTGGTCATCCGCCCGAGCCAGGCCTCGCCGAAAAGCATCTTGCCGATATCTTCCTTGTTGAGATTCTGCATACCGGAGATGGAATTAATGATGTTGAGATAGTCCTGCTCCTTGAGGTTATCTATGTTCTTGATGGCGTTGGAGAGATTATTGAAATCCGCCTGGGTGTTCTTATCCGTTTTGGTGAGGTCGTCTTTGAGTTTGTCGATGTCGCTTTTGATATCGGCCAGTTTCTTGATTTCTTTCTTGAGTTTGGAGGGGTTCTTTTCCTTGATGTCAACCGTGTCCAGTTGCTTTCTTATCTCGGCCAGGCGTGGTGTGACATTGAGGTTATTGATGGCCTGTTCCGCGGCCTGGCTCTTGGTATCCAAATCGGTCTCGGTCTGCTTGATATGGGGCGGGGTGAGGAGTTTGGCCGAGGCGATGGCTTGGTTGACCTGGGCTTGGTCAGCGCCCTTGGCCATCTGCATAACCGGCAGCGCTTTGATTTCATCCTGGACCATTTTAGCAATGGCTGACTGCTCCGCGGTCTGGGGCTCTGGCGCGGCTTCTATTTTCCCTGAGGTGGTGCGTTTGGTATTGCGCATAATGCAGTCCACGGCCATCTCATTAATCACAATCTTTTTCTCCAGCAGGGCCGGCCAGTCCATCTTGAACCGGATATCCTTGATTTCAATCAGGTTCTGGAACTCGTTATCCGTGCTGGCCACCTGGAGTCCGCCGACCTGCAGGAAGAGTTTGAGGAAACTCAGTTTAAACTCGGCTATTTCCACCTGTGCGCCGATGATTTTGCTCCCGACCGATTCAATCGCGTTCTTTATCAGCCCGTCCGCGAAGACGAATCCGAATACGGCCAGGATGATGAAGATGACCCCGAAAACAATAATGCCTCTCCAGCGCATAAATTCCTTTTGCCACTAAGGCACAAAGACACGAAGAGATTTCACTTCCCACTGTGACCCGATGGGTCGCGGTCTCTACGGAGTTCTTAGCGTCTTAGTGACTTTGTGGCTGACTAAAAATTCCGTATCCTTTCCAATACCCTGAACATCCAGCTTGCCTTTAATACTTTTACAAACCTGGTATTTTCCAGTTTGGGTTTAAGCGAAGCGCGGTAGGCGACCAGGCCTCTTTCAGAAAGAACCATATTGGGATAGAATAACGCCAACGCGATAATTACACTGCCCATCAGCAGGGTGTTGTTGAATCCGGTCAACGGCACCAAAGGCATATTATAGAGCATGGTCCACAGGGGCTTGAGAAACTCCATCTTGACTAAGAGCGCGTAACCCAACAGGTGCGCGGCCGGGTCAGTCAGATAAGAGACCATGCCGAAGATGACGGCCGAGAATATGACCGAGGCGACATTGACCCGGATGACGCAGATGAGCAGGACGACCAGGAGGTTATGGAGCGAGAAAGTGGGGGTGAGACCGATAATCATCCCGAAGGCGATGCCGCCGGCTATCTGTTTGGGCGAGATTTCACCATTGAGCAGTTTGTATAAGCGGTTAAGTATTCTCCAGGTGAACATATTTTATTTCCTGTATCCCGAATCCGTGTATATCTGTGTAATCCCGCTAGGGCGGGACTCCACTGTCGTTGCGTCTGTGGTTGCTATCTCACCCCGACATTTACATTCCTGAATCGGGTCGGCGCGCAGCCGTGCGACATCTCGGCCGTCTGCATCGGTTCGCCCTTGCCGCAATTGGGCACGCCCCAGAGCACCCAGTGCCGGTCATTGCAGATAGCGTCGCAGGAGTTCCAGAATTCCGGCGTGATGCCCTGGTAATTCGGGTGTTTGACCATCCGGGTTTTCTTGCCGTTCTTTATTTCCCAGCCGATTTCGCAGCCGAACTGGGAATTCAGGCGCATCTGGTCTATGCTCCAGGATTTGTTGCAGTCCATATAGATGCCGTCCTTGGTGTCCCTTATCAGGTCGTCCAGTTCCCATGCGCCCGGCATCAGCGAGATATTGTTGTTGCGGGTCATCGGGATGCGGCTGAACCCGTCAGCCCGGCAGCAGCCGTTGCTCTTGTTCTCGGCGTTCTTGCCGGCCAGTTCGCGGGTCGTCTGGTATCCGCAGAAGGTGCCGTTATGGACCAGGTGCCAACGTTGGGCCCGGACCGCGTCATCGTCATAACCGACCGTGGCCAGTCCGCCCGGCACTGTGCCGTCCGCCACCAGATTAACGATATCAGAACCGTATTTCAACTTGCCGAACTTCTCCTGGGTCAAAAAGCTCCGGCCGGCGAAACTCTCTTCCATTCCCAGCACCCGGTCCAGTTCGGTCGGATGCCCGGTGGATTCGTGGATTTGCAGGGCCAGTTGCGAGCCGCCCAGAATCAGGTCCTTTTTGCCCGAAGGGCAGACCGGCGCCTTGAGCAATGCCACGGCCTCCTTGCGGATGCGCTCGGCGTTGTCCACCAGATGCAGTGAATTTATCAGTTCATAACCCATCGAGCAATACTGCCCGCCGAAGGAGGACGGGAACGAACGGGTCTGGTTGTCGCCGTTGCCCACGGCCGTTGCCGAATAGCCCGCGCCGGAACGCAGGAGAATCTGCTCTATGAAACTGCCTTCTGAGGTAGCCAGGTATTGGTGTTCGCGCTTGAAACTCATGGAGCTAAATGCCTGGCGGATGGCCTTGTCCTTGCGCAGGATGGCGTCTATCTTGAAGAGCAGTTCCATCTTCTCATCCTTATCAATCGCGAACGGGTCAATCACAAATGGCGTCTGCCAGAAATCCACGTAGGTCTTTTCCTTGGTCAGTTGGATGTCGTCTTTCTTAAGCATAGCCGAAGCCAGGGCGATTTCAACGGCAATAGCCGCGGTCCGGCAGATGTCTTCCTTGTTCACCTTGGATGTTGAGGCGAAACCCCAGGCGCCGTTGGCAATGACCCGGATACCCGCGCCCAGCGATTCGGCCTGGTCGAAATTAGCCACCTTGCCGTTGCGGACATTGATATTCTCGTTCTTGGTCTCGATGATTCTGATATCGGCGTAGGTCGCGCCCCGGCTGTGAGCGGTTTCCAGGGCGACATTGCATAAATTTCTCATACTTAATCCTTTCAGAAAAGAATAAGATTATCAGCGACCCAAATAAAGTCAAGAAATTTGTCCACCAAAGGCGGATCCGCCTCTGGCATGACAACCACAGATAAACACAGATGGACACAGATGATTATTAGTCAGGAATATCAAAAATAACCATTGACTATTCAGATGAAATAGAGATAATCCACATAAGTATTCCTAAAGAATATAATAGAGGAGGAAATTATGTGGAAAGGTTATAAGTTGAAGATTGTTCTCGATAAAAAGTCAAACGAGATAGTAATTATGGGGAATAAAAATGGATTGGAGTATTTGGCTAATTGTTGCACAAGAATTATAGGTAAGACAGACCCATCAGGACATATGCATTTTATGGAAGGTTTTGAGAATCTTGCACCCGATTCAATACCAGCCGTAGTCTGTTATTCTGATAATGACGATGATTATAAAATAAAAAGTGATAAATGATAAGCGGATTATCTATCTGCTTAATCAGCAAAATCAGTTTAATCAGCTTACGCAATTGTATTTGTAATGAAACGAGACGAGTTTGAGAAATTGGTCATTGACGCCATAGACAACCTGCCGGAGCAATTCAGGTCTAAGATTAAAAACCTGGCCGTGGTCATAGAAGACAAGCCGACTGAAAAGACGCATCGGTCTTTGGGTGGGCCTAAAGACCGGGATATTATATTAGGGCTGTATGAAGGCGTGCCGCTGTTGGAGCGGACCCATATGTATGGCATGGTTATGCCGGACAAGATTACCATATATAAGAAGAACATAGAACGGGTGTGCAGGACAGATGCGGAGATAAAGCAGGCGGTTATTCACACGGTCCGGCACGAGGTGGCGCACCATTTCGGCATCTCGGATGAGGAATTGCGGGAGGGGGGAATATATTAATTGTAACCACAGATGCACACAGATAGACACGGATAAGGATTAACCACACGTTCGCTCTGTTCACCCTGAGGATTCCCGAAGGGCTCAGTGTAAACTCCGGCACTGAGGCACTGAGAAAGCTAATCCAGTGGATAATCTTTGTCCAAGCCCAAAGGAAATGGTAGATTAGTGAATAGATACGGCGTTTCCGGAATTCTGATTAGAATAAAATTAATACACAACACTTGACTTTATATTTATATAATATATAATTAAGTTGTAACATAACGGGATGGAGGTGTATTAACTATATGGAAAAAACAATAGACCGAACAGAGCTCTTCACTAAATATCAGGATAAATGGGTGGCGTTAACGGATGATGATAAAGTAATCGTCAGTGGCACAACTTTGGATGAGGTTTTGACAGAAGCAAAAAACAAGGGGTTTGATAACCCGGTTACTGTTAAAACGCCTGATTTAAAGAGCGAGTTCATTTTATAATGCCCGGATTTCCTTACACGAAAATCGTCAATTCTTTCGCCCCGGAATTTCATAGAATTAAAAATGCACCTTTGCTGAAAATCGGGCTGTTGACCGGGTCGACGCTGATGGCAAAATCATTGGCTTACATTGACACCGGCGCGCAATTCTGCCTGTTTGATAACAGTTATGCCGCGCAATTAGGCATTAAAGACTATAAAGACGTTGGGCCTGAAAATATATTGCCTCTTTCCGGTATCGGAGGAATGGCGCCCCAAAATACGGCGTATTTCCACGATTTGAAATTGGTTATTTTTAACGACCAAACTCATCTTAAATTAAGCAATGCCTGGAAAATAATAGACACAAAAATAGGGTTTATTGAAAAGCCGATTTCTTTTGCCGGGATTTTGGGCGTTTATGGTTTTCTGGACCATTTTTCTTTTAAGTTTAATATCCCTGATGGATATTTTGAATTAGAACCAATTTTTGATTAAGGCATTACTCTGTCATATCTGCACGGCCCGCCTCTACAAGCGTAATCTCAAGACTACCATGCCTACCGGCAGGCAGGTGCTAATAATCAGCCCCCTTGGCTGAATCATTCCGCCAGTTGTCTATAAGCCATACTCAGTTGGGTATAATCTATACTCAGCTGGGTATAAGCTATACTCAGCTGGCTATAAGTTGGAATAGGCCGGTAAATCCCTGGAATAGCTCACTTATCCCTTAGGCGGAATCTTTCAGCCCTTGGGCTGAACTTTTCATCCCTGAGTCCGAGCCGTTATCCTTAGGGCTGACTCTTTCATCCCTTGGTCTAAACCGTTCATCCTTGGGAACAACCCGTTCGTTCCACAGTACAAGCCGTTCGTTCTTGGGTATGAATCCTTTGTCCCTTAGTCCAAGCCGTCGTTCTTCAGTACGAATAATTCATCCTGAAGGACAAACCGGTTGTTCTTGGGGGTGGGGTGTAATATAGGTTATAATCCTTACTCCACATCTTCAGGCGCGACGGTGGCGACTGAGACGAGTTTGTCGCCCGGTTGCAACTTAATCAGCCGGACGCCTTGGGTGTTGCGTCCGATGGTCCGAATGTCGGTCACCGGCATCCTCATGGCCGTGCCTTTGATGGTAATCAGAATCAGTTCGTCTTTGTCGGTGACGGTCTTTAGTCCGATGACCTTGCCGTTGCGGTCCGAGGCCTTGATGTTCCTGACACCGGTGCCGCCCCGGCGCTGTAAGCGGTATTCGTCAAACGGGGTGCGTTTGCCGTATCCGTTCTCGCAGGCGGTCAGAAGTGAGCTGTCCTTTTCCACCAGAATCATATCCTTGACGATGTCGCCTTTGCGCAGTTTCAGGGCGCGCACGCCGTAAGTCGCCCGGCCCATCGGACGGACGTTTTCCTCTGAGAATCTGATGGACATTCCGTCCCGGGTGCCCAGGATAATATGGTCTTTGCCTGAAGAGATTCTTACGCCAATCAGCCGGTCCTTATCCTCTAATTTGAGCGCAATGATGCCGCCTTTCTGGGGCTTGCCGTAGTCCTCAAGCGGCGTCTTCTTTATCAGCCCGGATTCGGTGGCCATGACCAGGAATCCCTTGGTAAAATCCTTGACCGGTAGAGCGTCTGTAATCTTTTCGTTCTGGTTGAAACGGATGATGTTTACGATAGAGCGCCCCTTGGCCGTGCGGCTCATCTCCGGCAGGTCATAGACCTTGACCCAGTGGACTTTGCCGATGGTGGTGAAGAAGAGGATATAGTCGTGGGTGGAGGCGATGAAGATATGCTCGGTAAAATCGCCTTCTTTTGTTTCGGCGCCGATGACGCCCTTGCCGCCCCGGGACTGTTTGCGGTAACTGGTCAGCGGCACGCGCTTGACATAGCCCTCGTGGCTGATGACAACCGCCACGTCCTCCTCGGTAATCAGTTCCTCCAGAACGAACTCCTTGACCTCGCGCTTGAGGATTTCGCTCCGGCGCTTGTCCGCGTATTTCTCCTTGAGTTCATAGAGGTCCTCCTTGATGATGTCCAGGACCAGGTCGTTGTCGGCCAGAATGGCCTTGTAGTCCGCGATTTTCTCCTTGTGTTCCTTGATGTCGGCTTCCAACTTTTCGCGTTCCAGCCCGGTAAGTTTCTGTAGGCGCATTTGGAGGATGGCCTCGGCCTGCAGTTCGGAGAGTTTGTATTTTTCTATGAGTTTTCCGCGCGCCTCGTCCGGTGTCTTGGAGCGTTTGATTAGTTTGATGATGTCGTCAATATTGTCCACTGCGATGTACAGGCCTTCCAGGATATGCAACTCGGCCTCGGCCTTGTCTAAGAGATACTTGGTCCGGCGGCGGATGATTTCTATGCGGTGGTCTTTGTAGGCCAGGAGTATCTGCTTGAGGTTGAGGAGCAATGGCCGGTTGTTGACCAGGGCAATCATTATGATGCTGAAGTTGTCCTGCAAGGGCGTGTTTTCGTAGAGTTGGTTGATGGTAATCTGGGGCTCTTCGCCGCGCTTGATTTCCACCACGATGCGCATTCCGTCACGGTCGCTTTCGTCCCTGATATCAGACACGCCCTGGATGCGGTTGTCCTTGACCAGTTGCGCGATGCGTTCAATAATCTTGTTCTTTTCCTGGTTGTAGGGAATTTCGGTCACCACCACGTTAGTCCGGCCGCCCTTGACATCCTCGGTGCTGATTTTGGCGCGGACCGTGATGATGCCGCGGCCGGTGTGATAGGCGTCAATGATGCCCTTGTTGCCGCAGATGGTGCCGCCGGTCGGGAAGTCCGGGCCTTTGACGATTTCCATCAGTTCGTCTATCTCAATATCCGGCTTGTCTATGACCTTGACGATGCCGTCCACGATTTCGCCCAAGTTGTGGGGCGGGATGCTGGTAGCCATTCCGACCGCAATGCCGGATGAGCCGTTGCAGATGAGATTGGGGAACGCCGAGGGCAGGACGGTCGGCTCTTCGCGGGTCTCGTCGTAGTTCGGCACCATATCAACCGTGTTCTTGTCCAGGTCTTCCAGCATCCGGGACGAGAAATCGGTCAGCCGTGCCTCGGTATAACGCATTGCGGCCGGCGGGTCGCCGTCAATGGAGCCGAAGTTGCCCTGACCGTCCACCAGCGGATAGCGGCAGGCAAAGTCCTGGGCCATTCGGACCAGGGTTGGATAGACCACCTGTTCGCCGTGCGGGTGGTAGTTGCCCGAGGTATCGCCGGCAATCTTGGCGCATTTGCGGTGCTTTGAGCGCGGGCCGAGATTGAGGTCGTTCATCGCAATCAGGATTCTGCGCTGGGATGGTTTCAGGCCGTCTCTCACGTCCGGCAGGGCGCGGGAAACAATGACGCTCATTGAGTAGGTGAGATACGAATTCTTCATCTCGTTCTCAATCCCGACTTCAATGACGGATGTATCGGATTGCTTTTCTGTCTTGGCGGGAATGTTCTTTTCTTCCGGTTCTCTGGTCATAATCTGTTCTTTCTAATTGTGATGGTTAAGTATGTATTTGCCTGCCTTGAGCAAACTGCCGGCAACTGGAACGGGCCTGCCCCTCATTTCCTTCAACGTCTTTTTGCCGTAGCCGGTCAGCAATAATATAAACCTAATGCGCATCTTCCGGGCTGCGCCCATATCGCGCAGGGTGTCGCCGACAAAGAACGACTGCTTCGGGTCAATCCGGAAGTCGCGGATGGCGTTTTTCAGCATTCCCGGTTCCGGTTTCCGGCAGCCGCAGGACTTGCTGAAGCGCCTGACGACGCCGCGCTTCGGATGGTGCGGGCAGTAATAAATCGCATCCAGCCGCACGCCATATTTAGCCAGTATGCCTTTTAGTTTCTTATGGATGAGATGGAGCCCCTTTTCCGGAATCAGTCCGCGGGCAATCAGGGACTGGTTTGTGACGACGATCAGTTTATAGCCGGCTTCCTGGAGCATCCTGAGCGCCCTGGGCACGTTCTTATACAGCCGTAACTGCGAAGGCCTGGTCAGGTCGCCTTTAATCTCGTAGTTGAGCGTGCCATCGCGGTCCAGAAAAACGGCTTTCGTGCGCATAGAAAATATTGACAGCGTATAAACTATTTTAGTATTAGGTATCCTGCTCTATTCAAATATGCGCCAGGGTAGCTCAGCCCGGTAGAGCAAGAGATTCATAAGCTCTTGGCCGTGGGTTCAAATCCCACCCCTGGCATTACCCGTTGTTAGCGACAAAGGAGCGTTACAACGGGTTATCCCGATGAATATCGGGATTGTATTGTTTGGCCGTGGGTTTCCCGAAATTATCGGGACTCACTGTGGTTCGCAAATCCCACCCCTGGCATTACCCGTTGTTAGCGACAAAGGAGCGTTACAACGGGTTATCCCGATGAATATCGGGATTGTATCGCCTGGCCGTGGGTTTCCCGAAATTATCGGGACTCACTGCGGTTCGCAAATCCCACCACTGCCATTTTACTCGCTGTTAGTCCCGCAGGGACGTTATCAGCGAGTTATCCCGCCAGGGATTACCGTATCATTCCTGCTTTCTACTTCGTCTCGCCGCCCTTGAATATTGACAGCGCTATGGAAAACAGCAGGCAGACGATGGTGAACTCAATGAACGACCTGGCCGGTATCCTGCCCAGCGGGAAGACCACGTCCAGTATTCCCAGAACCATAGCCAGCAACAGGCCCAGGGCTCCGGCCACCATAAACAACAACGCTAACGCTTTCATTTTGTGCCTCCTTTTAGAGCCAGTTAGGAGTCCCGCTTGTTATTCCTGCGAAAGCAGGAATCAAGCGGGATAAACTCCGCGACTTACGGGCTCTTATCCCGACAGTTTTTGTCGGGCTTAGAGTATCGCGCGTCATCCGGCTCAATATATCCTAAATATTTATACATTTCTTTGATAAAATCAAGTTTTTGTATACATAATGTAACGCTTAAAATAACGCAAAATACATTCAAGGAGGATACTTTATGGAACTATTTAACGTATTACCGCCCGGTTCGGTCCTTGTTATTATTGTGGGGCTGCTTATTCTGAGCGCCTGCTTCTCGGCCACCGAGATTGCGATGTTCTCGTTCCGCAAGACCAAACTGGCGATGCTGGTAAAACAGCAGAATCGAACCGCCATGCTTATTCAGAAGATTCTTTCAGAGCCGGAAAAATTGCTCGGAACGATACTTATCGGAAATAACATAGTAAATACCGCCATATCGGTTTTGGGCACCACCTTGGCGTTGTATCTCTTCGAGGAAAAGGGAATACTTATTGCCATGGTGGCAATAACCCTTATTCTAATCCAGTTCTGCGAGGTGATGCCCAAGGTCCTGGCCAGCCAGTATTGGGAGAGATTCTCATTTGCCCTGGCCCGTCCGATAAGGATTCTTTATTACGTATTTTATCCGATAAATATGATGGTCTCGGTGGTCACTCAGTTTGTCTTGTTGCCGTTCAGGATAAAAATCCAACAGCGCAAGCCGATGATTACCAAGGAGGAACTCAAGCACATCGTCTCGCTGTCCACGGAATCAGGGCATCTCCAGGAGGCCGAGACGTTTCTCCTGATGAACGTCTTTAAATTTGCGGACCGCCTGGTCAGCGAGGTGATGATACCCAAAGAGAAAATGGTTTCTTTTGACATCAATCTGCCGCCGGACAAGGTGATGGACCTCATCACCGACCGACATTTTACCAGGATACCGGTCTACGAGGATACCATAGACAATATCGTCGGGATTTTGCACACCAAGGATTATTTTAACGTGGTCTGCTACAAGGATATTATTGCCACGGTGGACCTTTTGAGGAAGCCGATGTTTGTTTCAAGCAAGGCCCGCATCAGCGAACTGTTGAGGGAATTCCAGAAGAAGCACAGCCATCTGGCGATTGTCCGGGATGGCAATGATAAAACCATAGGCCTGATTACCCTGGAAAATATCCTGGAGCAGATTGTCGGAGAAATCAGGGACGAACATAAGTAACCCGAATGACGTTCTTTCCTGAACGTTATGTCCGTTAGTCCCGCAGGGACTTACGGCGGGTTATCCCGACTCAATAAACGAAATATTTGTGACCGAAGAGGGATAAAACTTGATTTATTGTTGCGAATTGTGTAAATAGATTAGTCTGAACATTCGTATAGCGTATAGTAGGAGTGACTAATGCAGACAGAAGTAAAAGAAATCGGGCCGTGCAAGGTGCAAATCAAAATAGAAATGCCGCCGGAAAAGATTAAGGAGAAACTGGAGGCCAAATACACGGATTTCGCGGCCTCGGCCACGGTTCCGGGTTTCCGCAAGGGCCTGGCGCCCCGCAGTTTGATTGAACGCAAGTTCGGCAAGGATATCAGGGACGAGGTTAAGAACGACCTCATTATTGCGGCCTCTTCTGACGTCTTTAAGGAGAAGAACCTCAAGCCGGTCGCTGACCCGCAGATTGATTTTGAGAAGATTGTTCTGGATGAGACCAAGCCGCTGGCCTTTGAAATGGTGGTTGAGGTGGAGCCGACCGTCAACGTCGCCGAATACACCGGCATCAAGGTCAAGAAGGTTGCGGTTGAGGTCACGGATAAAGACATTGACAATGCGCTGGAAGCCATACGCAACCAGCACGGCGAGTGGCAGGTATTGGCCAAAGAGAAATCCAAGAAGGGCGATATGCTGGTCTTCAGCCAGGAGACATTCGTGGACGGTAAGCGGGTGCATAACAATGAAAACTCCACGATGATTATCGGCCAGGACGTGAAGTTCTTCGGCAAGCCATCGGCTGATATCGGCAATGCCCTGGGCGAACTCAAGGCCGGCGATTCCAAGGATATCAAGATTAAGGTGCCGGATGATGCAGAGAAGCCAGAATACCGCGGCAAGGAGGCGGTCCTGAAAATCTCGGTTAAGGAAGTCAAGCGCATCCATATTCCCAAACTGACCGAGGAATGGGCCAAACAAATCGGTTTTGACTCGCTTGATAAAATGAAAGAAGAGGTCAAAAAGCGCCTGGCCGTGCAGAAGGAAAAGGAAGCCGAGTATAAGATGGAAAATCAGGTGCTGGATACAATCCTGGAAAAGAACAATTTCCAGTTGCCTGAGGTTCTGGTTAATGAGGGCGTAGATTACCTCCTGCGGCGCTGGACCACCCAGATGATTATGGAAGGCATGCCGGAAAAAGAAATCGCGGCCGACCTGGAGAATCTCAAGGCCAAGGCAAAGGATGCGGCGGAAAAGGATATCAGAATCCAGTTTATTGCCGACCACATCGCCAAGAATGAGAAAATCTTCGTCACCGAGGACGAGGTCAACCAACGGATAAACGAACTGGCCGGACGCTACCGCAAGTGGCCCAATGAAATCAGGAAGTATTACGAGGAAAACAATATGATGGGCCAGTTGCGCACCGACATCCGCGAGGAAAAAGTGCGCAAGTTGCTGAGGGAAAAGGCAGTAGTAACCGACTAAAGAAAGGTAAAATATATGAGTTATCTTACGCCTATAGTGATTGAAAAGACCGGAAAGGGCGAGCGCGCCTACGATATCTGGTCGCGCCTGCTGAAGGACCGCATCGTTTTTATCGGCGGGCCGGTTGACGACTATGTCGCCAACCTGATTATCGCCCAGATTCTCTTCCTGCAGATGGAGAATAAAAACCAGGACATAAATCTTTACATCAATTCTCCGGGTGGCTCGGTCACGGCCGGGCTGGCCATCTACGACACCATGCAGTTCGTCCAGTGCGACGTGGCGACCTACTGTATCGGTCAGGCGTCAAGTATGGGCGCGGTGCTGCTGGCCGCCGGAACCAAAGGCAAACGTAGCTGCCTGCCGCACGCCCGGGTGATGATTCACCAGCCCTGGGGCGGCGTCCAGGGCACGGCCCAGGATATCAAAATACAGGCCGAGGAAATAATCAAACTCAAGCAGAAAATCAACCTGATTCTCGCCAAGCACACGGGCCAGGCCGTTGAGAAGATAGAAAAAGACACAGACCGCGATTACTTTATGTCCGGCGATGAAGCCAAGAATTACGGCTTGATTGACGAGGTGGTCGAATCAATGCGAACCAAGCCAGAGCCGAAAGCATAATGAAGAGCAAAAAGCAGGGCAGTAACAAAACAGTCCGGCCTCCGATAGAAGAGAAATGCTCTTTCTGCGGACGGGTATGCCATCCGTCCACTCTTATCCAGGGGCCGACCGGCACCACTATTTGTTCTGATTGCGTCTCGGTCTGCGTCCAGATGAACGGCAAGCAGGCCAGGACCGGGCGTCGCGAGCCGTTCCAGAGGGAAGAACTGCTCAAGAAACTTCCCGCGCCGGCTGAAATCAAAAAGAAACTGGACGAATACGTGGTCGGCCAGGACCGGACCAAAAAGGTCGTTTCGGTTGCGGTCAACCATCACTACAAGCGCATCCTCAATCCGGTGCACAAGGACGTGGAACTGGAGAAGAGTAATATTCTTCTCATCGGCCCGACCGGCTGCGGCAAGACCCTGATTGCCCAGACCCTGGCCAAGATTCTTGATGTTCCGTTCGCCATCGGAGACGCCACGACCCTGACCGAGGCCGGTTATGTGGGCGAGGACGTTGAGAACCTGCTGTTGCGGCTTATCCGGGCCGCGGACTTTGACCTGACAAAAGCCGAGCGCGGCATTATCTACATAGACGAGATAGACAAGATTGCGCGCACCCACAACAATCCCTCCATCACCCGCGATGTCTCTGGCGAAGGCGTCCAGCAGGGACTGCTCAAGATGCTGGAAGGCACGCTTTCCAATGTCCCTCCGCAAGGAGGGCGCAAGCATCCAGAACAGGAATACATCCAGATTGATACCCGGCATATCCTCTTCATCGCCGGCGGCACCTTTGACGGCATAGAAAATTCCGTATCCCGGCGCATCGGAAGAAAGCAAATCGGCTTTGACGCTGAATCAAAAGACCTTGACGAACTCGGCTTAGGCGAAATCCTGGAGCACATTGAGCCCGAAGACCTGATGGAATTCGGGATGATTCCTGAATTCATCGGCCGTTTCCCGGTTACCTGCGTGGTCAAACCGCTTGACCTGGAGGCGATGATAAAGGTCCTGACCGAGCCGCGCAATGCGCTGCTCAGGCAATACCAGACATTCTTCCAGATTGAGAATTCCCGGCTGGAGTTCACCCGCGGGGCGCTGGAGGCGATATCCAGGAAAGCGCTGGCCAAGAAGACCGGCGCACGGGCATTGAGGGCCATTATTGAGCAACTCCTCCTGGATACGATGTTTGAACTGCCGTCTTGCGAGAAGCAGGGTAATTACGTGATTACGCCGGAAATGGTCAAGGGGACCGAGCCGATTACACCGCTGAAGGAGAAATCTTCCGCCGC
>JBFMDM010000039.1:0-17999 GCA_040753835.1 Planctomycetota bacterium
CCGAAAGGACTATCTCACGGCCAAGGAATTGGGTTTCTATATCAGTTTGTTCCACTACTATGATTTCATCAAGACCACTCTTCTAACATTATGGCAGAAAACAGGAACGAATGAGATGGCCCTGCTTAATTATTATGAAAGGTTGATTGAATTCCTCCGTTACAGGATAGACCTGACCACCGGCAATGACCCAAAGGAACTCTCATCATTCCTCTTTGATGAGTATTACCAGAGAGCAATATCCAATAAGGAATTATCTCGTAAATTAAGAAGACACTTTGATGAATTCTATACAATGCTGGCAAGAGAAGTTAAAGGCAGTCCTCTGGTCCTGGAGGCGAGTGTCGCATGAGAAACGACCTTAAATCGGACTGCCAGAAAGCCCGTGCCTTGGCATCGCAGACCATTCAAGCAAAGGGCTGGACTGTTGCCGGAAATGAATGGTTAAAATATCAGTACAAAGGCGGGAAAAACGGTTATCCCACTTTATACATAGACGACCTGGGGATGATTCCCAATCTTGATGATATTGCCGGAATAGAATATTACCAGCAACGGGCCCGGCTCAGGGCCGGTAACGGCGACCTTGTTGCCCTGACCCATCCGCTTGAGGAAAGTTATGAGGACTACAACCGTAAATACCTCGGACTGGGTGCGCCGACCCTGGCGGTGGTCAGTAACCACGGCTATCACCCTCTATTCATAACCAGAAATCTACTCAAGGACTCATCACTGCTGAACCGAATAGCCGTCCAGGCCCGTTCAGCCGGCGGAATCACGGTTCACCCTTTTATCGGCTCAACCGATATCTGGCAACTGGCGCGGGAACTTAACCGGCTGAAATCGGGTGAGGTAAGGATGATCGCTCCCCTGCCCGAAGTAACAGAACTAATCAACGATAAGGTCGAATTTACCGGAATAGTCAAGACGCTCCTCGGTGATGATTGCCTTGTGGAAACCGAGATTGCCTATACCGAAGATGAAGTTCTTGCCCGCCTGAAAGGGATGGCTGATTTATACCCGGCCGTAGCACTCAAGATGCGCAACTACGCCTCGGCAATGGGCAACATCGTCTTTGAAAGCGCCTCCTTGAGGAAACTGACGGCAACGGAATTCAATAATCTCGTCAAGGCAAAACTCTGGACTATCAACTGGAATCACAAGGAGCCCATCTGTATCGTCCACTGGTATAATGATATCCTGGCCTCGCCCTCGTCACATCTATGGATTCCACCGCACGGGCAAGGCGAACCAATCGTAGAAGGAATATTTGAGCAGTTGCTGGAAGGCGACACCAAGGTGTTTGCAGGCAGTAAGCTCGCATCTCTCCCAGAGCAACTAAAGACAGAACTGACCGAGAAGACACTCTTGCTCGGAATATTCCTACAGGAATTGGGCTATGTGGGCAGGTGCTCCTTTGATACGATTATTCACGGCAAAACGCTATCTGATGCCCGATTGGAATTCGTGGAATGTAACGGACGCTGGGGCGGGACATCACTGCCGATGACCTTATATAAACGGGTCTTTAATAATAAAGGCCAGTTTAAGTATCTGGCCCGTGATTATACGGATAAACGGCTGGTGGGTGCAGGATTCCAGGCCCTTATGCGTATTTTTGATGGTAAACTCTACGATATAAATACAGGCAAAGGATGTTATGTCTTATACAATGCCGGCTGTCTTGAACGATTCGGTAAGTTTGACGTGATGGTCTTAGGAAATTCCGATGATGAAATCAAGTATCGTTCTACCGAAGAGATTGCTGCGTTGATAGATAAGATGTTATAGAGTTGTCTTTATCTTCCTTATAATTTCAGTAGTTGAAATGGCTGGTACCAGCGGCACGCGTGCGATGCGGCCGCCGTAACTTCTTACCACATCAGCGCCGACAATCCCGTCCTTCTCCCAGTCCGCACCCTTGACCAGAACATCCGGCTTAAATTTCCGTATCAGTTCCAGCGGCGTGGCTTGGTCAAATGGCACGATATAATCCACAGCCGAGAAGGCCGAGAGCACCTTGATACGGTCTGACTGTTTGAGTATGGGACGCGACCTGCCCTTGATAAGCCGCACGGATTTGTCAGAATTCAAGCCCACCACCAGGATATCACCCTGGGCACGGGCGAATTCCAGGGTCCGGATGTGCCCCGGATGGAACAGGTCAAAACAGCCGTTGGTGAACACGACCTTCTTGCCTACCCTTTTCTGTGCTAGGATACTGACCAATTCCTTGGCGGTCTTTAATTTATGCTCGGCCCGAATATTCTCGTGCTCTGATTTTAGATAATGATGCTCAATAATCTCTTCCCTGGTAACCGTGGCCGTGCCCACCTTGCTGACCACCACGCCGGCCGCTAAGTTGGCCAGGTGCAGGGAATCCTGGAATGATAATTTAGAGGCAAAGGCCATCCCCAAAGTAGCCAGGACCGTATCACCGGCGCCGGTGACGTCATAGACTTCGTGATGCTTGGCTAAATCAGAAGCAGACACATTGTTTTTATCCAACAAATAAAGTCCATCTGGCCCAAGAGTAATTACGATGAAATCAAGATTAAGGTTTTTCAGGAGTTTTTGAGCCGCCCGCCTCTTGGTTTTATCATCTTTTATTTCTTCACCTGTAGCGATTTGTGCTTCAGAACGGTTTGGAATAATTGCTGTTGCACCTTTATACTTACTAAAGTCACTTCCTTTAGGGCCAACTAATACCTGTTTATGGTATTTACGGCAGAGTTGGATAAGATTCTTGAGCAAAGCCGGCGTTAACGTGCCCTTGTCATAGTCAGAAATAACCACCGCATCCGCAGACCGGACATTGCGTGCGAAAGACCGCATAAGTTTCTTTTCGGTAGAATGCGAAATAGAATATTCCTGATTTTGTCTTTCTCTATCCACCCGAATGATTTGCTGGTCATGCTCACCATCCATCATCCGTTCTTTTATGGGCGTGATATATGTTTTATCCGTGATAATACAGGCACAATCAAGTTTATGCTTCCTAAGTTGTGCACGAAGTTCCTGCCCGCCTTTATCCTTACCGGCAACACCTAAAACCGTAACTTTAGCACCTAAAGTCAGCAGATTATGAGCTACATTAGCCGCTCCACCTAACCTATAGTCATTATCATTCCGGACTTTTAGTATCTGAACCGGCGCCTCTGGAGAAATGCGTTCCACCTTACCCCAGACATACCGGTCCAGAAGGAAATCGCCGATTACCATTATCCGCGGAGCAGGCAGGTTGTTGATTATATCAGCGTTAATCATAGGTATAGGAAACGATGTTTACTTATCAATTGAGCGGTGTCATCACTTATCATAATTAGTTTGTGTCCCCAGATTATCCTCAGATTAACCCCATCAGAGATAATTTATGTTCCACGATGTCAGTGATTACTTTGTGGATATCTTAGACCAGTTGGTATCCATCCCGATTTTAGTTGGAGTTAATCTATTGATATTTGTACCGTCACCCAATTGGCCAGCACTATTATCTCCCCACGCCCAGAGTGTGCCATCGGTTTTGAGCGCGACTGTATGATAATAACCGGATGATACAACCAACCAGTTCGTATCGGTTCCAATTTTGGTTGGAACATAAATATACTTGGGAACGAAAGTTTTATTTTCTTCTTTTTTCACTGCACAACCCCAACCACTTTTTCTTCCCTTATTGTATAGATAATATCCTTCAGTTCCATCACCTAATTGACCAAGTGAATTATTTCCCCAACCCCAGAGCGTGCCATTGGTTTTTATTGCGACAGTGTAATCACCGCCTCCGACAATAACTAACCAGTTTGTATCTGTTCCAACTTGGATTGGGTTTATTTCGTTGACATTTGTTCCATTACCAAGTTGATATGAAGCGTTACTTCCCCAAACCCAAAGCGTGCCATCTGTTTTAAGCGCAATTGAATGATTACTGCCAGCCGATATAGCCAACCAGTTTGTATCTGTCCCAACCTGGGTTGGGCTTATCTTGTTTGTATTTGTGCCATCTCCTAATTGACCATAGACGTTATATCCCCAAGCCCAGAGTGTCCCGTTGGTCTTTAGGGCAATCGTGTGATAACTGCCGGAAGAAATGGCAGACCAGTTAGTATCTGTTCCAATTTGTGTTGGCAATGTTTTACTTATGGTTGTTCCATCACCTAATTGGTTATAGTCATTATTTCCCCATGCCCAAAGTGTTCCAGCAGATTTTAAGGCAATGGTGTGGTACCACCCACTTGCAATGACCGACCAATTTGTACCTGTAATTTGATTCGGTATATTCCTATTTGTTGTTGTTCCGTCACCCAATTGTCCCGACTCATTACTGCCCCAAGTCCATAGTGTACTGTCGGTTTTGAGAGCAACGGTATGCATAAGACCATTTTTAGTATTTGACCAATTTGTATCTGTAATCTGGGTTGGCATATTTCTATCAATTGTGTCGCCCAGTCCTAATTGGCCAAAATAGTTATGGCCCCAAGCCCAGAGTGTACCATCACTTTTAATAGCAAACGTATTCTCTATTGCAATAGCTCTCACTGAATATTTATTACCGCTGCTACCGCTTTCCCAGCCAAGAGAAAGAGTAGCCGGTATCAAAACAACCAATGCTATTTTCAGGACGTTTAGAATATGCAAATGTTTGAACATGCTCATACCTCCAATGAATATCTTTTATATTTGTATACCCCTAACGAAACCTGATGTCTCTTATTCTAGTCGTATTACACTATTTTGGACACAGTTTTCGTACTTGGAAACGACAACCACGCCGTCATCCGCCAGGAGATAGAATGGATTAATAAGATAGAGCAATAATACCGTTCCTATAATCCAAAGATATTTAGATGTGTTCCTTTTGGCTTGCTTACACTTCAGGATTGACATAGCATCCCTCCTTTTCTGATACTTACATTGTAACATCAAAGTATCATTGGGCTCGCACTATCTGTCATCAAGGAATTAACGTTTGGAATACTGGAACCGTCTGCGGGCGCCCTTCTGGCCGTATTTCTTGCGTTCCTTCATTCGCTGGTCGCGGGTCAGGAGCCCGGCCTTGCGCAGTTGCGGTAGAGAAGTGCTGTGGGCCAGTTTCAAGGCGCGCGACAGACCCAGCCGGAACGCCTCGGCCTGGCCGTGTTTCCCGCCGCCCTCCACCTCGGCCGTGACGTCATAACGCCCGAGCATCTTCAGATTCTGCAAGGGTGTCAATACGGCATTGCGTTCCTCGGGAACCAGGAAATACTTGTCGTAATCAATGCTGTTTACGGTGATTTTGCCCGTCCCCTTCTTGAGGATGACTTGGGCGGTTGCGGTCTTTCTGCGTCCGGTGGCTCGGTAGAAAAACGGTTCTGTCATAGTAGATTTACCCCGTTAGAGATAGGTCTTCCCGAAAGCGTTCGGGATGACCGTCGCCTAACACTTAGTATCTCCAATCATTATTAATATTTTGTATATTCGTAATAACTCTAAAGTTATTTAACGCATCTCCCCGCCCCGTTAGAGATTGATTATACACATATCTCTAACGGGGTAAAGGGCTTATACCTCCAATACTTTCGGATTTTGCGCTTGATGCGGATGTTTTGGTCCGGCGTAAACCTTGAGTTTGGTTATCAAACCCTTGGTCAGGCGGTTTGCCGGAAGCATCCTTTTGACGGCCAGGTAAACCACCTTTTCCGGCGTCTTGGCCAGTACCGTGGCTATGGGCGTATGCTTCAGGCCGTTGGAATAGCCGGTATATCGCTGGTAAACTTTTTCCAGCGGCTTCTTGCCGGTTAGTTTAATCTTCTCGGCGTTGATTACCACCACGAAATTGCCGCTGTCCACGTAAGGCGTGTAGGTCGGCTTGTCCTTGCCTAGCAGCACCGTGGCTATCTTGGTGGCCATCCGGCCCAGTATCTTATCGGAAGCGTCAACCACATACCACTGCGGCTTGACCTCTTCCTTCTTTAGCAGAATAGTCCTGTTATTGTCGCTCTTGATTGTCATTTTAGTAACTCCTTAATAACTCACAAACGCTATATGAGAACTTGTCAGGTTATATAAACACGATTGAAATGTCAAGCATTTTGGGGAAAATATGTTGATATGTCGCGGCAACATCATGTAACCTGATGTAACCTCAAGTAACCTCGTGTAACTTCCTATACAACTGCTCCAGCGACTGGGAAATGACCTTGGTCCCCGATATAACCGGCATAAAATTGGCATCCCCTCCCCAACGCGGCACCAGATGAAGATGCAGATGTCCGACCAATCCGGCCCCGGCCACTGCGCCGATATTGAATCCCAGGTTAAACCCCTCTGGTTTTAAGACCTTGGTCAATGCCTTCTTCATCTCTATAGCCAGGTCTAATAATTCCTTCGTCTCTTCTGGGGTAAGGTCTTCCAAATTTGCCTTATGCGCCTTGGGGCAAATCAGGAGATGCCCGGAGTTATAGGGAAAGAGGTTCATCATCACGAAGCACTTCCGGCCCCGCTTGACCAGGAGATGCTTGCGGTCATTGATGGATTTAAGCGCCGTGCATAGGAAACACCTTTTCTTATGTCCCGGCTTGACGTTGATGTAAGTACAGCGCCACGGCGCCCAGAGTTGCTTCATTTCTCACCTCTGAATATTATTTACATGTTGTACAAGACCCACTGGAGCAGGACGAACATCCTGACTTAGACGAAGAAACGGGCATTGAGAAACTGCTCCGCTGGCTTGTAGTGAGCCCGGCGAATCTATCCGAATTAGTAGCAAAGGTGGAGAAGAGTTTATTCACCTTCTTGCCCTGGCAATGCGGACAGCAAAGCGCGGTAACGTCCTTATCCGAGCGAATCAGCGCCTCAAACACCTTCTCGCACTTCCGGCATTGATATTCGTATATCGGCATAGTTATGGCAGATAACGCATCGGGTTGACTGCGGTTTCGCCTTTGAATAATCTGAAGTAAAGTTGCGGTCGCGTTGCCCGGCCGCTCTTACCGGCCCGGGCAATGACGTCACCCTGCTTGACCACATGGTCCACCTTGACCAGAATCTCTGAATTATATCCGTAGAATGACAAGAATCCGTCTGAGTGCTTTATTGTGACTACCTTGCCATAGCCGGTCATCTCATCCGAGACAAAGGTCACCATGCCGCTCTTGACAGCCCGGACCGGCTGACCTTCGGTTGCCCGGAAACTCACGCCATCCTCGCCCCGGTTCTCCATCACCCGGCCGTCTATCGGCGCTATAAAACCGAGTTCAGAAACGATGGACTCCAGCGGCACCTTTTCCCTCTGCTCGCTGGCCTGGAGTATGGTCTTGATTTCCCGGTTCAGCCGCATTTCCTCATCAGACGGCAGACGCATAGGCGCGCTGGGACAGCCAATGCACAAGACAACTATCAGTAAACAGCCCGCCTGAACGATAATCCGCCAGAACGACCGTGTCGTTCTGGAGTCGGGCAGGTAGACAGTAGACAGTAAATAGCACATAGATTAATCTATTTTCTTCAGGTCCAGGGTTTCCATAAAGGCGTCAATGCGCGCCATAGTCCGGGTCTCGTCAAACTCGCGCTCGTCGCCCATATTGCCTTCAAAGGTCATTACCGGGTATCCGGCCTTCTGTAGGGCCAGGCGGTTCTCGGCAATACCTAAACTCAGGCCTTCGCAGCCGCGGTTATAGTGGAGCATCACGCCGTTGAGTTTCCATTCCCTGGCAATCCGTATCATCATATCGCTCTTCAGGGCCGGGGAATAGAAATGCTGCCACTCGGGCTTGGCCAGATTCCATTCAGCCAGGATTCTCAGCGCCTGTTCACGCGTGGTTATCTTGATGCCCTTTTGATGGGGCGTGGTCTTGGCGCCCCAACTTCCATCTGGCTTGACCTCCCACAGCCCGATTAACCCGAAAGTATAGAGAGAGCCGACTGAGACACAGCCGTATTTCTCCAGGTACCTGAAGACCTTGAGGAACGCCCAGGGCGGCTGGGTATCGCTCATCACACGGCACCGCTCGTTGGGAACAGCGGCAATGCCTCTCTTGACCCGGTCCTTGGTCTCATCAAGCAATTCCTCATAATAATCAGCCACCACCTTACTGTGTTTCATCAACGTGCCGAGGACGTATAACGAATACATCGTCTTCTCATCCAGCGGGGCCGGAATGGTCTTATTCAACGCGCATATCTCAGCCCAGACCGAGGTGGCCCGGCATTCGTTATAGACCGCCTCTATCAGTTTCTGGTCGTTGTATTTCCGGCCGGTAACCTTTTCCAGCCATTCAATGCCTTCCATCATCTGGCCGACCACGTAATCAACCCGGTTCTTATTGACCTCGCCTTCAGGCCCGACCGCCACGTCAATCTCAAAGACCGGCACCTTGCCGCCTTCCAGTTCATTGGCCACCTGGTACCACTTGGAATGGCTGCAGCAGATATGGTCCTGCCACATAAAATCCGGCTTGGGGAACGGACCGCCCCAGAGGTATTTATCAAGAATAATAGAACCCCAATAACTCCGCATATATGAGCACAGGTCCCGGGCATAGCCCTTTTTCTCAGTGGCTTCCTGGCAGGCCAGGGCGAATTCCTTGTTCCATGCGATGGAAGCGCCGTAGGGTTCGCCGGTGATGGGATAGACATCGTCGCCCAATCCGGCCGGGATAGCCCCGAACGACCACGCGCCGCCGGCCCATCTCAGCCCGCCCTTCTTCTTGGCGTCCGCGTAATCACGGTAATAGTTCTCGCGTATCTCCTTGGCCTTGTTCCAGGTCTTCAGTTGCTCAGTTGGATAGAGATTGGACATAGAATACACCTTTCTTTGATTATAGATTAAAACAACGCTTCTTCCGAAATCATCTCAAGGAACGCCTCAACCCGTGTTTTGAACGGCCCGATGGGCACGGTCACGTCAAATTCCAAGAACAGGGTCGGGAGATTGTTCTCCTTGAACATCTTGATAATGGCCGGGATATCCAGTTCGTGCGGGTCGCAGAACTTCTGCTGAATCACAATCACGCCCTGGACCTGATAATCCTTGGCCAGTTTCAGGAGATGCGCCAGACGCGTCCTGACCGGCCAGTCCTTGCTCGGGCAGGCCGGACGCTCGATATATCTTTTGGCAATGGCCTGCAACCGGTCTGTTTCCGGCTTGGCTTCGTTCCAGAAATAACGCGAGCCGGTGCAGTGGTCGTCAATAACGATGGTCGCGCCGACCGATTCCACCATCTTGATGAATTCCGTATCGTCATCCTCGCTGCCCACAATCATCAAGCGGGCCCTGGTTTCCCTATCTAGTTTCCGCTTGGGCAGCATCTTGAGTGTCTCTTCCAGCGCCCGGCTGTGTTCCAGTTTATCTATCATCTGGTTGGATACGGCCATATACATCGCCTCTAGGCCGGTCATCGGCGGATTATCGGCCTTGCGCGTCTCGTAGGCCTGTCTCATCAACCTGCGGCTCTGGTTCATTATCTCAATGCCTTTGTCCAAATCCTTGTCCGTAATCTTCTTGCCGGTCCAGGTCTCAATAGATTTCTTAAATGCCTCCAGTTCGCCGCGTAGGTAAGGACGCGCGTGTTTGGTCTGGAGATTATTGGGCATCGGCAGGTAATAACTATATGGAACCGGGATATGGAGTTGCCAAGAGGTAAAGGCCTGGCGGATATGCAGGCACGATTGGGCAATCATAATGCCGTCCAAATAATTATAACGGCCCTTTAACCCTTGAGCCAGGCAATCGCGGCAGAACGGGCAATACATCCCGAATATATGGGGCTCGGTTACGTCCTGGGGCTCGTGGCTGCCCAGGATGCGCACCGGCAGGACATCGGCCGCATAGAGGATTTCCTCAGGCACATAGGTGCAGAAATAACCCATCACCTTGCCCTTGGGATTCTTCTTTTTCCACTCCCTGGCGTACTCATGCCGGGCATCGTACCACTCCTTGAACATCTCTATCATATAAAATGCTCCTTATATTAAATATAGCAGATTAGTGATTAAACCAAATACATTCACTGAGGTCAAGCAAAATAAGCAGATAACTTATAGCTGCATTAATTGACATTCGGACATTTTAGTATGTATTATACGGACCTATGGAACACAGCTGTGACCGCGAAAGCGAATTATTTAATACCGTTGACAAGACCGAAAAGGCATCGGACGTAGCCGCCCCTTTGGCCGAGCGGATGAGGCCGCGGACCTTTGAGGAATTCCTAGGCCAGTCAGATGTCATCTCACCCGACAAGCCGCTGCGCAAGGTCATTGCCAATATCAGGGAGTCAAAGGGCCAGATGCCCTCTCTGGTCTTCTGGGGCCCGCCCGGCTCGGGCAAGACCACCCTGGCCTTTATTATCGCCCGGGCCAGCGGGATGGAATTCATTACCTTCAGCGCGGTCACTTCCGGCATCAAGGATATCAAAGCCGTGATGGAGCGGGCCGAATACAACCAGAAACACCACCATAAAAAGACCATCCTGTTTGTTGATGAAATCCACCGCTTCAATAAGGCACAGCAGGACGCCTTCCTGCCCTATGTAGAAAAAGGCGTCATCTCGCTCATCGGCGCCACCACCGAGAACCCATCGTTTGAACTCAATTCCGCCCTGCTCTCCCGCTGCCGGGTATTTGTCCTTAAACAGCTGACTTCAGACGAGATAATCAAAATCATCCAGAGCGCTCTGACAGACAAGGAACGGGGCCTGGCAAATCTGAATATCAAGATAGACGCCGAGGCGGAAAAATATATCGTCAATATCGCCAACGGCGATGCCCGGATTGCCCTGAACCTGCTGGAACTGGCCGCATCAAGCATCCCCGCCTACGCCAGGGCTTCGGCGGGCAAGCCCGCCAAGGCAACTGAACGAATTATAACCAAGTCGCTCGTAGAACAGGCGGCCCAAAAAAAGGTGCTGTTATACGACCGGGCCGGCGAGGAACACTACAACCTGATTTCGGCCTTTCACAAGAGCATGAGAGGCAGCGACGCTGATGCGGCGCTTTACTGGCTGTGCCGGATGCTGGAATCAGGCGAAGAACCGCTCTATATCGCCCGGCGGATGGTGCGCTTTGCCTCTGAAGACATCGGCAATGCCGACCCGCAGGCGCTTCTGGTGGCCATTGCGGCCAAGGAGGCCGTGGATTTTGTGGGCATGCCCGAATCCGACAATGCCCTGGCCCAGGCCGCCATATACCTGGCCACCGCGCCCAAGAGCAACTCGGTCTATACGGCTTATAACAAGGTCAAAGAGGACGTCAAGAAGACCATTGCCCTGCCCGTGCCTCTGCACCTGCGCAATCCGGTAACTGATTTAATGGGTGAACAGGGTTATGGTAAGGATTACAAATACGCCCACGATTTTCCCAAACACTTTGTCAAGCAGGATTACTTGCCGGACAATCTCAAAGATGCTAAATATTACCAGCCCGGCGACTTCGGGTTTGAGAAGGAAATAAGAAAACGGATGGAATATTGGACCAAACTCAGGAAACAGTAACCACAGATTGCTCCCGCTAAAGCGGGATAACTCGCAGTAATTCATTCTTCATACTGCGAGTAAACAGATTCCATAGAAAGGAAATTATAATATGAGTAAATTATTCACCGGCGCAATTACACTGATATTAGCCCTCCTGATTATCGGCTGCACCTCAACCTCGCCCAATACCGCCAAGCACGATGACAAGAAAGATGACAAGAACGGCGAGGAGAAGGATTTTACCGAGATTATCAAGGAGTGCAGGCCCATCACCGGGATGCTGACCATCTACCACAATCCCAAGGACGGCAAGGCGTTCCTGGAACTGAAACCCGAGCAACTGGATAAGATTATGCTCTGCTCGGTTACCCGGGAATCCGGCGACGGCACCTTCTTTGATGCGGCATCGCTGGAGGATAATTTCCCGTTCTTTTTCAGGCAAATCAATAAGCGCATCCAGTTAATCTATAAGAATGTCCTGGTCCGGGCCGACCGCGACAAGCCGGTCTTCCGGGCCATAGAAAAGGGCCTGAGCGACTCAATGATTTCATCGTCGGTTATACTCTCCAAACCGCATCCGGAAACCAAGGCCATCCTGGTCTCGCTCAACGACCTGTTCCTGTTTGACCGTTATAACCTGGCGCATCATTTAAGCGAGGCCACCAAGGCCGATTTCTCATTCGACCGGGACAACAGTTTCTTTTCTACGCTCAAATCATTCCCGGCCAATACGGACATAGAAATCACAATGCACTTCCGCTCTAACAAGGGCTTTTCAGCGCCGACCATTCCGGACAGGAGTTTATTCATCAGGTATTATTATTCCATCGCCGCATTGCCCAAGGATAATTACGTCCCCCGCCTGGCTGACGACCGGGTCGGGCATTTTATCACGCTCTTTCAGGATTACTCCTCAATGAAACCGGAGACGCCTGTGGTCCGCTATATCAATCGCTGGAACCTGGAAAAAGCAGACCCCGTTAGAAGCGATAACTCCGGTAATAATCAGACATCTGATGGTTCTATATCACCCACTATGGACGCTTCTAACGGGGCAAGCCCCAATGCGCCGCTTTCCGCGCCCAAGAAGCCGATTGTCTTCTGGCTGGAAAAAACCATTCCGATTGAATACCGCGAGCCCATCAAGAAAGGCGTCCTGCTCTGGAACAAGGCCTTTGAGCAGGCCGGGTTCAAGGATGCGGTGGTGGTATATCAACAGCCGGACGATGCGGACTGGGACCCGGCAGACGTGCGCTATAACACCATCCGCTGGATGGTCCGACCCGGCTCTGGTTATGCGGTCGGCCCGTCGCACGAAGACCCGTTTACCGGCCAACTCTATGCGGCCGATATCCGCATCAGCGCGGATATGACGCGATTCAATTACACGGAGTTTGAGGAGGTCATCAACCCGCTTGCAAACCAAGACAACAAATACTGCACTTACGCCAATGGCCTGGCCTATCAGGCCTCGTTCGCCTATTCGCTCCTGCAGGCGCGCGGATACCTGGAAGGCAAGGAGAAAGAGGCCGAACAGTTTGTCTATGAATACCTGATTGACCTGGTTGCGCACGAGGTCGGGCATACACTGGGCCTGAGGCACAACTTTAAGGCCAGCACGATGCTCTCAGCCGAGCAACTCAACAACAAGGCGCTGACTACGGAAAAGGGAATGACCTCATCTGTTATGGACTATAACCCGGCCAATATCTCCATTGACCAGACCAAGCAGGGCGAGTTCTGGCATTCGGTTGTCGGGCCGTATGACTGCTGGGCCATTGAATACGCCTACAAGCCGCTGAATGCCAAGGCGCCTGAAGACGAACTGGCGCAACTCAAGGCCATCGCGGCCCGCTGCAGCCGTCCTGAACTGGCTTATGGCACGGACGAGGACTGCCGCTATAATTCGCCGTCAAGCATAGACCCGTCCTGTAATGTCTGGGACCTGGGCAGCGACCCGCTGGAATTCGTCTCGCAGAGGATTGAACTGGCCCAAGAACTCTGGAACCGGATAGAGCCAAAGTTCTCCAAGCCGGGCGAGGGCTATCAAAAGATGCGCCGGGTATTCAACCAGGGCGTCAAGGAGTTCTCCATCGCCGCCGTGATTGCCTCCAGGTTTATCGCAGGGATTTACCACCACCGGGACCATATCGGCGATACTGATGGCCGGTCGCCATTTGAGCCGGTACCGGTCCAGAAACAACAGCGGGCCCTGGATTTCATCGTCAACAACATCTTCTCGCTCTCTGAGAAATCACTGCCGGACAGCGAGGTCCTGAACAAACTCGGCACCGAGCGGATGCCGGACCTGACCCCGCCGGTGCTGGACGTCCAGTTCTATGGCATTATCCTGTCCATCCAGCAGTCAGCCCTCAATTATATGTATGAACCGACTGTCCTGCGCCGGCTCAGCAACCTGGCGCTCAAATACAAGAAGGACGAGCCGAGATTCGGGCTGGAGGAACTCTTCAGCGGACTGCGCGATGGCATCTGGACCGAGGTGCCCAAAGGCGAGAACGTCAATGCCTGCCGCCGGGCCTTGCAAAGGGCGCATCTGGAGAAGATAATATCCATTTACCTGGCTGATTCCCGGACCTATCCGTCAGACGCCATTGCCCTGGCCCATAACGACCTCCTGGCCATCAGGAACTATATCAACAGCATCAACCAGGCGCAGTTTGATGCGATGACCCGGATGCATCTGGAGGACATCAACGCCCGGATAACCACGGCATTGGAGTGGAAGATAAACAGATAAATATAATCTCGTAAGCACATTCGCTCTGCTCAGTGTAAACGGATTTAGCAGATAAAACTGATTAAACTGATATGAATAAAATTATTCTGATACTATTAAGTGGTTTAATCATAATCGGATGCAGCTCCACTAATAAAGAGGAATTATCAGCCGAAACATGGTTTCAACATGGTCGCCTCTTAGCAGGATACGAAAGACATGACGAAGCAATTTTAGCATATAATAAAGCTATAGAGATTAAACCTGATTACGCCTTGCCTTATAGTGACCGCGGTAGGGTCAAATACCTAAAAGGAAACATTGCGGGTGCTATCGACGATTTAAATAAAGCTATAGAATTGAAACCTGATTATGCTGAGGCTTATTATTGCCGCGGAACAGTAAAAGCCAACCAAAACGATTTCGGTGGCGCCATCAAAGATTTCACAAAGACAATAGAAATCCAACCTGATTACGCTGCAGCGTATTATAACCGAGGCTCAGCCAACGTTAAACAAAACAACTATGACAGTGCGCTCTCCGACTATATCAAGTTCATAGAACTAAAGCCTGATTATGGTATGGCTTATTACAATCGCGGGAGCATCTATCAAAGTAAAAATGAAATGGATAAAGCGTTGCTCGACTATAATAAGGCCATCGAGTTAGACCCGGAACTAGCGGATGCATACGGAAACCGCGGAGCGATCTATTGTGCTATGAAAAAACCGGATAGAGCGTTAGCTGATTTAAATAAAGCAATCAAATTGAATCCAAACGAGGCAAAATATTATAATAATCGAGGTCTTGCCTATCAACAGGAGAATAAGATTGATATTGCTATTGCTAATTTAACTAAGGCGCTTGAATTAAATCCAAACGATGCGGACTTTTATCATAATCGAGGTCGTGCCTATCAACTAAATGACAAGATTGATCAGGCCATCGCTGATTGGGAACAATCTATAAAACTCGACCATTCTCAAGAAAAAGAATTAAGACCTTTTATAGAGAAGGCAAGGCAGGCTAAGGAAAACAAGTAATTCTCCTGGCCTCCATTATAAAGTATTATTCGTGTCATTCGTCGTATTCGTGTTCATTCGTGGTTAGTATTTTGTATTTAATCTGTGCAATCTGTGGCTTACTGAATTTGATTTATGCTTGATACCAAGGCCATCTTCGGGCCCAAGGGCCTGCTGGCCCAGAAATTCTCGGCCTACGAATACCGGCCTGAACAGGTGGAGATGTTTGAAGGCATCTGCCAGGCCATCGCTAAAAACCGCCATTTGGTGGTGGAAGCCGGCACCGGCATCGGCAAGACATTCGCCTACCTCATCCCGGCCATCTACCAGTCGCTGTCCACCAAAAAGCCGGTTATCGTCTCCACCAATACCATCAACCTTCAGGAACAGATTGCCTATAAGGATATCCCGTTCCTGCAATCAGTCCTACCTGATAAGTTCACCGCGGTCTTAGCCAAGGGTCGCTCCAATTACATCTGCCAGCGCCGGCTGGAACGGGCGATGCATCACCAGATGGAGATGTTTGAGCAGATGGCCGAGCGGGAGGAGTTGCTCAAGATACAGCAAATGGTAATAAATCAGACCCTGCACAAAAAGCGGCTCTGGGATGGGTCTTTATCATCCTTTGACTGGGTGCCGTCTGGAGGTGTCTGGGACAAAATCTGCGCCGAGAGCGATAACTGCGCCGGCAAGAAATGCGGCCATTATGGCATCTGTTTCTACCAGAAGGCCCGCTCGCAACTCTGGCTGGCCAATATCATCGTGGTCAACCACCCGCTCCTGATTATTGACGCGGCGATGCGCTATGAGAATGAGGTCAACCTCCTGCCCAATTACGAGACCGTGGTGATTGACGAGGCGCACCGGCTGGAATCAGTGGCCCAAAAACACCTCGGCCTTGAGCTCTCCAACTATCAGGTCAATTACCTGCTCAACTCCCTGTGGGGGCAAAAGAAGAAGTCCCCGCCTTTGGCACGGCTCGCCCTGCGCTCGCCTCCCCGAAAGCATTCGGGGAAGCCGGCGGGGGGCGGCGGGTTCCTGCATTTTATCCCTCATAAGATTACCAAGGCGCAGGAATGCAAGACCTTGGTGGAACAGACGCACGAGGCGGCCCTGAACTTCTTTGACCAGGTATTATACTGGCACAACCACAAGGCGCCGGAGAACGGACGGGTCAAGCACAAGGACTTTATCGCCAACACCCTCAGCCCGGTTCTTCTGAAACTCCACTTCTCGCTCAAGGAACTGAAGTCAGCGCTGACCAAAAGAAAGTTGAAGTTAAAAGAGGTAGACGAGACCGAACTGGACGCCTTTATCAAACGCACGCTCGGCTTTGCCCAGATAATAGAAAAGTTTATCAAGCAGTCCGGCGCTGAAGAAGGCCAGGAGGTCTACTGGGTAGAGTTAGCAAAATATCGTCGGGCACAGCCCAAGGTCACGTTGATGAGCGCGCCTCTAAAGGTCAATACCCTGATTAAGGAGATTCTGCTACCCGAAAGGGTCAAATCCGCCATATTCACCAGCGCCACGTTATCCACTTCTAAGAAGGATGGATTATCCTACATTAAAGAAACCCTGGGCATAGAGGATTCGGCGGACATCATCCTTGACTCGCCCTTTAATTACCAGAAGCAGGTCAAGGTCTATATCACTTCCAACACGCCTGACCCGAACCGCAAGGACGAGTTTGAACCCGTGGCCAGCGAGAAGATAATGAAATACCTCCAGATGAGCCAGGGCCGGGCCTTTGTCCTGTTTACCAGTTACGACCTGATGCGCCGGGTGCACGACCGGATTTATCCGCTCCTGATGGCCAAGGGCATCCCGCTCTATATGCAGGGACGGGATATGCCGCGGCATCAGATGCTGGAGGAATTCAAGAGCAACATCGGCTCGGTCATCTTGGGCGCGGACAGTTTTTGGCAGGGCGTGGACGTGCCGGGTGAGGCCCTGGAAAACATCATCATCACCAAACTCCCCTTCCCGGTGCCCGGCGAACCTTTGGTCGAGGCGCGGATGGAGGAGATGGAGCGCGCCGGCGTGGACTCATTCAAGAACTATTTCCTGCCCGAGGCCATCCTGAAACTCCGGCAGGGATTCGGCCGGCTCATCCGGACCAAGACCGACAAAGGCATTATCGTCATCCTGGACAACCGGGTGGTGACCAAGAACTACGGCAAATTGTTCCTCCAGGCCCTGCCCAAATGCCCGGTGGTCGTGGAAGCGTAAAAAACACCTCTTTTCACCAGTTTTTTGCCATAACGCAATAAATCTAAAGCGGTTACGTAAATAAATGACCCTTGGACGGAATCTTTCCGTCCTTGGACGGATTCTTTCCGCCCTTGGACGAACTCATTCCGTCCTTGGACGAACTCATTCCGTCCTTGGACGAACTCTTTCCGCCAAGGGGGGGTATATAGGGCTCTCCTACACGGGGGATTGGGCTCCTCTATGGGGGTGTGGGGCACCCCTATGCGGGGAGTAGGACTCCCATATATGAGGTGTGGGGCAGGACTATACGGGGAGTTGGGCATATCTATATGAGGAGTTGAGCATACCTATATGGGGTGATGGACTCCTCTATACGGGGTGCTGGGGATGGGGGTATCCTGTTAAAATGGTATCTGGAATTGATAAAACCGTGCCATATAAAAAGGTAATAATTGGATTACAGAGAAAGGTAGGTATCACCGGCATAGAACTATTTATGAGATTTCCATTTATTGATTGTCTTTATTGCCTGCTCACTGGTATATAAACCACTTCCATCGATTAATTTCTCTATTTCCT
>JBFMDM010000040.1:0-17872 GCA_040753835.1 Planctomycetota bacterium
AATCTCTACCCATAATTCATCGCTAACAAGTTCTTTAGCCATATGCACCTCCTTTAATAATGGGGTTACATATGCCTTATATCGGCAAAATTCCTTACAAACTTTTCATTTTGTTAGGGGCTCTTAGTATGAACCGGGCTGGTTTAAACCTGATTCCCTGCTTGATAATTTTAGCGTTTTCCTGTGCTTTCAGGTGTCCGCCGGGATACTGGAAAAAATACAAAAATATTTTAAACGAGTTTATCAAATCCTGATTTTCGGCAAGCTCGATAGCTCTTAAGCCAGGTCTTGATTTGTTTTCCGTTTTTATATTCTGGATAAACCCAAAAAGCGAAGAAATCTCTGTTCTCCAGTTATTAATTGTTTTAAGGCTTTTGCTGTTATTACCGGGAAATTTCCTAATTGAATCAATAACTAATTCTTTGAATTTTGGTGATAATTGTTCTCCTATTTTTGAGATTTCCGTAGCCATATAAATCAAAACGTGCTCTATAGCAAACTTGAATCTTGGGCGAATATGGTGTAGGTGAAAAAAGTACTGTTTTGGGGTTTGGTATTTCATAAATACTCCTTTAGTTTTTCCGCAACTGTTTTTGCCAATAAAGGCGGAACGGCATTGCCGACCTGTCTGTATTGTTGCGATTTGTTCCCGTAAAAAATAAAAGTGTCTGGGAAAGACTGCAGCCTAGCGCATTCTCTGACTGTCGGGACCCTATTATGCAAATAGTGGAAATGGTGCCGGTGACCGGTGTCTATTGTAGGAGCCGGCTTTTTACTATGGAATCTAGTCCAGGCAATATGGAAATTTCGTGATTTAGCATATTTTTCAGGAAGGTTTTTATAATTACCGCCCTCAGGCACAAGGGAAATAATATGCTGTGTCATTTTTTCGTGTTTAGTGGCAATATGATTGTAAATCCGGCTTGAGTTTCGTCTGCATAATTTCTGATACCCAGTAAGCGAGTTATTATTCGGATAATCAGAAGGGTCGCTACCTGCATTCCCTTTCAATCCCGGTAAATCACCAATAGCTTCTTCGGTTGTAATATAGTTTTTTTTATCAAGAACAGGTTTTGGGAAATTGAATTTTTCCCGGGAATCCAGCAAGCCGACAAAAAACACCCTGTTTCTTATCTGAGGCACCCCATAATCAGCCGCAGTTAACCGGGCATAATTAACGCTATATCCTAATTCTGAAAATCTCTGAATGATTTGCTCTCTTATCTGCCCGTCATACAAACTAACTATTCCCGGAACGTTCTCTATTAAGAATGCTTTGGGTTTTACTTTTTCTACTAATCTAATAAAAGAAAGATAAAGTTTATTTCGCGGATCGTCAAAATTTCTTGGCCCCGACAATGAAAATCCCTGGCACGGAGGACCTCCGATGACTACATCTATTTTTGCGGTTCCTGCCCTGCTAATAATTTCATTAGGACTAATTACATTAATATCGGCGGCAATGGCATCCGAATAATGATGATTCATCTTAAACGTTTTAGTGGCAACTTCGTCGCTATCTATTCCCAACGATACTTTATAGCCGGCCTGAAGGAATCCTGCAGATAAGCCTCCGCATCCACAAAAAACATCAATTACATTCATACGCATAGAACTATATTTTTTTTATCACCCGTTCTACTTTTCCCACAATTCTAACATTCTTGTCCGCAGGGTCAACGATAATCGGCTTCATCTTTTCGTTCTCTGGTTTCAGGATTATTTTATTTCCCTTTTTATAGAACCGCTTGACCGTTGCCTCGCCGTCAATTATCACCGCAACCATCTCGCCATTTTCCGCCACGGGCTGTTGCCGGACCAGAATAATATCGCCGTCATTTATTCCGGCGTTAATCATACTCTCGCCCTGGACTTTCAGGGCAAAGAGGTTATCCGGATTGCGCACCAGGTTTTTATCAATCGTAATAGTACCCTCACGGTTCTCCTCGGCTAAGATGGGCGTTCCGGCGGCTATCCGCCCGACCACCGGAATTTCAAAGTGGGCAGGGCGCCCCCTCTCCGAAGCGCCCTGCTCTTCAATCCATTGGTCTATCGCCTCTTTCTTGAACCGCCATTCACTGCGCACCTTAAAGGCCGGTATCTGTTTTTCATTAAGCATCCGGTAAATCGTGAACTTATTGACCTTGAGATAATCAGCCACTTCCTGTAATGTCATTATTTCGCTTGTCATAATGCCCATCTTTCTAATTATAAGTAATAATCATTTTTAATTATCTATAATCTAATATAGCATATTATAGGATATTGTCAAGTATTTTTAAATATTTTCTGAAAAATTCTCACTGGACTGGCCGAGCGGCTATCTTCCCCAAATACCATTTTTGCCTCTCCTCTCTGACGGGACTCCCGTTCAAAAATCATACTGTTGTGGGTCGTAACCCCTTGATAAATCGTGCCTTATGCAGGCAGAGGGGAGATACCCACCCCCTCTCATTTCTATCCCCCACCCCTTAAGCCATTAGGGATAGCCCGTTTAATCTATACATACCGCATTTCAAGCCATTATAGAGGCCTGCTCTTATCAACATAGTGTCCCATATAGATGATAAGGGGTGCCGGTTTATTACTAATCGGGTGGTATTTGTTGAGTAATCAGGCGGTATCTCAAATATATACAGATGCCGTCTCTTATGAACTTATTGGGCTATATAGTATATAAGGGGTACCGGGTCTTATCAATAGGGATGCTATCGGTTTACCAATCCCTACGCCCCGTGCAAAAGCCGTTCCTATTTCGTCTCAGCCGCGGATTGTTCTATGACGATGATGAATTCCACGGTCGGCTCGGTGGTCTCCGCATCCGGTTGTTGCCGTCCTTCGCCACCCCGTAGATTCGGATCTGTCTCCAGAGGCGACTCGCCTCGGCGAGCGGATGGCTTGACCTGCGCGGTTGGGCTGATGGCCTCGTTTTGGATACCGCCCTTCGCCTCCTGTTTTTCGGAGTCTTTTGATTGCTCTTTTTTCTTGTCCGAAGGCGATTGGATAAGTCCTTCGGCCGGACGCGAGGCAGGCGGAGCCGGAGCCGTGATTGCCGGAGTTGCCGGAGACGCAGGCGACGGTGGAGGCGAGGCGGGCGGCGCGAGTTTCGGCGTCTCTGGCTTTTTCTCTTCGGGCTGTTTGCCGGAGATTTCTTTTCTTCCGCCGGCCCGGGCCATTTTGTCGTATTGATATCCGCCGCCGGCCTTGCCGGTCTCTTTGGCCGATTCGGTCCGGACCTCTTTTTCCTCAAGTACGCCGGACGCCTTGTTGGCCTCGGCCAACATATCAAGCGCCGGGTTCTTCGGCTCTGCACCCGGCCCGGACTTCATCTCGGCAAAGACCATCTGGTCCGGAATATTGCCCTTGAGCCGGCGGATGAATTCATCCTTCTGGCTCAGGGGCACGGCAACCTTAAGGATATGCTGTCCGGATTTTTCCCGGCTCTGGCTGTAGGACGGACCGACTTGCGAGCGGGTCTCACGGTAAGGCGCCCCGACATTGGTCACAATCGCCTGCCGGTTCTGCGCCTTTGCCAGGAGGTCCTTGTCGTCCGTCACCTTCGGCAATTCGCGCCCCTTTTCAGGCGCGCCTCCTGCCTTCCCGAAAGATTTCTCGTCATCCCTTCCAACAGCCAGGTCCAGCGATGCCACGTAATAAATTTTGTCTATGGCCGCATTGACGTCGCGCGCTGAGATGTTTATCTGCTGGGTGTAGAGCATCGGCTGCGGCTGGAGCGAATCAGCCACCTCAGACCTGTCTGCAGTCGGGCTGTCCATTTTCAGGTTCGCCTTTGCCTTTTCCGCGTATTCCTTTTCAGGCGCTGTTGCTATATCCGGCATCTTAATATCGCTTTTCCTGGGCTGGGTCATCACGATAAAGACCACGAGGAGGACCGCGGCGGCCGAGGCGAGGGAGCCGGATAGCCATCTATAGCGCCACAAGACGCCGGTTCCCTGCGTCTCAGAATCCGCAGGGCTCGCCCCGTTAGAAAGACCATCCTTATTATCTTTAATACTTTCGTTAGTATAACCTTCGTCAGAATCCTTTCTAACGGGGCGCGGCAGGCCTGCCTGCACTCTTTCCAGAAGCGCTTCCGGCGCGGAACAGGCCGGCAGTTTGCAGAGTAATGCCTTGACCTTATTCAGGACGGCAACCTCTTTGGCGCAGGCCGGGCAGGCCTCAAGATGCCTTTTAACCGCTCCGGCTTCTTCGCCTGGGAGTTCGTTGTCCACGTACGGATTCAACAATGTCCTGATTTCGTCGCATTTCATAACATCAACCCCCATCCTACGTCCCGCTGAAGCGGGACTACGGAATGGGTATTCCGAAGTCCCTGCCTGACCGGCAGGCAAGCCACCGGGACGAAGGATACCCAATATATTAGATGAACAAACCGGGCAAATCTGCGATTATTTATAAAAAATCCTTCAGTTTCTCCTTAAGGACCGCGCGGGCATCGGCCAGAATGGTCCGGACCTGGGAAACGGAAATACCCAACGTTCTGCCAATCTCATCATAAGAGAGTCCTTCAATGTCGTTCAGCACGACCACCTCTTTTGCCTTCGGCTCCAGCGAATCCAGAACCCGCCGGATATATTTATTGGAATCCTCGGCCTGGATGTTTTCAACGTGATTGGCATTATTTCGGGCCATTGCCTCGTTAACAGCGCAATGCGGATTGCACTTAAAATCAACCGGTATCATCCTCTTGCGTTTGTTCCTGTACATAACGCTTTCGTTAAAGGCAATCCGGTAAAGATAGGTCAGGAAAGACGAATCGCCCTTAAACGACCCGATGCTTCCGAACACCTTGATAAAAACATCCTGGCAGACATCCAGGGCGTCTTCCTCGGAATTGACCATCCGGAGGATAACATTATACAAGCGGTCCTGGTATTGCCGGACAATCAGGGTAAAGGCGTCCCTATTGCCCTTCTGCGCCCGGGCAATGACGGACTTTTCGTCAAAGGCCGCGCCTGCGCTCGCTATCGCGGTCTCTGCGGAGTTCGATATCCCTGTCTTTGCCTTTTCGTTTTGCATAGTAAAACCAAATAAATGTAAGCGGATTGAGCGGATTATACTGATTAAGCAGAACCTATTTCCGCTGAACCCGGTTAAATCTGTGTAATCCGTGTTTATCTGCGTAATCTGTGTTACTATTTCCGCCGGGCCTGTTTGCGGCAGGTGACTATGTTGCTGTTGGTCTCGCGGATGCGGTTCCTGAGCCACAAACTCTCGCCGTCTATCTTTTCGGCATCAAGGTATTTGGCCATTGCCTGCCTGAATTTTTCTATGGCCAGGGTGTTCTCCTTGTCAAAGGTTGAGTCCTTCTTAAAGGTATTCTGGAGATGGACGATACCCTGGTCGTAATGTTTATTGCCCTGGTCAACCAGGTCCTGGGCCTCTGGTTTGACCTTGGGCTTTTCCGGCTTGGGCGCGCGGCGCAGTTCTGTTTTCGGCGGCGCAACCGGCGCTTCCTCGGTCGGCGTGACGGTTGTTTTCACGACCGGCGTAACAACCGTCGGCTCGGCGGTAAGAGGTTTTTCCGGCTGTTCGGCCTCCTCGGGCGGCTCTTCGGGCTTGGGTTCGCTATCGCGGTCTCTGCGGAGTTCAGGCGGTTTTTCCGCAACGAGCGGCGTTTCAGGAACGGGTTTCGGCTTGCGGGCGCGCCTTTCAGCGGCCAGCCGCGCCAGATATGACTTCACCAGCGCCACGGTCTGGGATGTCTTCATCCCGCGGGCATCCTGGAACTCGTAAACGCCCCAGCCAATCCCGGCGACCGCGATTAAAAACAGGATAACAAGAAATATAATGGTGCTTTTCATAACCGGCTCGCTAAAATATTTTTAATTATTATAATTTTCTTCTTGATTTAATAAAGTTTTATTGGTATATTCTCAATATCTATTTTTATCCGGGCCTTATTTTATTTTATATGCGATTTATAGCGGACTTTCATGTCCATTCCAAATACAGCCGGGCGACCAGCAAGGATATGGACGTGGAAAACCTGGCGCGCTGGGCGGCCATTAAGGGCATAAACCTGATGGGCACCGGCGATTTCACGCATCCGAACTATTTCGCCGAACTGCGCCTGCGCCTGAAGCCGGCCGAAGAGGGCCTGTACCGCCTGAAGAAGGGCGACTCGCCCACCCGATTCGTCCTGACCGCGGAGACGTCGCATATCTACAGCCAAAACGGCAAGAGCCACCGTATTCATATCCTTATCTTTGCGCCGGACCTGGAGACGGCCGGTAAAATCAATTCCAAACTGGCCCGGCTCGGCAATATCGCCTCGGACGGCCGGCCTATCCTCGGCACGCCGGTCAAGGATATGGTCAAACTGCTTCTAGACGTCTCGCCCAAGTGCTTTATCGTGCCGGCGCACGCCTGGACGCCCTGGTTTTCGGTATTCGGCTCGGCCTCGGGATTTGATTCCATTGAGGAATGCTTCGGCGACCAGGCCCAGAATATCCATTGCATAGAAACGGGCCTGTCCTCGGACCCGCCGATGAACTGGCGGCTCTCGGCCCTGGACAAAATAACGCTGATATCCAATTCGGACGCGCATTCGCCCAGGAAAATCGGCCGCGAGGCAAACGTCTTTGACTGCGAATTTTCCTATTCGGATATCGTCAATACGCTCAAGATTAAGGACGGTAAAAAACTGCTCCACACCATAGAATTCTTTCCCGAAGAAGGCAAATACCATTACGACGGGCACCGGGCCTGCAATGTCATCCTGTCGCCGGCCGAAAGCAAGAAGAACAACGACCTCTGCCCGGTCTGCAAGAAGAAATTAACCATCGGGGTCTGTCACCGGGTTGAGGACCTGGCGGACCGGCCTGAGAATTTCGTTCCGCCCAATGCCATCCCGAACAAATACCTTATCCCGCTTGAGGAGATTATTGCGGATGCCCTGGGTTCCACTGTGGCGAGCCACCGGGTTGAGGAGGAATACCACAAACTCGTGGCCCAGGGCAAGAACGAATTCAATATCCTGCTGGACATTCCGCTGGAGGAACTGAATTCGTTCGCCCAGCCGCGGATTGCCGAGGCGGTGCGGCTGGTGCGGGAGAAGAAACTGAATATCATTCCGGGCTATGACGGGGTATTCGGCAAGATATCCATATTCGGCAAGCCGGATTACGACAAATCAGGCGGTTCGGACAGCGGGTCGGATGACAAAGCGCCGCCGCCCGTTATCATGGAGGACAAGAAAACCACCTATAACGTCGCAGAGCCGAGCCCTTTGCAGATGAGGATGTTTTAACTATTATCTCGGCGGCGGCCGTGGTGAGGTCTTGGCCGCGAACTCGGTCTTTTGCACTCCGGCTTTTTTGCAGATATCCAGCACGTTGACCACGGCCTGGGCCGGGACGTTGCCGTCCGCATCTATCTTAACCGGTATCACATTCAATCCGTCCGGCGTAACCAGGTCCGACGCCAAGTCCTTGAGATGCCGCTCCAGCGCACCCCAGTCATTAAAGTTAATCTCGCCCACCTTGACCCGGGCCATAAGCGGCGATGACTCGGCATAGGCCAGCTTAATGCGCACCTCGTCTATGGGCGGTGGCGGAGGAATTTCCTCTTCTGTTGGCTTAACATTACCTTTTTCCTTCGGTAAATATGAATACAGCTTGCCTTCCAGCGACTTGAAATGGATAGAGCACATAAAGAAAATCATCAACTGGAATATGACGTCAATCATCGGGGTCATATTCAGTTCCATATTCGCCCCGCACTTATCCGCTGAAGCGGGGCGCTCCCGCCTAAGATGGTCGGAGCGGAGCGCCTCCTGCATCTGCTGTTTATTTGTCTTTGACATAAAACACTCCTTTTCTTAGAGCCAGTTAGGAGTCCTTGCAGGGCGACTTACTGGCTCTTAGACCTCGCCGTAGTCCCTGCCTACCGGCAAGCAGGCCAGAGGGACGAAGGCGGGCTTCCTCTTTATTATTTTTCCCTGTCTACTGACTACTTTTCTTCATATATATAAACGAATCTCAACCCTTTTCCGCCCACTTTATTTTGGATTTATAACGATTATATCTTGGAGATGGCGGCCCAGCCGAGCCAGAAGATGTGATAGGCCACGCCGAGCGCCAGGATGAATTTCCAGACCGGCGAGGGGCTGGCCGCTTTTCTTATCCGGGGCGGGAGTTTGCGATAAAGCGTGAAGGTCCCGATTAAGGTAACCGCCATAGAGACCACCAGCGCCACGGCCGAGGTCATTGCCGAATAGGTGATATACTTGAATATTGTCAGGTCCTTGCGATAGACCAGCAGAATCACCAGCCCGAATGAGATGGCCAGATAGACGGCCCACCAGATAAAATACGACCGCTTGATGTTGATTCCGAAAAGGGTTGTGGTGGCGTCGGCGTTCTGCCTGACCAGCGATTCTGACATCCCGATTTGGGTATTAAAGAACAAAAGCCAAGCCATCATCAGGAACAGGGCGCATCCGATGGAGCCGCAGACCGGTACGAAGAACTGGGCCTGGTGCCTGACCACCTCAAAGCCCTGGGGCACGAGGCCTCTGGGCCTGAGCAGCGAATCGGAAAGCCCGACGAATATCAGGATGGTAACCAAACTGCCCAGGAAATATCCGAGCCAGATGGTCCAGTGCGAGCGCCTGAGCCAGGTTTTCAGGTTGGCAACGTTCTCCGGGCTGTCATCATCAGGTAATACGCCCTCGGCCTTATATTCCTTTGACTCTCCGAACCAGCCCGGTATGGGCTCGGCGTATCTGGCCATACCCCAGCCCGCATCGCGCATCCAGTAGGTGTACCACAACAGTCCCGGGCCGGTGCCGACCCAGGCCACGGTGGACCCGAAGACCCAGATGTCAATGTCGTAGGGGATATTCCAGTTAACCAGCCCGTCCGCGATATTCCGGGCGGTCTGGCCGGAAATCCCGTAGAAGACCGCAATCACCAGGATTATCCAGGATAATATCAAACTGGCCGATGCGATAATCTCGGCCCATTTGCGGGCAATGCGGGAAAAGAATATCAGGGCAAAGACCAAGGCAAAGGTGACGACGGCCCAGAATACCGTGGCGGTTTTGATGTCGGCCGGGAACCTAAGGACCTCCCAGAGCGCCGAGGCCGCGGCCGTGGCCCAGACCGGAATGACCAGCCCGATGAACATCATCAGGGTGATGAGGATTGCCGCGCCCGGCCTGGAGATGATGCGGGCGTTGGCCCTGACCCCATGCTCGCCCGAGACCACGACCCAGCGGGCCAGTTCCATTCCCCAGACCGTCTGGAAAAACAGGGCCAGGACAATCCAGCCCAGCCAGCCCGTGCCGTATTTGGCTGTCAGGTGCGGGTATAAAATAACCTCGCTCGTGCCCAGGCCCATTGCGGTGGTGAACAGCACCGGCCCGCAATAGAACATAAACCTCCTGAACGATTCCGGTTTCGGGATATTCATATCTGGCAATGGCTTATAAAAATACCCGCCGAAAGACAAGCAAAATTACAGGAATTGCTTATCCCGGCCGGCTTATATTCCGATTATAAATAATACGGATTATTGTGGCGGGAAGGCCTGCCCCGTTAGAAAGTACAGGGCTTAAGACCAGAACGTTAGATTGTTCGTCAAACTTATTGCGGGTCTTTCTAACGGGGTCCGCCCGACGAGCCGTAATTAAAATATGTTATTCTGGAAGAAAGACAAGAAGAGCATCCTGAGGAGCGAACTGCGCCAGGCCATCAAGAAATGCCTCGGCTACGGTTTCAGCAAAAAGGAACTGCTCCACCAGGCACTGACCCACTCCTCGGCCCGGGATGAAGGCGACGAGCCCAAAACCCCGCCGAATATGCCCCATATCAACGAGCGGCTGGAATTCCTGGGCGATGCCGTGCTCGGGCTGGTTATCTCAGAAATCCTCTACGCCAAATTCCCGATGATGCACGAGGGCAAGATGAGCGTCATCAAGTCAAACCTGGTCAGCCGCGAGTCCCTGGCCCAGAAATGCCGGGCTATCGGGCTGGACAAACTGATTATCGTGGGCAAGGGCATCAGGGGCAGCGCACTGCCGGTCTCGGTCCTGGCCAATGCGATGGAGGCGGTATTCGGGGCAATTTTCCTGGAGAGCGGATACAAGGAAGCGGGTAAGGTCATCACCAAACTCTTTGCGGATGATATTGAAACGGGCGAGGAAGCCGCCCTGCATTCCAACTACAAGGCCATCCTGCAGGACTACAGCCAGCGCCGGTTCGCCCGGGTGCCCAGTTACCGGGTCACCAGGCAGTTCGGGCCAAAGCATAAGCCGACATTTGAGGTAATGGTTTATTTGCCCGGCAAATCCCCAGCCGGCTCCCCGCTCCGCCCTCGCGGGAGCGAGGCGAGCGCCGGGCGAGGCGAGCAGGGCGACGGAGGGCAATCATTCGGCCCGGGCGTGGGACACGACAAAAAGTCGGCCGAGCAACTGGCCGCCAAAATGGCTCTGGAACAACTGGGGATTATACACTGAGCATTACTTCGTCATTCTTTTAGACATAGCATTCATAAGGAAAAACTTCTTCCATTTCTGGTTATAATCTGCTATAATCATCTTAGTTTTTCATTATCTTTTTAAGTCCCCTTTATGAAGAGAGGATTTAGGGGTGTGTCAGTTTTGGAATTACACACCCCCGGCCCCTCTTATTTGAGGGGGAGTTTATTATGCTTCTCAAATCCGTTATTGCTGGCCTGGATAGAAATAAGGAAACCCATCTGGGCGGGCTCTGGGGTAGCGCGCCGTTGCACCTGGTAGCGCAAATATACCAGGCCGCTAACCGGAACATTCTTATCATCACCGAAGACGATGATGCGGCTGATTTCGCACTGGATGACCTCTCGGTTTTTCTGGGCATCTCAGGCAGTTCGGAACCGGAATTACTCATAGCGCCTTCTGATGAAGATTCATCCAACCCCCAGGCATTCCAGGATAAAATTCTGTTCCTGAACCGCCTGATGGCTGAAGGCAACAAAATCACAATCGTTCCCAAGCCCATCCTGCTTTCTGATTTCCCCGAACCCAAACAGTTGGAAGATTCGGTCATCCAAATCAGGTCCGGGCAGTCAATGAAACGCAACGGATTAATAGAAAAACTCCTTTCAGGCGGATACGAAAAGACCCTTGACTCAGTCGGAGATATCGGCGAAATCAGCGTCCGGGGTGGGATTATGGATATCTTTCCATTTGGCAATACTGCGCCTCTGCGCATTGAATGGGATGGCAACCGCATAGAATCCATCCGGCTCTTTGATATGCAGACCCAGTTGTCAATCAGGACGCTGGAAAGCGCGGACTTCTGCCTGGCAAAATACCTCTTCCATCCGGGCAACAAAAGATTAGTCCCACTACTGGATTATTTCCCAGCGGATACCCTGCTGGTTCTCGTGAACGCCCGGCCTGACCCGGATGGCGAACTCCGCAGAGACCGCGATAGCGAACCGCTCCGGCGCAAGATACAAAAATACCGACGGCTTTATCTTGATAAACTGCCGGTGCCGTCTGACGTGGGCGTAAATTTCAACATTGAGTCGCTCCAGCGATTCGGAGGGGGCTTCGCCAATATCATCAAGGAACTACAGGACCTGGCCGGCAAGGCCAAGGCCATCCATATCGTCTCGCAGAACAAGGCCGAGGAATCTCATTTCAGGGAAATACTAACCTCCAACAACTTCTCGCCGATGTCTAAAATCAGGTTCTCTCAGGGCCGGCTTAACGAGGGCTTCTACTTCAAGGACACCGAAGAGACGTTCATCAGCCACCGCGAGTTATTCAACCGCTACAAACTGCTCAGGCAGCCGCGGGCTGTGGCGCCGTCCAGGACGCAGACGGCCCCGCCTGGCCGGGTCAGCCCGCCCGGCTATGTCGTTCGGACGGGTCGGGCAGGCGAGGCGTTTTGGGAATTGCAGAAAGGCGATTTTGCGGTCCACGCCACGCACGGCATCGGCCGGTATCTGGGCTTGAAGCGGATTTACAATTCCGAATTCCTCGCCCTGGAATACCAGGACAGGTCTCTCATCTACGTGCCGATTACGCAGATAGGCCTGGTAAGCAAATACTGGGCCGGCGAGCGCCGGGCCATCAAGGTGGACAAACTCGGCGCGGCTAACTGGCTGGCCCGACGCCAGCGGGTGGAAAAAGCCGTGCAGAAACTGGCCAGGGAACTGCTCTATATCCAGGCGCTCCGGATGAAGCACCCGGGATTTGCCTATCCGCCGGATACCGAATGGCAGAACGAGTTTGAGAGTTCGTTCCCCTACGAGGACACGCCGGACCAGGCCGTTATTACCGTGGCGCTTAAAAATGATATGGAATCATCAAGGCCGATGGACCGGCTGATTTGCGGCGACGTTGGCTACGGCAAGACCGAACTGGCCATCCGGGCCGCGTTCAAGGCCTGTATGGCCGGAAAACAGGTGGCCGTGATTGCGCCGACTACCATCCTATCCCAACAGCATTTCCGGACTTTCTCGGAACGGATGGCCGACTACCCGATTAATATAGAAGTCATCAGCCGCTTCAGGAGCGACGCGGAGCAGAGGGATATCGCCCGACGCGCCTCGGAAGGCAGGGTGGATATCGTCATCGGAACGCACCGACTGATTCAGGGCGATATCAAATTCAAGAACCTGGGCCTGGTGGTCATAGACGAGGAACAGCGCTTCGGCGTGGAGCACAAGGAATATTTTAAGAAGATAAAATCAAGCGTGGATGTCCTGACCCTTTCGGCCACGCCGATTCCGCGCACCCTGCACCTGTCGCTCTCGGGCTTGAGGGAAATATCCACAATGACCACTCCGCCCAGGGACCGGCAGGCCATCCGGACCATCGTAGCCCGGTTCGACGGCAACATAATCAAGGAGGCCATCATTCGGGAACTCCAACGTAAGGGCCAGATATATTTCGTCCATAACCGCATCTACGATATTGAGCGGGTGGCGGACCGGCTTAAGAGGATTTATCCGGAAGTAAACGACCGCATTGTGATTGCGCACGGCCAGATGCCCGGCGCGGAACTGGAGCAGAAGATGCGCGACTTTGTGGACGGCAAATACGACATCCTGGTCTCCACCAATATCATTGAATCCGGACTGGACATCCCGCGCGTCAACACCATCTTCATCAACAATGCGGACGACTTCGGGCTGAGCGACCTGCACCAGTTGCGGGGCCGGGTAGGCAGATACAAGCACCAGGCCTACGCCTATTTCATCGTGCCGGAGCACAACGTTATCGGGACTGACGCGGCCAAGCGGCTCAAGGCCATAGAGGAATTCAACGAATTAGGCGCCGGATTCAAGATTGCGATGCGCGATATGGAAATCCGCGGTATCGGCAATATCCTCGGCAAGGAACAGCACGGCCACATTGCCGCGGTCGGATACGAACTTTATTGCAAACTCATAGAGCAAACGGTCAAGCGGCTCAAGGGCGGAAAACCTCAGGCCGGCCCGGAACGGGAAATAATCCCGACTGCAGAAGCGGAACCGGAGATATTCCCGGAAAAGCCGCGGATTCCGGACCTTGACCCAAAGACCGAGGCCTACATCCCGGCTGACTACATCCCGTCCGAAACAGGGCGGCTCAATATCTACCGCCGGCTGTCCCTGGCGGAAAGCGGCAGGGAAATCTCAGGCATAGAGCGCGAACTCAAAGACCGCTTCGGCCGGCCATTGCCCAAGCCGGCCAGGAATCTCATTGACCTCTTACGTCGCCGGATTCGTCCTGAGACGCAACTGTAGCGCCGGAGATTTTTTGCCGTTTCTCTTTACTTACCCGGGGTTTTTTCCGATATATAGGGAGCATAACCTGAAGAAGAAAGCGAGCATCTAATTGTATGAGAAAAGGTTCTTCTAAGCGGGTTTCCAATCTTTACCGCTTCATCCGTTTAATCCTGGGCGAGAAAATCACCGACACGGCCATTTCCCGGCGCTGGAATATGGACACCAAGAATTTTTCCGAGTTCAAGAATATGCGCTATCCGGTGCCCCGGATAGAGCGGCTGGTTGACTTGGCCAAACTGCTGGGCATAAACGACCATCTGGTCTTTGAGGTGGCCAAGGGCGTGCCGGCCGAGCGGATTTACCACCTGATAAGGAAATTCCACCTGGAAAATAAACAGCGGATGAACGCCCGGGAAATCGTGCAGATGCAGCAATTCCTGCGCGAATCCAAACAGCGCTACCGGAAACTCTTCAGCAACGCCTCGGATGCCATCCTCGTGGCCGATATCAAAACAGGCGAGATTATTGACTGCAACCGCAAGGCCGAACAACTCCTCGGCCGGACCAAGCGGGAAATCATCGGCATGCACCACTCCAAACTGCATCCGCCCAAACAGCGCCAATACTACGAGAACCGCTTCCAGCGCCGGGTGATGGGCGGAAAAGAGTTTGATTTTATCCCGGTGCGGGTCCTCAGGAAAGACGGGCAGATTATCCCGGCCTTTACAACCACCAATGTCATTGAATTGGACGGCCGGCCGGTTATTATGGGCATCTTCAGGGACGTCAGCCGGCTTAAGACCATAATGTCCGGGCGCCCGAAACCAACAGCGAGCCCTGTTACATCCTAATCCGGATTGCGTAACTGCGCCGACCCCGGATTATGCCCGGCCCCTGCCTCTCCCGCGCAGTGATGTGCCTCGGCAGATGGCGTCCTCGCCGAACTTATTCTTCAGGGCATCTATGGCATTGTGGAGTTTTTCGGCCCGGCCTGGCTCGTTACAAACCGCCTGCTTGACAGCGTTGAATAAATCCGGCTGGATATCATCATCCCGGAAATTGGATGCCCTCACGCCCAGCAGTCGGATTTTCCTGCCCCGGCAGTCAAATCCGGACAGGAGTTTCTTTATTGCCCCGTAGACCGCATTGTCAAAATTAGTGGCCGCATCCAGGGTCTGCGCCCGCGTATAGGTCTCAAACCCGGTCAGCCGTATCTTGAGGGTGATGGTGCGCGCTTTGAGGTTGTGTTTCCTGAGCCGGCCGGCCACCTTTTCGCTCAGGCGCATCAGGGCGCGCTCAATAACCGCCCGCTCGTCCGTGTCCTTCTCAAAGGTTATCTCGTTGCTGACGGATTTTATCTCGCCGCCCGGCCGGACCTCGCTGGTGTCTATGCCACGGGCAAACTGCCAGATGCGGTAACCGTTGGCGCCCAGGAGCCGGACAATCTTTTCAGGCCGGCAGGCGGCCAACTGCCCGATGGTGGCAATTCCGACGCGGTTAAGGATGGCCTGGTTCTTTTCGCCCAAGCCCCATATCTTGCGGATGTTGAGAGGATTGAGAAACCCCCTGAGTTGTTCGGGCCGAACCTCCACCAGCCCGTCCGGTTTCTTAAGTTCGGATGCGATTTTGGCGGCCATCTTGGTCGGCGCCAAGCCGACTGAAGCGGTAAGATTAATCTCCTTCTTTATCCGCGCCTTAATTTGGCGACAGGTCTCAAGCGGCCCGTTAAAAAGCCGGTGCGTGCGGCTGATATCAAGAAATGCCTCGTCCACGCTGACCGGCTCTATGTCAGGCGTAAAGTCGGCCAGGAGACGGAATACCTGTTCGGAGACAGCGCAGTATTTTTCCATATCCACGGGCAGGAATACGGCCCTGGGACATTTGCGATAAGCGATGGAGATAGGCATTACCGAGTGTATGCCGAACCGGCGCGCCTCGTATGAGCAGGTGGCAACCACACCCCGGCCGTGGCCGGCCTTGGGGTCGGCGCCGATTATCACCGGCCTGCCTTTCAGTTCCGGCCGGTCGCGCTGCTCCACCGCGGCAAAAAAAGCGTCCATATCAATATGGACGATATAACGAGATGGAAAAACGTATTGCATATAATGGGGTTCGCCAGCAGAAAAAACAACAGGATTAAACGGATTTAGCGGAAATACCAAAATCAGTTAAATCTGCTTAATCCCGTTGTTAATATCCTTGTTTTATTATCTATATTTTTTCGCCGCGTCCAGGTCCTTGCGAATCTGGCTGACCAGCGCTTGGGAAGACGGGAATCTCCGCTCGTCCCTCAACCGTCTTATGATTTCAACCAGTATATCCTTGCCGTAAAGCGGGCCGTGCTTCCTGGCGTCATAGCCCAGCAGAAAGACCTCTATATCCTCCATCGGATGTTTTAGCCGTGGGTGAAAGGTCGGTTTGACGCCGACATTAACCAAAGCCCTGAAGGGTGTGCTGAAATCGCGGCAGTGCTTTTGGCAGAAGGCCCGGGCGATATAGACCCCGCGCAGAGGCAGTATCTCGTGATGCGGGTCAAGATTGGCGGTCGGAAAACCCAGTTTCCTGCCACGGCCTTCGCCGTGCACCACCGTGCCGAGTATGGCCACAGGCCGGCCCAGCATCTTCTCGGCCGTCGTAAGGTCGCCCTCCTTTATGGCCTGGCGAATCAAACTACTGCTGATTATCTGCCCGTTTGAACGCAGTGAATTACGGGCAGTTATCCCGACGGATGACGGGATCGCTCGGTTCTTGTATTTAAGCGTCCTGATTACCTTCAGGGGTATCTTATGCGCAGAAAGTATCTCCTTGAGCGTCCTGATATTGCCCGAACGGTTCCGGCCGAAGGAGATATTGTCTGTCATCACCACGCCGGACGGATTCAGTGTCTTAATCATCCGGTTGACAAAATCCTCAGCCGGCAACCGGCTCAACCTGCGGGTGAAATCCAGCACCAGCACGGCATCCACGCCTAATTTCTCCAGCAACACCAGGCGGTGCTGCAGGGAGGTGATGAACAGCGGGTCGTTATGGATATTAAGCACCCGCTCCGGATGGTTGTTGAAAGTGATAACCAGCGAATCCGAGCCGGTCTTTTTGGCCCATTGGATAACCGAGTTGATAAGCGTCTGGTGCCCGCGATGCACGCCGTCAAATACGCCCCAGGTCAGGACCGGACCTGCCTTTGCCGCAGGCAGGCGCTTCAGCCGCCTGGCGGCGCTAAAATTATTATATACTTTCACCCAGCCCCTCGTTTCTATGAAATTTAACCCAGCCCTTCCCTTTCTGATTAAGAGGGGCTGATTTCATCTTTGGCCTTCTGGGAACCCCTGTTTAACAGCAGTTTTCGCTCGTCCTCACTCAGGCGGTCAATAAAAAGTATGCCGTTGAGATGGTCTATCTCGTGCTGGAGGATGCGGGCCAGAAGTTCGCGCGCCTCCAGAACGACCTTCTCGCCCTTGAGATTTTGGTATTCGCAGGTAACGTTGGCAAACCGCTTTACCCGGGCGGACAGACCCGGCACGCTCAGGCACCCCTCATCCTCGTTGACGGTCCCCGGACCGGTCTTGGTAAAGCGCGGGTTAATCAGGACGATTTCACCAGCCGGCTGCCGGGTAGGATTAACGACCGCCAGGCAATAAGGCAGTCCGATTTGGGTTGCGGCCAGGCCCACGCCGTTGAGTTTATACATAAACTGGAACATCTCCTTGGCGATTTTGGCCAGTTCCTTGTTGAATGCCTTAACCGCCTCGGCCTTGCGCTTAAGTTTTGGATTAGGATAAGTCAGTATCTTCATAAGAATGCTATTATATACTGCCCAAAGACAAAGGTCAATATTAATTTCACCCCGCGCATAAGCCGTGATAGTATTGTTGCATAAAATTACATGCTTACCCGTATATGTCCGGTTGGTTATTTCCCGCTGTTTTATGTGCGGGGTTTCATAGCGTCCGGCCTGCCTGCTCCAGGCAGGGATTAGTGCTGGTTAGGCAATAATAATCCTGTAGGATATCATCCGATTTACAGGAATGTGGTTTGTCAGGGGTTGCTAAGTTTACCTAATGGCAACGAATGGGCGGGATGATGTGATGCGGGAAATTAACCGTTATGCCATAGGCAGATCCCTGCCATTAGGGCGAGGTTC
>JBFMDM010000041.1:0-17530 GCA_040753835.1 Planctomycetota bacterium
ACCTGGGACACCAGGCCGTGCTGATTATCGGCGATTTTACCGCGCTTATCGGCGACCCGTCCGGCCGTGAAAAGACCCGCCCCCAACTGTCATCGCAGGAAATAGAGCGCAATGCCAGGACCTACCTGGACCAGGTCGGCAAGATTCTTGACATAAAACGCCTTGAGATTGTCCATAACAGCGGCTGGCTTGCCAAACTGACGATGGAGAACGTAATCCGCCTGGCCGCCGAGGTGACCGTGGCGCGGTTTATTGAGCGTGAGGATTTCAGCAACCGGCTCAAACAAGGCACGCCAATCGGCCTGCATGAATTCCTCTATCCGCTCCTGCAGGGCCAGGATTCGGTGGCAGTGCGCGCGGACATAGAATTAGGCGGCACGGACCAGATATTCAATCTCCTGGTCGGCCGGGACCTGCAAAGGTCGGCAAATATGGTTCCGCAGGTCGTGATGACAATGCCCCTTCTGGTCGGCCTGGACGGCGAGCAGAAGATGAGCAAGTCCTACGGCAATCATATCGGCCTGAACGAGCCGGCGTCCGAGATGTACGGCAAGGTGATGTCGCTTTCGGATAAGTTGATGGAGGCGTATTTTACACTGCTTACTTCTGTGCCGGCAAAAGAGGTTAAGGAATTACTAGCCGGGCATCCAAAGGACGCCAAAGTCCGGCTGGCCAAGGAAATCGCAGCCCAGTATCACGGCAAGGCAGAAGCGGATAAGGCCGCGGAGCAGTTTGAGGCCGTGTTCTCGCGCAAGGAGGCGCCGGACGAGATGGCGCAGTTAAAGGTGGATGCCGCGGCATTCAAGGACGGCAAGGTATATCTGCCGAAACTTATCAGCATCTCCGGCGCGGTAAAATCATCAAGCGAAGCCAGGCGCCTGATTACCCAGGGCGGCGTGACCATTGATGGGGAAAAAATTACCGACCCGGATGCGGAAATCGCCGTAAAGACAGGCCAGGTCCTTAAGATAGGCAAAAAGAACCGGTTCTATCGGATTGAAATTTAGAGCCAGTTAGGACCCCGAAGGCATTCGGGGGACTTACTGGCTCTTATCCCGACGCAAGTCGGGGATAAATTGGAGGGATTATGCCAGCCATATCTAAAATCATATTTATCAGCATTCTGAGTTGCGCCTGCTTGATGGGAATCGCAAACGCCACTGATGAGCCGGCCGATGATAATCAGGCGGGCGATAAACCGGCTGACCCAGTTAGAGTCGTTATCAATGCAACAGATGACGGAACGAATACTTCTTCACCTGGCGATTCGGACGACTCTAACGGGGCTGAGGATGCCGATGCCATTGAGGCCGAACTGGTTTATTCGGACGATTGGAATATTCTTTCCAAGATTACCACGCCCTTACCGACTTTTACCCAGATAAACAACAACTATGTTACCCTTCCCAACCCGGAGAATAAAAAGGGATTCAGGTGCACGGCCGAGCCGGGCAAGGCGCGGCTGGATGTGGACGGCGACGACGAATACGAAACCGACATCAAGGGCAAGGAGCAGTTCGTCGCTTACAAGATTAAATACCCCAACGAACTGCAGGCGAACTACAAGATACGGGTCTTTATATCAGGCAAGACCCCGGGCAACGAGCCGATGTGGTCCTACCAGCGCGCCTGCTTTATGACTGCAAAAACATCCGTAGAGACCTTTATCCTGATAGACGATAATACCAACGGCTACTACGGCGACTACGGTAAGGACGCCATCGCCATCGGTTCTTCCAAAGAGGCATCGCCGTTTTCCTCGGTTATCAGGGTCAAGGGCAAGTTCTATAAGGTGGAGGTCCGGACCGCCGAGGAGATAACCGCGACCGATATGAAGAACCCGAAATACACCGGTATGAAACTGCGCCTGGTTCCGCATTCCGATGAGACCGGCAAGATAAATATGGTCAAGAATCTCAAGCCGCCCAAGGGTGCGGCCCAGTCCATTGTGGTCCGGCGGGGCGAGGATACATTCTTTATGGTGAGCAACAAAGGCGATGATATCCTGCCGGTAGGCGAGTATTTCCTGGTCTCGGCCATATTCACCCCGCGGGTCCGGGCCCGGACCAGCGAAAAACCCATTGCCACGATTGAGGCCGGCAAGACCGTCGCGCCCAAGTGGGGCGCTCCGTTCAAACTGGAGATTAGCGCCTACTGCGAAAAGGGTGGCACGGAAATTATCGTTATACCGCCGGCCACCCTTAAGCCCCCTGAGGATGTCAGCAAAAACCTGGAGTGCCCGTTTATCAAGACCGAGTTCCCGAAGATTCTCGGCTCTTTCGGCGAGGAATACTATGCGCCGGACGAATACAAGGACGAAGGCGGCTATGCCCTGGCTGACGAGGGCGTTACCTCTTTTGATGTGGATATCCGCCCCAAGGGCGCTCCGGCCGGCGACAAGCCGCTCAATAAGCGCGGCAATCCTTTTACGGACCGCTGGATACAGAAAGATATGTCCGGCTTGGTCCAGAAATCAATACCTTACTGGGTTACCTACCGTTGTCCGATAGAAAGATACCGGGGTGTTGTTGTGTTCAAAGTCAAGACCAAGAGCGCGGTTTTCGGCGAACTGTCGTTTGAGAAAGAGATTGAGGTCACGGAATAGGCCACAGATTACACAGATTATAATGAATGATGTCTTAGCGTTTGCCATCAAGACCGCGCGCCGGGCCGGGCAACTGCTTAATTCCCTCCAGCCCACATTCAGGCGCTCTAAGATAAAGTCCACCCATCTTGATTTGGTTACCAGGGCCGATGGCCTGTCTGAAAAACTGATTATTAATAGTATCACCGGAAAATTCCCCGGCCATAAAATTCTGGCAGAAGAGCAGTATTGCAACAACAATTCAGCCGGATACTGTGTCGGCAAATCTGATTTTACATGGGTGATAGACCCTTTGGACGGAACGACCAACTACTCGCACCAGTTCCCGGTTTATTGCGTTTCTATTGCGTTGGTTTACGGCGATGAGACGGTTCTGGGCGTGGTTTATAATCCCAATCTGGATGAGATGTTCTACGCCTCAACAGGCAAAGGCGCATATCTTAATAGGAAACGCCTGAAGGTATCAAAGGTCCGAACCCTGGGTCAGGGTCTGCTCTGCACCGGATTCCCTTATATCATCCGCCAGAAGCCGGGCGATAATTTCCTCAATTTCCAGAGATTCTGCCTGACCGCCCAGGCCGTGCGCCGGGCCGGCTCTGCCGCGCTTGATTTGTGTTATCTGGCTGCCGGACGGTTTGACGGGTTCTGGGAACGGGAACTCAAACCATGGGACACCGCAGCCGGTGTCTTGATTGTTACTGAAGCAGGCGGGAAGATAAGCGATTTTAAGGGCGGAAAATATGATTTGTTCAGACATCGCGAGATATTGGCCAGTAATGGATTGATACATAAGCAGATGATAAAGATCATCAATCATCGATAGGGCATTATTGGCACGCCGATTTTATTTGCTCCCCAAAAGATAATTGACTATAATAAAACCATGTCAAACGATGTTTATAATCAACTCAAGGATATCCTAGACCCCAAGCGGGTCTTTGATTCCGTAGAACAGCGGATTGCCTCGTCTTATGACGCCTCGCGCCGGCAGTCGCTGCCTGATGTCATAATCAAACCAGTCAATGCCAAAGAAATATCCGGGTTTCTGAAATTCGCCTATGATAATGCCATTCCGGTCTATTCCCGCGGCGCGGCATCGTCTGTGACCGGCTCGGCCGTGCCCATAAAAGGCGGGTTCGTCCTTGATACCTCTTTAATGAATCGCATCATTGAAATCAATCCGGCCAATATGACAGCCGTGGTTGAGCCGGGCGTGGTGGTCGCTGAATTCCAAAGAGAGGTGGAGCGTCAGAATCTATTCTATCCACCTGACCCGGCCAGCGCCGAGTTCTGCACCATAGGCGGCAATGTCGCCACCGGTGCCGGCGGCCTGCGCTGTATCAAGTACGGCACCACCCGCGACTATGTCCTGGGACTGGAAATGGTCCTGGCTGACGGCCGGATTATCCACACCGGCAAGGGTACATTGAAAAGGGTTTCGGGCTATGACCTGACCCGCCTGATGATCGGTTCTGAAGGCACGCTCGGCGTATTCACCAAAATCAACCTGAAACTCATCCCCAGGCCCCTGGCACAGTCCACCATCGCCGCATTCTTTGCCGAACCCGATAAGGCCATCAGGTTCAGCATTGACTTGTTGAATAAAGGCATCCTGCCCCGGGCTATGGAATATATGGATGCTACGTCCCTGAAATCCGTGCATAAATACAAGCCGGAGTTGGAAGTCCCGCCTGACGCCCGGGCGATGTTGCTGATTGAACTGGACGGCGCGCCCAATGACGTGGACGAGCACACCGGCCAGACCCGCAAACTCCTGCACGATGCCAGGCCGATTATGTCCAAGCGGGCCATCAGCGAAAAAGAGGCCGCCTATCTCTGGTCCATTCGCAAGGCCATCTCCGCGGCCCTGTTCTCAATCACCGCCCAAAAGGTCAGCGAGGATATCTGCGTGCCCAGGAGCGCTATCCCTGATATACTTAAAGTCATCGCAGAGATAGAAGGTTCCTCCGGCATACCCATTGCCACCTTCGGGCATCTGGGCGATGGCAATTTCCACGTCAATTTCCTGGTGTCTGATAAAGAACACGAGAATAATCTTCCTTCAGCGCTGAACCGGTTATTTACCAGAACCATTGAATTAGGCGGCACGCTTTCGGGCGAGCACGGCATCGGGCTGACCAAGGCCAAATATTTCCCGCTGGAATGGGGCCAGGAAGAGATTGCGCTCTTTAAGGGAATAAAACAACTCTTTGACCCGAAGAATATCCTGAATCCCGGGAAAATATTCGGTTAAAAGATAGCCACAAAGACATTAAGGCACAAAGAAATTCTTAGTGTCTTCGTGCCTTAGTGGCAAGTATGAATATTGTTGATTTACAAAATGAATTAGACCGTTGCGCCAAGTGCGGCCAGTGCCGCTCGGTCTGCCCGGTCTTTCTGGCCCTGAAGGATGAGACCCTGGTGGCCCGGGGCCGTCTGGCGATTATTCAAGCAGTCCAACAGACCAACAGTCCAACTGGTAAACTTAAGGAAATCCTTGATACCTGCCTGATGTGCCGGAGATGCGAGGAGAATTGCCCGTCGCAGGTCAACACCTCTGATGTATTCAAGGAAATGCGCCGGTTAATGAGCAGGCAAAAAGGACTGCCGCCTCTATTGTGCTTTGCGTTTCGTTGGGTCCTGCCAAATCGTTGGCTGTATGATATTCTAATGCATCTTTCGTCCTGGGTTAGTCCGATACTGCGCCAGGGCACAGCCCCGGTTCGTCATTTACCATTGTATTTTACCAATCTTTTTGGCCGTCTTCCGCGCCTCGCTCACCGTTCCGCCTTGCAAATTCATAATTCATCATTCAGAGCATTGCCTCCCGTAGGGATAATTAATAATTCACCGAAGGTGTCCATCTTTATCGGCTGCGCCGCCAACTACATCTATCCCGAGATAATCCAAGCGCTGGTTTCTATCCTGGACCAACTCAAGGTTCCCTATGTGATTCCCCAAGCACAGGTCTGTTGCGGTATGCCGGCATTGTTGTCCGGCGACGAGCAGTCCGCCCAACGTCTGATGAAGATAAATCGGGAGGTCTTCAAGACAGATACTATCATAACCGTGTGTCCTACTTGTAACCGTATGCTTAAGGAAGAATACTTTGGAGACCGGCAGACCAGCAGACCGGCAGACCATCAGAAGGTAATGGAAGCAGTGGAGTTTTTGGCATCTTGTTCTTCCGTCCTTCCGTCATTACGTTATTCAGTGCCTACGGCATACCACCAGCCCTGCCACTCCGCCGGAACCCGCGCTCCGGAGATTATCAGGGAATTCCTTAAGGCGACGACTGATTATAAGGAGATAGAGGACATCTGCTGCGGCGGCGGGGGACTCTTTACTTTCAAGTATCCGGAATTATCAGACCTGATAGGCAAAGCAAGGGTGGCGAGCGTAGAGCGTGGAGCGGAGAATGCGCACGCTAATACGTTTCACGCTTCACGCTCCACGCTCAACGTGGTCACCAACTGCCCCGGCTGTATGATGCAAATGGAATATTTATTGTCTACGAATAATATTGCCGGTATAAAGGTAAAGCACGCTTTGAATCTGTATGGCGAATCCTTGCGAAACATGAAGGTGTAAGATTAGCCACTAAGACACTAAGGCACGAAGGGTAATTTGTAGAGGCATATTACAATATGTTTCTTGGTGTATTTGTGCCCCTGCCTGCCGGCAGGCAGGTTCGTGGCAGAAGTTACGAAGTTTTCTTGGATTTTGCGTGCGGAATGCAGTTCCCGATTATCTAATTATATAGAGCATATATGCCAGAGACAATAGACGATAGCGTATTGGTCAGAGAGGCGCAGAAGGGCAATCAGTCGTCCTACGAGGAACTAATCCGGCGCTATGCCCGGCTGGTCTGGTCGTATATCTACGGGATTATACAGGACCATTCATGGGCCGAGGACCTGGTGCAGGAGACATTCATCAACGGCTGGCAGTCATTAGTCAACCTACGCGAGCCGGATAAATTCAGGAACTGGCTTCTGGTTATTGCCCGCAACCAGGCGCTCCGGCATATTAATAAGAGTTCACGACACGATGATGTTATAGAAGACATTGCCAAGGACGAAAACGTAAGGGTGGAAGCAGACGACAAGAGCAATCAGTTGCACAACGCCTTGAGGCAGTTGCCTGAGCGATACCGTCTGCCCCTGACCCTGCGCTATCTGGAGGGACTTGATTATAATAAGATATCAAATATGCTTGGGCTGACAGACGGCTCCCTGCGCGGCCTGCTCAATAGAGGGATGAAAATGCTCAGGCAAACAATCAGCCACAGAGTCACAGAGACCAAAGAGTAATTCTTTGTGTCTTGGTGTCCCTGCCTGCCTGCCGGCAGGCAGGTTTGTGGCGAAAGAGGAGGTAATTGTTATGACTACAACCAACTGTCTGCAATTTGAGGAACTGATTGAGACCTATCTGGCTCAGGGGCTGTCCGGCGCAGAACTGGCCGAGTTTGAGGCGCATAAGGCAATCTGCGATGTCTGCCGGAAGTCATTGGACGAGGCGCGCCGGTTTGGCGAGAGGGTTTTGCAGGCGCTCATCCCGCACCGGGTGCCGGATGGACTGGAAGGCCGGATGGTTGACGCCTTCCGTATCCATACCCAGGCCGTAACCAGACGAAGGAATATCGGCGCTACATTAAGGCGCCTGGCATATATTTCAGCCGCGGCCTTGGTGCTTATTGCAGTCGGGGTGTTTGTGATGACGTCAACCCTGATGTCAACCAGGTATGCTAAGACACGGGTGCCAACGAGTATGGCACCATCGGACAAAGGATATTCAATTGATAATTATGTGGGCGTAGTTGAAGCACACGGTGTTAGAAAACAGGTCGGAGCGCTTGGGCTTATTCCTCATATGTCTGAGGTGGAAGTAAAGGAATATTATGGAGACAATATTTATAACTCAAGCACTGCACCTGTTACTGATATGCCATCTGGTCAGACAACGCAGTATTATGTCAGGGTGCAGAATGACGGCAATACTTCAACGGCAACTGTAGTGAAACCAAGTGATAAGGATAATTGGAATATCCAATACTATAATAATCCTGATGAAAAAGGATATGTCGCAGACAGTGGTATTATACGCGGCGACGTGGCACCTGTAGACGAGGTAAGAAAGAGAGATTTGTTAAGTCATATACACGATGCCCTGGATATTCAGATTCAGGCGTCTGAGGCAAAGAATGCAAATACATCCGTCTGGACAGGCACAGAAGTGAGAATATTTCCTGCGCCGCCTCCGGCTGTGGGTGAAGCGCTTAATGTTGACCGCAAGATTGTCAAGACCGGCACGCTTACCTTTGAGGTGGATAGTTTTGAGGCCGCCTACCAAAAGGTAGTCGCCATCCTGACCGAGGAAAAGGGATACATCGCCTCATCCGGCAATACCAAACTACCCAACGGCAAGGTCAAGGGCCAGATTGTCATCCGGGTCCTGCCTGATAAGTTTGATGCAGTAACTCTGAAACTGCGCGCCTTGGGCGAACTCAAGAACCAGCAGGTAACCAGCGAGGATATCACCAAACAGTATGTTGACCTTCTGGCGCGGCTCAAGAATTCAAGGGCATTGGAGGAGCGGCTTATAAAATTGATGAGCGAGAAAAAGGGCGAAATCAAGGACCTCTTGGAGGTGGAGAAGGAACTGGCCAATACTCGCGAGAAGATAGAGCGTCTGCAGGGCGAAATCAAGTATTTTGACAACCTCACAGCCCTGGCCACTATCACCCTTGATATCACGGAAAAGGATTTTGCCAAGCCCTTTGAGTATGTCCAGACCCAGTCCGCCAACCTGACCCTGGCCGTTTCGGACGTGGAGATTGCCTACCAGAAGGCGCAGGCAATAGTCCACGCGCTTAAAGGCCAGATAGTAGAAGGCAATGTCACCAACCAGGACAGGCGGCTCAATGGAATCGTCAAGGCATATTCGGATGCCGAACAATTCACGGCGCTCCTTGACCAGTTAAAGGGACTGGGCGAGGTGAAACTCTTCAATGCCTCGCAGAAGCAGACCTCGTCCGATGGCGCGCCGGTAGGCGAGAATACGCCGGTGCGCAAGGAGCGGGGACTGGTGACGATGACCATCATCCCGCCGGCCGGCGAGTATGTCCAGACCAAGCGCTCGCAGGTTATACTTGAAACGCCGGATGTGGATAACACCTATTCTAAGGCGCAGAGTATTGCGGCCGAGGCCCAGGCCAAGGTCCTCAATGGCGCCATCAACCGCTCCAGCGACCGAATCAGCGCCGTCCTGATTCTGCAGGTTGACCCTGATAGGTTCAGGGCGGTGGTGGATAACCTCAAAGGATTGGGCAAGGTCAAGAATGCGGCAATGGACGAGCGGCAACAGGCCCAGGACATTGACCCCAAGAGCAATCTTCAGACCCCGGTCCGGAAAGAGCCGGCGATTATTGAACTTACCATCAACAGCCCGCTGGCTATTGTTACAGAGGAAAGCGGAGTGTCAGCCACCATTAAAGATACGCTCAAGGGAAGTATCAAGGGACTGCTCTGGTCTTTGGAGATGCTGATAGTGGGCTTCATCAGCATTGCGCCCTGGCTGACCGTGGCGCTTTTGGTCTATGTTCTTTACCGCCGGATGAGACGCAAGAGCGCTTAAGGTCTCTTGTAAAACGGGTCGGCCCGCTCTACATACTCGTAAGTGAACTTCTTATCCGCCTCGGGGATGGAGAGTTCAAACGGTATCTCCACCGCATTGGCAATCCGGTCCACAAGTTCCAGGCCGAACTGGCCCATCACTTTGAGTCCTTCAGGGCTGGCCAGGTAGATTCCGTCCAGTTTGGTGTGTCCGTAGACGCCGCTGTAGCGATGAAGGGCGATGGATGGGATACCTCTTTCGTTGAACGGGATGTTGTCGCTGGAATAGGCCGAGTGATGGGTAGTCACCGGCAGTCCTTTTTCCCTGGTAAAGGAGTCCACGAAGTTGGACATTGACTCGTGTCCGCAGATGACCGTGCCGTTGTTGCCGAAGGTCGTGCCGGCCACGTCAAAGTTGATGACCAGTTTTACTGTCTTGGTCTTCAGAGAAATCGGCGGCCTGGGCTTGGCCAGTTCCCTGGCGTGCTGTTTGGTGTATGCCCAACTGCCTTTCAGGCCCATTTCCTCGCTTCCGAACCAGATGAATATCAGGGTCCGCTTGGCCGGATTCCGGGCAAAGTGCCGGGCGAATTCGGCAATGCTAACCGAGCCGCCGCCGTTGTCCACTGTGCCCGGGCATTTGTTGACGCTGTCATAGTGGCCGCAGATGATAATCTTCTCATTGGGCAGTTCAGTGCCCGGAATAGTGGCAATAACATTGCGCGAGGTGGCCTGGAATTCCTTCTGCTTCAATACAACCCGGACCGTCCGGGCGGATTTATGCACCATCTCCAGCCCGTCTTCATAATTCAGCATAATGGACGGAATGCGGCCGTACGCCTTGATAAAGAGTTCGTTCTGCTTGAGTTGCATCAGGGCCGGCGCTCCGATGCTTTCGGATGCGGAGCGCCCCGAACCCGCAGGGCATCGGGGCGCCGGATTTTGCACCCTGATGATGGCCTTGGTCTTATACTGGCGCAGTTGCTGGTGCATTGACTTGGTTATGACGTTATAGGTCAGCACGATTTTATTCCGGGCTGTCTTCAGGTGGCTTGGCTCGGATGAGGTGATATGGACCACCTCGGCTGTGATTCCTTTGCCGGGTGTTGAACCGCTGTTGCCGATTACCGCGGCCTCGTATTTCTTGCGATAGGGCGTCAGGACCTCAAGCGAGGCGTTGATGTCTTTATAGGTCTGTATTCTGAAGGTCTCCTCTTTTGGCTTCAGGCCGATAGAGCGCAGGTATTGCTTGAGCAGATTGGCCGCCTTCTTTTCCTCAGGCGTTCCGCCCAGTCGGGGAAATGATAACCGTTTCAGGAGGTTGAAGGCGTTTTGCCCGTCAAATACTATGTTACTCATATAATATTCCTCTCTGTTCAGGATATTAAAATCTTATTGATGTCCCCATTCCAACAAAATCGTTGTTAATAATGGGCGTCAGCGAAAGGTCGTCGGATGGTTCGCCCCGGTTCATCCGGACCACCTTTGTGCCGACCGTTATTCCGACCACTGCGCCGACAAAGACATCAGATGTCCAGTGGGCGTTGTAATAGACCCGTTGCATCGCCACCAGCCCGGCCAGTCCGTATGAAACCACGTCTATGGTCGGGCTGTCTGTTGATTCCGAGACCACGGCGGCCCAGGTGAATGCCGTAGTGACATCGCCGGACGGAAAGGCGGACGAGCCGACTTCATTCCGGTGCTTGTCAAAGAAGTGGAATTCAAAAGGGTCGTCCGTGCTGTGTGGCCGGACGCGTTTGGTCGTGCCTTTCATCGTGCCCATAATGGAGTGCGAAAAGAAGTTTGCCTCCAATGCCAGAAAGGCCGTGTCGGCAATCTCGTAGTCGCCCAGGGCATAAGACAGGGCAAAAGTTCCGGCCGCGCCGTTGATTACATTGCGTTGCGTCCCGAACGGGACCGAAAGGTCGGCCAGGTAATCCGCTGTGCCGGAGCGGTGTGCCTGGGAAAAGTCCCTTATGGAGCGGTCAAATTGCATTATCACCAGGGCGCTGCTTCCCACAATCCCGGCTGTCTGTGCGTCCGACGAATCCCATCGAACCGGTGTCTGCACCAGGTCGCCCGCATCGCGGAATATTGAGCCGACATAGTCCTTTGGCTTGTGCGTCTTGGTGAATGACGGCGTCTGCCTGCATCCGGTAAAAAACAGCGCAATGATGAAAATAGAAATAGATATTTTCATTGACTCCGCACATAGAGTATATAGCATAGTGCATATAGCGTATAGTATTTCTACCACACGCTATATGCTCTACGCTACACAATATTATGCCAAGAAAATATATTATAAGCACATATCTTCTTCTGGCAAGTATAATCCTGTCATATTTTCTTGCGCCGTTGTTTGTCCCGGCGCAGGGGCTCGGTCCGGCCAACCAGTCGCCGCAGAGCCCGCCGGCTCCGAAGCCGATTACCCAGTCCGAATGGCCGGAAAAACGTTCCGGTTATCTGACCCTGTATAACAGCAATTCGGTTGACAAGCGGCTCAAGGCGATTGATTACATAAACACCCAGTTATTTGAGCGCCTGGTCGTCTCGGATATGAAATACGCATCCGAGGTGATGGAGTTCATCCTGCAGGTGATTACGGTTGACAAGGATGAGCGGGTCATCAAGGCGGCAAGGGACTCGCTGGCAAAGTTCCTGGCCGACCAGTCCTGTATCGCCTGGGTTGTGAAGAACCACAGGAAAATCGCCGCCAAGGATGCGGCCAAACTCGGGCTGATTGGCGCCCTGAGCGATACCGCCCGGACGTCACTGGGCGACAATGCGCTGAGCATTGCAATTGACTTGACAGGCGAGGAGCAGTCCCTGCAGGTGCGCCTGTCGGCGATAACGTTGGTCAGCCGCGGGCCATCCACCAAGTCCATTGAGATTATGCTTTCGCTGGCCCGGGACAACGATGCGGCTGTCTGCAGGGCCGCCCTGAGTGTCCTGGCCGGGTTCAAGCCAGTAGAGAAAGCGTCGGCATTGATAAAGATGTTGGGCGATGAAAAGCGCGCTGATATCAGGGATGAAATCGGCCGCGCCCTGGAGGCGATTTCCGGCCAGAAGTTCGGCGCGGACGCCAAGGCCTGGCAAAAATGGTGGGACGATAATCCGCTTAACCGGATAGTCAGGCAGGAGGATGTTGATGCGGCCATCAGCCGGGGCGTGGATTACCTGGTCAGCCGGTATGTCGCCAACAGTTATGACGAGGAACTGGTTTTATACACACTGGTAAAAAGCCGGGTGAAGATACCTGATGCGACCCTGAAGGCATTGCTGGACCGGGTGCTGGCCAAGAAACTGGACCATACCTACAGGGTGGCGCTTCAGGCGCTGGCGCTTTCTGACCTGGACGGCCAGAAATACCAGGACCGGATTGTCCAGTGCGCCGAATTCCTTATTGCCAACCAGTCCACGGCCGGCAACTGGCATTACGGCAAGGAAATCGGGCGGTATGTCAATACGCCGTCATCAAAGCCGGCCGGCCCGACTGACGGAGCGTCCACCCGTGCGGTCAGGCGTGTGACCATCAAGATGCCGCCGCGCCGGTCCGAGACCGATTATGATAACTCCTGCACCCAGTATGCGCTCCTGGGCCTGCGGGCCTGCGCGGACGCCTATATTGAGATTCCACAGCAGGTCTGGGTTGATGCGGAAAAGCACCTCCTTCGCACCCAGGACAAGGACGGCGGCTGGAACTATGTTATGGGCTCGGGTTACGGCAGTATGACGGCCGGCGGCCTGGGCGCGCTGGCTATCTGCAAGTTCTATCTCAATAAGGACATCAAGGACGACAAGAACGTCAAGCGAGCAATGGACTGGCTGGCCGCAAATTTCACGGTCCGCGAGAATCCCAAATACAGTTCCTGGCACTATTATTATCTCTATGCCTTAGAGCGGGCCGGGATTTTTGCCAACACCGAACTCTTCGGGAATAATGAATGGTATCCGATTGGCGCCAATTATTTGCTGAACGAGCAGAAACCGAACGGCTCATGGGGCACTATGCCGAGCCAGGACACCTGCTTTGCCATCCTGTTCCTGAGACGGGCCACCAAGCCGCTCAAGGTAGTCATCACGCCCGGCGGGCCAGCCCAGAACCAGCCCGGTTCCGGAGAGGGGAAGTAAAATGCTTATATCGAAAATATTCAAAAGGGATAAGCCGCTTGAGCGGGTGGGTCAGATTATCGGCTGGTGGGAGTGGCGCAGGATTTTGTTCAACATCGTGGTCGGATTAATCGGCATCCTTAACTGTGTGCTTATGGTCGTTATACTTTTAAACGACACGGCTGCGACATTACGTCCAGCGCCTGGCCCACTGTTTTTTACATTGCCGGTCTATGTAATGATAATCTTTGTATATGGCGTTATGGCTAATATCTGTTATACCTCCGGCTGGATTGTGGAGATAATCGCCCTAAAAGTATGGAAAGTGAAAACACAGCGTTTCGGTGAAATATTATTCATTGCGGGACTGGTTTTTTCTATCATTCTCACCCTGACGCCAGCCGGGCTTTTTCTGGGGATTGTAATCTTTGCCGATAATGGCTATGTCCTGGAGCGGCCTGATGAAAAGGATATAGTTGGCGTTTATTTTATGGAGGGGTCTGAAACATATTCCGAACCTCCATCATTTGTGTTTAGGTCAGATGGAACATTTGCGATGAATAATATACGGGATTCAATGCAGATTCATCGTGATTTCGGTTCAGGCAGATGGGAATTAGTCAAAGATGGTAATTGGTGGAAGATTGAATTATACTTTGAGGAACCGGTAGGCGATAAGGCAAGAGTTCACTTGTGTGGAAGAAAAAGCCCTTATAAGATAGAACTTAGTACCTGGGAGGACCCGGATGCGCCTAACTATGTATATTTTATATGGAAATATAAAAAGTAATCTAACCCGGGCCGGGCGGGGGAGTACGAAATTGGCCCTGTCCCGATTGAGATCGGGACTGGTCGGGAGTACCGGGAGGAACGCACTGGGAACTCGCTACTGCGAGACCACGCAGTGAACATTGCTTGCCCAGCACCCGTACGGGTGCTGTGGTGTCCCCGGATTACCTGCCGATATTGAAAAAGCGCATATCCAGAGCGTGTATCAGGAATGCAATTACAATAAGGAGCAGACCGCCCGGATATTGCGTGTCTCGTTGAATTGCCTCAAGGGTAAGTTTAAGAAATACCATATTCCTGACCCGTCAAATATTGATGGGTAGTTGCCGAAGAGGGCAATGGCCCAAACAGGCAAAGCATATTTTATTTTCACCTAATCCCGTCTGCATCAAAGAGTTATAAATATTCCGTTGCAATTTCCGCGCTTTCTCACTGTTTTGGCACAATAATTGCTTGTTAGGGATATAGGAAAGGGGGTGATGATAACCTGTAGAGGCGCCTCTACGACTTGTAGAGGCGTGTTTACAACTTGTAGAGGCGTGGTTACAACTCGTGGAGGCGTGGTTACAACTCGTGGAGGCGTGGTTACAACTCGTGGAGTCGTGGTTACGACTTGTGGAGTCGTGGTTACGACTTGTGGAGTCGTGGTTACAACTTGTGGAGGCGTAGTTAAACCGTAGAAATGACCCCCAGTGGGGGGATCTAAGAAAAGGAGAGGTGGAGTATGAGAAAGCCAGGATATATGCCAAGGAAGGACCAGGCCTTTTTCAGTTTTCAGGGCAACCTGAATAACACGGTAGTGGCCAATGCCGTGGCTTGGGGAATTCCGCCTGCGGCCGTGACGGCCTTTACGGCCAGCCGGACCGCCTACGAGCCAATATACACAAAAAGTCAGGATAAGGGCCATCGCACTCAGCAGGATGTATCCAAGCACCGTGCGGCTCGCAAGGTCTACCAGAAGGAAATTGAGGTCTTTGTCAATACCTATCTGCGCTTTAACCCGCTGGTTACCGATGACGAGATGGCCGGGATGAAGATACCGCGCCGGGATTTTGAACCCTCGCCGCATCCGCCTATAGACGATATCCCGCTGGTCGGCCTGCGCGCCCAGGGCGGCGGCGACCTTGAGTTCCGCATCCGCGTAACCGAGGATAAAACACTGCCCAGTATGCATCCGGCCGCGAATTTAATAGAGTTGCGCTTTGTCATCCTGGAGCAGGGTGATATCCCGCCGGCCGATGAGAATGATTTTACCAAAAAGGAGGTCTCATCGCGCGCCAAATTCACCCTGGCGCTGGGCCTGAAAAGCACCGGCAAAAAATTCTGGGGCATCTTCAGATGGGTCAATACCCACAAGCCCAGAACCGCCGGGCACTGGACCGAGCCGATTAGCGTCATAATCGCATAAAGGCAACCACTAATTAGCCACGAACCTGCCTGCCGGCAGGCAGGGGCACTAAGACACTAAGAAATTCTTGGCGCCTTTGTGTCTTAGTGGCGAGTTATTTTTATTTATTCGGTATCATACAGAGGAATTTGAGTGTGCCCGGGCCGGTATTGCGGAACTGGTGGAGTTTGTCCGGCTCCACATAAACCACAAATCCGGTCTTGAATGTCTTGCGTTCTTTTTCATAGACCAGTTCGCCCTGGCCTTCCAGGATAAAGACCTCGTGCTCGGTCTGATGGGTATGAAGCGGGGTGTGGCCGTCAGGGGCCACCTCAAACAGGCGCATAGCGAAGTTGGGCGCTTCTTTCTGTGAAATCAGCCAGCGCATCTTGATTCCCTCGGCTCCTTCCACGTTGACCGGCAACAGATGCACGTCGTTGTTGTCCTGGACTTTCATAATAATCCTTTGCCACGAAGGCACTAAGACACCAAGGAAATTCTTTGTGCCTTGGTGTCTTTGTGGCTATCCTTCTATTTAAGAGTTTCTTTCTGCAATAGTTTCTTGGCCAGGCCCTTGCGCCGGTCCGCCAATTCCAATGTCTCTTCTTCATAACGGATGGCGTTGGTGGAGCAGACCTTGACGCACTTGGGGTCGCCGGAACACAGGTCGCACTTGACGATATCATTATGATGCACCGTGATAGCCGCATAGGGGCAGACCGTGGCGCAGAACCGGCACTTGATGCACTTGGTGGAATCGTATTTGACCACGCCGCCCGCCTGACCTTTCCCGTCGGGCAGGTTGTCGCGGTAATAGGCGTTCTGGGGGCAGAACTTCATACACAGCGCGTCTTCGCACTGCATACAGATGAGCGGATACTCCAGCCGCTCAAACTCGTCCCGAACGATGCTGATAGCCGCTTTCTTGGGATTGCATTCCCCGAACTTGCTCAAGGAGCAGGCAATGGAACACTCCCTGCATCCGGTGCAGAGTTCAGGGTAGACGTACAGGTATTTCATATTACGGTCTATCTGTCTGCCTGTCTACCGGTTGACCGGCCGACTGGCTGACTATTTGACTGACTTTATCCACCCGCCGCCCAGGACGGTATCTCCTTTATAGAACACCGCGGCCTGGCCCGGGGTGATGGCGAATTGCGGCTGTCTGAACCGCACCTCAACCCGTTTATTGCCTAATATTTTTATCTTTGCCTTGGACTGTTTGTGTAAATATCTTATTTTAACCTCTGCATCAAGAGTTTTTAGTGATTTTCTTAAAGCCAGTTTGACGCCGCAGGGGGAGTTACTGGCTCTTAGACCCCCGCCCGAAGGCGAGGCTCGCCCTAATGGCGGCGCCTCTGGCGGGCCGGCATTTACCCAGTTCACCTCGTCCGCAACAAATGTGGTATTGAGCACGTCCGACCGGTCGCCCAGAATGACGGTATTGGTTTTGGGAATAATCCTGGAGACATAGGCAGGTCTGCCCATGGCAATCCTGAGTCCGCGCCTTTGGCCGATGGTGAATAACTGAAAGCCGTCGTGTTTGCCGATGACCTTGCCTGAGGTGTCCTTTACCTTGCCGGTTTTAAGCCGGTCTGGGATGCGCTCCTTAAGCAGGTTTTGGTAGCCGCTTGAGGGCACGAAGCAGACATCCTGGCTCTCCGGCTTGTCCTTGACCGGCAGGTCTATCCGGTGGGCAATCCTGCGCACCTCTTTTTTGGTCATCTCGCCCAGCGGGAATATAATCCGGGCCAGTTGTTGCTGGCTTAGGGTGAACAGCACATACGACTGGTCTTTGGTTATATCCACTCCCTTGCGTAAAACGTGTATTCCTTGTGTTCTTTGTGCCCTTTGTGGTGAAGTAATCCGCGCGTAATGCCCGGTGGCAATATAATCCGCGCCGAGTTTGTCCGCATATTCTAATAGTTTGCCGAATTTGAGATACTGATTGCACCTGATGCAGGGATTGGGAGTCCGGCCCTGGTCGTATTCCGAGCAGAAGTAGTCAATCAGACGCCCGAA
>JBFMDM010000042.1:0-17212 GCA_040753835.1 Planctomycetota bacterium
TTAAGGCGCTGGAAATCCACGTGTGATTTGGCCTGCTGTCCGGGTTTGGTAGGGGGAATGCCGGTAAAGAAATCCGGCTTGCCCGCCGTAGTTTTAGCGGAGGCGGGGGTGGAGTGGAAGAATCGATACTTAGCCGTTCCCTTGCGGGCCGGCGGATTAGCCCGCATAGCAATACGCCAGAAGGTGTCCGCGTGGCCATCCACGATAAAAGATGAGTGGTGCAGTTTCAGTATGTCTTTGTTTTGCATAATTATAATATCATATAAGGCAACCACAGATTACACAGATGGCGCAGATTATCTGTGTTTATCATTTCTGTTCCTTTGACTTTTGTTTCTGTGCTATCTCATCTTCTATCCATAGACTGTATTTAACATTGACAGGTGGATTAGTTGAATCTACTAATTTTTTAAGGGCATCTATGTCTTTTTTTGACTTCACATGACCGGTTATCAAAATACTGCCGCCCATCCCCGTAAAAACGCCAAGTCTAATATTTTTAAAATCGGGATATTGTTGAATGACATTATTGATGGCAGGCAAATGATTTCTTGCTTTTCGCATATTAATGCCTTGCCTGACACCGGTAGGTCCAAAGAACAGATAAATCAGGGCGGCAGACATTACAAGAAAAGTTATTACGTATTCATATCTGCGTCTACCTGCGTTAATCTGTGGCTTTAGGACGTCTTTGTTGGTCATAGGGGAGTATAATAAAACAATATCCATAAGGAATCCAAGGCCCGTTAGAGATGCTGTTATAATACTGTTATTAGTTCTTATCAATCTTTGGAGTAATAATTTTCTATGTGGGAAATATCATTGGCTCACGTGGCGCCACTATCTCTAACGGGGTCCTGCTCGAAGACTGTGGTGACACGCACCTTCGGGCGAAACTATTGAATTACTTGATATTCAAGGCGTCGTTTTTGTAAAATAGCCCTTATGGGGTGCGGCAAATTACTATGGTTATTTCCCGAAAACAGCGCCTGCGAAGCCGCAGCGCTCGCCTCGCTCCAGCGAGAGCGAAGCGGGAAGTCCCGAAAGTCATCGGGGCTAAATCAGTAAAATAGCCGTATAGGAGGCAAGGTGTGCCTGCCCGCCTCTGGAGGGTGTCACCGGACAAGCCGCCCGCCATTCATCTGGGCTATGAAATCTATTACCGGACGGAAAACCCCACGCCCTGGATTGTCAGCCGGTAAAACATTTTTTCGCATGTGATGCCCGTTATCACAATTGTGATGCCTCCTATAACGTATAATAGGGTAGAATGTCCGCCAGGGGCGGGGCTCAAAGGGAGAGACCCGCCAGAGGCGGGTCTAAGAGCCAGTAATTCATTACATTCAAACTGGCTCTAAGAAAGGCGGTGATTTTCTGTAACCAGGGACGAGCCCGTCTTAAGACCGGATGGCGCCGTCTTAAGACCGGATGACGCCGTCTTAAGACCGGACATTATTAACCGCTCCCCCTTTTAAGTGGGGTAGCCCTGAAGTGTAGGACTTTCGGGGATAACAGAGGAGGAGGTATTTATGCCAATAAGAACTGACTGGATTCCCTCAAAGAATGCGGCGATTTACGGCAAGTTAAGGGGTTATCTGACCCTGATTGTGGCCAATAAGGTGGCTTGGGGCATTGCGGACGCGGCCATCCAGCCCCTGCTGGACCTGCAGACCGAGTTTGAGCCGCTTTATCACAAGATTACCGATGACAAACGCAGACGGACATCGTCCGATGTCACGGCCTTTAACGACTGCAAAAAGCGTCTGCTGGCCGAGTGGCGCGCCTTCCACAAGGAAGAGGTGCGCGGCAACCGGAAAATCTCGCCTCAAGACCTGGCGGCTTTAGTCGGCAAGGAATACGACCTTGAACCGACCCCGCGCGGCAAGATTCCGACCATCCCGTACATTTTGGCGAAGGCCGTCGGCGGCGGCACGATTGAAATCCGGGCCCGGGTGGAAAAAGACAAGACCAATACCAGTATGCACGCCCTGGCCGATGCGGTGGAGTGTAAATATATTCTTGTGCCGCAGGGCGAGATGCCGCCCGAAGACCCGGAGTCCTGCCCCAAGACAGCGGTTTCCAAAAAGGCGCGCTTTACCATCGCCTTGGGCGTCAAGAGCGCGGGCCAGAGTTTCTACGGATTCTTCCGCTGGGCCAATATCACCAACCCGCAAAACTCAAGCGACTGGACGACCAAACCATTGGGCGCGGTGATATCGTAACTCTACGAATAGCGAATTTGCGAATTATTCGTAATTCGCTTATTCGTAATTCGTAGTGGAGAGTGAAGTATGCCTATACAACCGGGTGAAATAAAGACCGAACACATCTCGGCTGGCGCAGTAGTCAGTAGTAAGTTAGCAGTAGACAGTGTAACGACCGAGAAGATAAAAGACGGCGCAATCAAGACCGAAAAGATAGCCACCGGCGCAATCACCGGCTCCAAAATTGCGGACAACACGGTCTACGGCTCAAAGTTGCGCGACTCGGCCGTGCGCTCTGAAAAGATCGCCGCAGGCGCAATAACAACTGCCAAGATTGCCGAAGGCGCGGTAACCGGTTCACGGCTCGCAGAGCGGGCAGTAACAGAGGAAAAAATCGCAGTAAACGCCGTGACTACGGCCAAGATTGCAAATGGTTCTGTTACTCAAGCCAAATTGTCCTTTACCCCGCCGTCTATCCAGAGGCCGATTACGCCGGCCATTATCACCGACGAAATCGGGGCTGGCGCAGTAGACACCAGTAAGTTGTCAGCAGACAGCGTAACTACGGAAAAGATAGCCGATGGCGCGGTGACTCCGGAGAAACTCTCCTTTACGCCGCCGGGAATCACACGGCCTATTACCCCACCTATTACAACGGACGAGATTGCGGACAGCGCGGTGACCGCGGTAAAGATAGCGGCCAATTCAATCACAGCCGGAAAGATTGCCTCCGGCGCGGTCGGCCCGTCCGAAATCCAGTCCGGTGCAGTGGGTACAGACAAGTTGGCAAATGGCTCAGTAACGCAGGCAAAACTCGCGTCCGGCGCAGGCGGGGACCGATTCACTTTCTTAATGCCATCGGTTGAGGCGCTGTATCTGACTGGCATCAGCGCGGACATTCCTTATACGGTCTTTGATTTGAGTCCCTGGATTCCGGCCACAGCCAAGGCGGTGATTCTGCAACTGGGAATCTTCAACCAGTCCTTTGCCAATGGCCGGGCGTTCTTCAGGGTGCGCACTAACACTGACCAGCGCGATGCGCTCGGCTTGGGTCTTATACCGGGGGCTAATTCCCAAGTTGCCAATCAGGGAATTGTTCCGCTGGTTGTCGGCACGGCTTCTATTGAATATACGTTGGAAAGTGTCGGGGGACCCTGGAACGCGACATTGACGCTGTATGTGACGGTGATTGGGTACATTGTTTAGAATTATTTGGTCTTATCCACGAAGGTGCCGCCGGTGATTTCGGCCAGTTGTTTCAGGAAGTCGTTGTTGACCTCAAGCGATGGCCCCGAAACATTCGGCGCGCCTGCGCCCGGCGAGCCGATAGCAATGGTGTTTATCTTCACCTGCCTGATTTCGTTTATCTTCCTGATTGCCTCAATAATCGCCTTGGGGTCAACTATCTTGCCCTCGGTCGGATAGCCGTCCGTTAACAGATAGAATGTGTCCGCGCCGTCCACCTCCTCAAGCGGCGAGTCCGGCTTTTTGGACGAGGTCTTAACCATTATCTTGTAGGCATACTCCAACGCATCGTAAATCGTGGTCGCGCCGTCCGGATTCTGACGGTCCACCGCATTTATCGCCGAGAGTTTGTTCTCAAAATTGGCCGGAATCGTCCTGATTTTCCAGGCCCTGACCCCGCTGCTGTAGAAGATGATGGAGAAATTCACGGTCTCGTCCAAATTATAGATGGCGTTAATCAGTTCCTTCTTGACCGCATCAAGCCGTGTTTTGACCGGCTTTTTGTCCAGTTCATTCTTGCGTTTCCTGAGATGCTCGGGCACAGCCGGTTTTTTATCCTCGCCCGCGCCGGGGCCGGCGCCGCTGATTGTTATCTTTTCCTTCTCCTTTTCCGGCGGTGGCGGGGTGTATTTTACCGGCGCCTCCATACTGCCCGAGGTGTCCATCAGGAAGACGATATTGGATGATTCTATGGGCGTGCCGTAATACTCGCCCAGGATGATGCCCTTGGTGGTGAGCAGTGGGTCGTTGCCCTCGGCCGGCATCTTCTTGGTGACTTCCTCAAGCGCCTTGAGGAGCGCGGAGAATACCCGCGGCTCCATCGTATTCCGTTCCTTCAGCGCGGCCTTGAGGGGCTTGAGCGCTTCAGCCGAGCACAGGGCGCGGCAGTAGTCAATCACCGCCAGTTTCACCTGCCAGTTGGCCTTGCCCCTATTAGCGGGACTGTCTGCGGACTTGCCGATGAGTAATTCCGCGGCCGGCTCCAATGCATCAGGGGCTTTGAGTTGGCCCAGCGCCCTGAAGGCCGCTATCTGGACCGTTATTTTCTGGTCCTTGATTAGCGATACCAGCGCCTTGACGACCTCTGGTTTGTTGACGCCGCCCAGCGCCTTGATGACATAGAACCTGAAACGCCAGTCCTCGTTCTTCTTGTTGCCGTTGTCTATGAGCATCTTTACGGCCTTGTCCTCCTTTATCCGGCGCAGGCCCTCAACGCAGGTGTCTATGACCTTGATGCTGACCGCCTCCTCCTTCTTGCCTTTCTTGTTACGGCCCAGTTCGCTGAGAATCTGGTTGCTCAGGAGGATGACCACCTCGCCTTCCACAGCAGGGGACATATTGTCTATCAGTTTGGCCGTGACCGTGACCCGGACATCCTCGTCGTAACTTTTTCCATCGGCGATGAACTCCTTCTTGGCCTTGTCCCAGTCGGCGTCTGAGAACAGAGGGGTGGATACGGCAACCAGCGCAATGGCGATGAATATGATATGGCGCAGGGTTATTGGCATACAAATAATATACCCTCTTGTGTATTTATGTCAAGTCCTTTTATAAATTTATCTAATTTAGTTGACCCCCGCACTAACTTTGTGCTAAAATTTATATATCAGGAAATGAGGATATCACCACAAAGTAAGTGCGGGGTTAAAACTATCCCCGCTTTATACTGGGCTGTTGATTTGTCAGTGATTATACAGCCCAGTATAGTCGGTTGTATAATTCTCTGCTAAATCAACAACCGACTATGATGATACACCTGTTAGGTATGCCGAAAGACAAGCAATTATTGAGCCAGAATGATATAGACCAGACCCTGGTAAGAATTGCCGGCAATATCATTTCCAACCATTCGTCAGCCATCCTTCGCTGTTCCGAATCTACGGAGTGGCGAAGGACAGCCAAAGAGAGTAATTCCCTGGTGCTTATCGGCATTCACCGCCGGGGCGTGCCTTTGGCCAGACGGCTTAAGACGCTTATAGAGAAAAAGATAAAAAGCGAATTACTTCTGGGCACCCTGGATATCACCCTGTACCGCGATGACCTAGATACGGTTGGACACCTGCCTATTGTCAAGAATACCGATATCCCCTTTGACCTGACCGGCAAGAGCGTGGTGCTGGTGGATGATGTCCTGTTCACCGGCCGGACCATCCGCTCGGCCTTGAACGAACTGGCTGAATTCGGACGTCCCAAGCGCATCCAACTGGCCGTCCTGATAGACCGCGGGCATAGGGAACTGCCCATCTGCGCCGACTATGTCGGCAAGGCAGTCCAGACCAAAGAGGACGAGGTTGTTAAGGTGTCTCTCAAAGAAACCGATGGAACAGACGAAGTAGTGATTACTGTAAAGACCAAAGCGAAGGTGTGAAAAGTATGACTCCTGACAAGAAATTTACCTGGAATCATAAGCATCTCCTGGGCTTGGAGAATCTCACCGCCCAGGAAATAACCCACATCCTGGATACGGCCGAGTCGTTCAAGGAAATCTCCACCCGTAATATCAAGAAGGTGCCCACCCTACGCGGTAAGGTGGTGGTCAATATGTTTGTAGAACCATCTACCCGGACCAGGATGTCTTTCTCGCTGGCCGCCAAGCGCCTGAGCGCTGACATAGTGGATTTTTCGCCGTCAACCAGTTCGCTGTCCAAGGGCGAGACGCTCAAGGACACGGCGCGCAATATAGAGGCAATGGGCATAGACATCGCCATCATCCGGCATACGGCCCCGGGCGCGCCGCATATGCTCTCGCGCATCATTGACGCCAGCGTGGTCAATGCCGGGGACGGCGCGCACGAGCATCCGACCCAGGGACTGCTTGATATCTTCACTATGCGCGAGCAAAAGGGACGTATCAAAGGCCTGAAAGTCGCCGTGGTGGGCGACATTATGCACAGCCGGGTGGCCCGGAGCAATATCTGGGGGCTGACCAAATTAGGCGCCGAGGTGATTGCCGTCGGACCGCCTACCCTGATACCAATGGAAATCAAGGAACTGGGCGTGAAAATCGTTTATGACATAGACAAGATTATCGGAGAACTGGATGTGATAAACATCCTGCGCATCCAGTTGGAGCGCCAGCGCAGCAAATTCTTCCCGACCGTGCGCGAATACGCCCGGCTCTTCGGCATTAATTCCGAACGGCTCAGGGCCGCAAAGAAAGACGTGATGATAATGCATCCGGGCCCGATTAACCGGGGCGTGGAGATTACCCCGGACGTGGCCGACGGCTCGCACTCAGTCATCCTGCGCCAGGTCGCCAACGGACTGGCCGTGCGTATGGCCGTGCTATATCTCGTGTCCGGACAACCCAAACCGGAGGAAACAGAATAGGTATTATGAAAAAGTTAGGGGCTCGTTTTTGGGATATAGTAGAGAGAATAAAGGATGAATATACTCCTGAAAGGATTATTCTGTATGGTTCTTTTGCTTACGGGCATCCTAATAGGAATAGCGATATTGATTTGTTGATAATAAAAGATACCCAGGAACGGCCTATTGACCGGCGGATTAGGGTGCGTCGTATCGCCGACATCAGGGATTCGTCTTACCCGGCTTTTTCCCCAATTGTCCTGACTAACAAGGAACTTAAGCGAAGAGTGCAGATTGGCGACCAGTTTGTTAAGGAAATCCTTAATAAGGGGAAGGTCTTATATGCCAAATAAAAAGGGGTCTTTGTATCCTAATGATTGGATGGAAAAGGCGCAGAAAGACCTTAAAAGGGTAAACGTATTGCTTTCCGCCAGGGATGCCGCAGGCGCTGGATTCCATCTTCAACAGGCAATAGAAAAGTATCTTAAGGCATATCTGCTGACCAAGGGATGGAAATTGGAATATATCAACGACCCACCGAAACTTCTTAACTATGCGAAGGAATATGACTCCGGTTTGGAGACATTCAGGGCTCTTTGCGAACGGGTAACAGAATATTATACATCCGAACGTTATCCTTTCTTTGAGGAGATACCGCCGTCAAAGAAGGAGTTAGACGAAACGTTAGAGCAGACAAATAAACTGATTAGTAAGATTAAAATAACAGTTAAGTAATTATGACCACTATACTCATCAAGAACGGCCGGATAATAGACCCGGCAAATAAACTGGCCAATGTCTTTATAGAGAACGGAAAAATAAAGTCCGTTGGTGCGAAGACCGCAAAAGCCGCAAAGACCATAGATGCCAAGGGGTTGATTGTCACTCCGGGCTTGATAGATATGCACGTGCACCTGCGCGAGCCGGGCAAGGAGGACGAGGAGACCATCGCTTCTGGCGCGGCCGCGGCAATTCACGGCGGGTTCACCTCGGTCGCCTGTATGCCCAATACCGACCCGGCCATAGATAACGAGGCATCGGCCGAGTTTGTGTATCTCCAGGCCAAGCGAGCCGGCAAGGCCAATGTCTTCCCCATCGGCGCGGTGACCAAGGGCCGTAAGGGTGAGGAAATCTCTGAAATGGGCCAGTTGTTCCGGGGCGGGGCAGTCGGATTCTCGGACGACGGCGCGCCTATCAAGAGCGCCGAGGTGGTCAGGCGTGCCCTGGAATACTCCAAGATGTTTGACAAGCCCATCATAGACCACTGCGAGGACCTGGACCTCATCCGCGAAGGCACGATGAATGAGGGCAGTGTATCAGTTACACTCGGACTGGTTGGTATGCCTCCGGTCTCCGAAGAGATTATGGTCTATCGCGATATCGCCTTGGCCAAAATGACCAACGGCAAACTCCATATCGCCCATATCTCCACCAAGCGGGCCGTGGAATTGGTGCGACAGGCCAAGAAGGACGGCATCAGGGTAACGGCCGAGGTTACGCCCCATCATCTCACCTTGACCGATGAGTATGTCAAGACCAGCGGTTTCAATACCAATTACAAGGTCAATCCGCCCCTGAGGACCAAGTCCGATGTGGAGGCGCTTCGGGCCGGACTGAAAGATGGCATCATAGACGCCATTGCCTCGGACCACGCACCGCATTCCGAGGAGGAAAAGGACGTGGAATACAATGTCGCGCCGTTCGGAATTGTCGGAATGGAGACCCTTCTGCCGGTGGTCCTGACCGAACTGGTGCACAAGAAGGTGATTACCTTGAATCAGTTAGTCGCCTCGTTGACCGTCAATCCGGCGCGCATCCTGGGTATTCCCAAAGGCACGCTTTCCATCGGCGCTGATGCCGATATAACTCTCATTGATATCAGTAAGGAATGGACCATTGACCCGGCTAAGTTCAGGTCCAAGAGCCGCAACTGTCCGTTCGCCGGCTGGAAGGTCAAGGGCAAGGCGGTAGGGGCCATCGTCAACGGACAAATAATATAGCCACAGAGGCACAGAGGACGCGGAGCCATAATTTAGAGGATTTCTTATAAGAATTTCTCTGTGGTCTCTGTGCCTCTGTGGCTTTTATTTGGCGGATATGAGGTAATTCTTAGTGGCCTTTGCTTGCACTGAGCGTAGCTCTTTGTGGTAGCAACCACGGATGGTTCGCTGGACGCGGTCCCCGAATGCTTTCGGGGTTCGGCTGGCTCACCACAAGTTGACACAGATTACGCCGATTAAAATTATGAATAATAAACCGTCATTGCCTAAAGCAATATTTGCTGGATTCCTTCTCGGTCTTATTCTGACGGGGGCGGGCCGTTTCTTCCTTTATATTAATGGACCACTATGTTCAGTGGGTATCGGTGCAATAATTGGTATATTTATGCTTATATTAGGTGTGTTCCCTACTTTCCTGATATTTGGTGAGCTAGAATACACCACTACAACAATTATTTTCTTATTAATAATACAAGGGGTTATTTGTTCTGTGATAGCGTTTTTAGTTATGCTGGTGAGAGAAAAAATTACTAAGTCCAAGGGAGAACTATCCCTTAAGGGGCTCGTGCTAAGGGTTTTTGTTATTTATATAATGATTGTAATAGTATTATTTATGGTGCTTTCAAATATAAGAGTGTGTTGAAGGAAGACAATAGGACCGCAGGTTCTCATCTGCGAAATCTGTGTCATCTGTGGTTGCATTTGTATGTCTCAAATTCGTCTGCACAAGTTTCTGGCGCATTCAGGCCTGGCCTCAAGGCGGCACAGCGAGGGCCTGATTCAGGAAGGCAAAATCAGCGTCAACGGACGCATCATCACCGAACTCGGATTCCTGATTGACCCGGCCAAGGATAAGGTCTATTACGAAGGCCGTCTGCTTAAGCCAGAACCCAAGGTTTATTATATCGTCAACAAGCCCAAGGGCTATCTCTGCACTAATGCCGTTTTCCCAGCCAAGGGCAACGAGGTTATGACATATATAGGGCATGAGCCACGGGTCGTAGACCTGATAAAGACCCGGGAGCGGCTCTATACGGTGGGGCGCTTAGATAAGGAATCCGAGGGCTTGATTATCGCAACCAATGACGGCGAATTCGCCCAGCGGGTGAGCCATCCGAGTTTTGAGGTGCCCAAGACCTACTTCGTCTCGGTTCGGGGCCACTTGGACGGGGCTGTAATGGAAAAGGTCCAGAAGGGCATCTGGCTCTCCGAAGGCCGCACCTCGCGCACCCGGATAAAAATCCTCAAGCGCGAGCGCGAGTTTACATCGCTCCTGATTACCCTGACCGAGGGCAAGAAACGCGAGGTCAGGCGCATCTTCGCCCGGTTCCACTACCCGGTCAAGCAACTCAAGCGCATCCAGATTGGCAATCTCCACCTGGGCGACCTTAAACAAGGCCAGTACCGCCAGGTGACATATAAGGAATTGGCGGCATCCGTACTGCCTCAAGTGAATCAATCCAAGTAATAATACATTTGCAGATACCGGTGCCCTATAGAGGTCATCCATAAGCGGGATAGGGGTTATCTCTATGAGGGGTTGGGGTATAGGGGTTAAATAGTTATAGTGTGGCTGTTAATTCCAGCCCATGTATTTATTGGCTGGAATGTTATCAGCCAACTATACTCGGCAGTAATTCACTTCGTGGTCTCTGCGGAGTTCGCTTCGCGGTCTCTGCGGAGTTGACCTGCGCTCCAGTGGGTGCTCGGAGTCACGCTGCGCTTAGAGCGCTTCGCGCCGCCCTTCGGGGCGAGCCTCGCCTCTGGCGGGGTCTCTGCGGAGTTCGCAGATTCAATCAGTGTAATCGGTGAAATCTGTGGTTTTAATTGCTCTCTTTGTCCAGGAGTTTCTTAATCTCAGCCAGTTTCTCCAGGGCCTGGAGCGGGGTGAGGGCGTTGACGTCCAGGCCTTTGAGCGCCTCGGCCACCGGGTGGGGCAGGGTGGAGAACAGGGCCAGTTGGTTCAGTTCATTGGCCTTCAGTTTATGCGCGCCGCCGTCCAGCAACGGCTTGCCCTGCAAGTCAAATCCCTGCTTTTCCAGTTGGTTGAGTATCTGCCTGGCCCGCTTGACCGTGTCCTGTGGCAGACCGGCTAAGCGCGCCACGTGGATGCCGTAACTCTTGTCCGTGCCGCCGGAAACAATCTTGCGGGTGAATATTATCTTCTCGCCCCATTCCCTGACCGCAATGTGATAGTTCTTGACGGCCGGCAGGATGAGAGAGAGTTCGGTCAGTTCGTGGTAGTGCGTGGCAAAGAGAGTCCGGCTGCCCAGCCGGTCATGGATGTACTCGGTCACGGCCCATGCAATGCTCACTCCGTCAAAGGTGGAGGTGCCCCGGCCTATTTCGTCCAATATTATCAAACTCCGCGTCGTGGCGTTGTTGAGGATATTGGCCGTCTCGTTCATCTCCACCATAAAGGTGCTGGCGCCGCGGGTCAGTTCGTCCGATGCGCCGACCCGGGTGAAGATGCGGTCCACCACTCCGATAACCGCCTCCCTGGCCGGCACGAACCCACCCATCTGGGCCATCAGCACTATCAGCGCCACCTGCCGGATATAGGTGGATTTGCCGGCCATATTCGGACCGGTCAGGATGATGATGCGCTGTTGTTCGTTATCTAATAATATATCATTGGGGATAAACTTCTCCTCCAGAATCCGTTCCAGGACCGGATGCCGGCCCTCAATAATCTTGATGACCAGCGAGTCGTCCACCACAGGCGCGCAGTAGTTGTTCTCAGCCGCCACCTGGGCCAAAGACAGCAGGCAGTCCAGTTGGGCGATGGCCGAGGCGATATTCTGTAACTGGACGATATATTTCTCAGCGCCCTGGCGCACCTTCAGGAAGATTTCGTATTCCATCTTCTGGCTCCGTTCCCGGGCGTGCAGGACCTGGGTCTCGTAGTCCTTGAGTTCCGGCGTGATATAACGTTCGGCGTTCTTGAGGGTCTGCTTGCGGGTGTAATTGGCCGGTATCTTGGTCTGGTGCACGTTGGTTATTTCAATGTAATATCCGAAGACCTGGTTATAGCCGACCTTGAGGGAATTGATGCCGGTGCGCTTGATTTCCTCGGCCTGGAACCGGGCGATGAAGTCCATTCCCTCCCGGCACATACTTCGGAGTTTGTCCAGTTCGGGATTGTAACCATCGCGGATAAATCCGCCCTCGGTGATTTCCAGAGGCGGGTCGTCAACCAAGGCCGTGGCAATAATTTTCTGCAAGGGCTCTAACGGGTCAAGCCGGGTAAAGATATCCTTGATGATGTCGTAGGTCTTGTCCTGGAGAACCAGCCGGCTCTTGATGAGCGGGATTCTCTGCAGGGTCTTTCTGAGAGCGAGCATATCGCGCGGATTGGCCCGGCCTGAGCCGATTTTGGCCGTGACCCGTTCTATATCCACGCAGTTCTTGAGTTCCTTCTGCAGGTCTTTGCGTCGGGTCATATCCTGGACAAACACGCCGACCCCCTGCTGGCGCTGTTTGATACGGCTGATGTCGGTCAGGGGCGACAGCAGCCAGTCCCTGAGCAGGCGCGCGCCCATTCCGCTCTGGGTCTTGTCCAGCACCCAGAACAGCGAGCCGTAACCGGTCTCCTCCATATTCGTGGTACTGTAGCGCTGGGACGAGATGGTGTTGAGCAATTCCAGCGATACCTGGGTGGTCCGGTCTAAATAGAGCCGGTTGTCCGCAGTATAGCGCTCCAGTTTGGTGATGTATTTAAGAGCGCCGTGCATAATCTCTAACTTGGTCGTGCCGGGCTGGAGATTATGGGACGGTTGGGTGTGGTGGAGATACTGCATAATTGCGCCGGCCGAGGCGATGCCGCTCTTCAGGCCTTCACAGCCGAACCCGGCCAGGTTAGAGGTATGGAAATGTTCCAGCAGTGTTTTATAGGCGTTAGTATATTCAAAGGTCCAGTCGTTGGCCGAGGTAAAGGTGGCGCTGAGACCGTTCTTGAGCGCAGTGAGTATTTCCGGTTTCTGGTCAGCCAGGTATTCCGGAACCAGGCATTCAGCCGGATTTATCCGGCGCAGTTCGTCTATCAACCTGTTGATGTTATTGGGGAATTCCTGGGCCTTGAATTCGCCGGTGGACAGGTCAATCCAGGACAGGCCGATGGTATCGCCGACCGTCAGGGCGCAGAGGAAATTCGGCGCCCTGCTGTTGAGGATATTGTCTTCCAGCACCGTGCCCGGTGTGATGACCCGGATGACCGAGCGGTCAACCAGTTCTTTGCCTGCATCGGCCGGTTCGGTCTGCTCGCAGATGGCCACCCTGAAGCCCGTCTTGAGCAGGCGGTTGATGTAGGTGGTGGCCGAGTGGTAGGGCACGCCGGCCATGGGCACGGTTTTTTCATCCTTAAAGCGCGAGGTCAGGGTAATGCCCAGCACGCGCGAGGCCGTCTTGGCATCGTCATAGAACATCTCGTAGAAATCGCCCAGCCGGAAAAACAGTATCTCCTGCGGATACTTGTTCTTTATGGCCTGGTATTGTTGCATTAATGGGGTCATAGAAAACAGGTTACAATAGTTACAATTGGTTACAAAAGTTACAATAGTTGCCGGAACCTTTGTAACATCTTATTATGGTATTACCACCGCTTCGGTGCCCAGTTCATTTATCCGCTCGGCCTCTTTCCTGGCCTCTTCAAAGGTTTCGTACCGGCCGGACCAGACGTAATAGAATTCCTTGCCGGCGATGAGGATGATATTGACCGTGGCATTGATGCCCTTTTCCTGGGCCAGTTCTTTCTGGTAGTTCAGGGCGTTTTCCCTGACGCTGTATTTGCCCAACTGTACCGTAAAGAGGTTGGGCGGTATGGAGAGCCGTTCCTGGATATGCTCCCGGAGTTTCTCATCCGCCTCATTCTCTGGCTGGAGCGCGGCCAGGGCCGACTCAAGACGCTTCCGGCCCTCGGCATACTGCTCATAACGTATTAGGCAGATGCCCAGGTCGTAATGCAGGTGGGGCAGTGACAATTCGGCGTTGTTGTATTTCTGCGCCTTCTGGTAATAATAGATGGCGTTCTTGTATTTGTGTTGGGTTTGGTAAAGTTGGGCCAGCGCATTGTGGGCCAGCGTCTCAAATGACTGGCGGTTGGCGCGGGGCGGCTTATCCAGCGCCTTGAGCAGGTTCTTCTCCGCCTCTACGTAGTTGGTCAGGGCCAGATAGGAGACGCCCATCCGGAAATACGCCTCCGGGAGGTATTCCGACTTCTTCTCGGCCGTGATAAACTGCCGGTAGAATCCGATGGCCTCGGCGTAGTTGCCGTTCAGGAAGTTCTCCTCGGCCTGGCGGAATGCCTCATTCTGCGGGAACGGCTGGTGCGGCAGGGACGGGCAGCCGACTATAAAACAGTAAACAGTAAACACTATACAGTAGACAGTAGAACGCATAGGGAAAATCTACCCGATAAGATACAAAATGTCAAGTATAGAAACGTATAAAATGCAACCACAGATTTCACCGATTACACCGATTAATCTGCGAACTCCGCAGAGACCCCCGACAAATACTGTCGGGGCAGGCGCGAAGCGCTCTAAGCGCAGCGTGACTCCGAGCACCCACTGGAGCGCAGGTCAACTCCGCAGAGACCCCGCCAGAGGCGAGGCTCGCCCCGAAGGGCGGCGCGATAGCGAAATCAGTGTAATCTGTGGCTGCGGAGTTTTCTTGACCCATTAAGAGATGTTTGCTACTATTGTGAAATTATGTTAGGTATTATCCGAAAGTTATTTCCGTCCCGGAACGAGCGGCTGGTCAACGCGCTCTACCGGACCGTGGTGCGGGTCAATGCCTTTGAGGCGGAGATAGCGCGCCTGTCTGACGAGCAGTTACGCGCCAAGACGGCCGAGTTCCGCCAGCGCCTCAAGGACGGCCTGACCATGGATGACATCCTGCCCGAGGTATTTGCCGTGGTCCGCGAGGCCAGCAAGCGCACCACCAAGATGCGCCACTTTGATGTCCAACTAATCGGCGGAATGGTCCTGCATCAGGGCAAGATTGCCGAGATGGCCACCGGCGAAGGCAAGACCTTAGTGGCCACGTTGCCGGCCTATCTCAATGCGCTAACCGGCAAGGGCGTGCATATCGTTACGGTTAACGACTACCTGGCCAAGCGCGACCGGGAATGGATGGGCCCGATTTACGAGATGCTCGGCCTGACCGTCGGAGTAATCCAGAACAATATGGACAATCCCGAACGCAAGGCGGCTTACGGCTGCGACATCACCTACGGCACCAATAACGAATTCGGATTTGATTACCTGCGCGATAATATGAAGGTCCGGTTTGATTCCCAGGTCCAGCGCGGGTATTTCTTCGGCATCGTTGACGAGGTGGACAGCATCCTGATAGACGAGGCGCGCACGCCCCTGATTATCTCCGGACCGGCTGAGGAATCCACCGACAAATATTACGTGGCCGAACGGGTGGCCAAGCAGATGAGGAAGGACAGTGACTACACGGTTAAGGAAAAGGAGAATGCCGTCATTCTGACCGAGGCCGGCATAGAGCGGGCCCAGAAACTGGTCGGAGTGGATACCTTCTATACCGGTCAGAATATGGAATGGCCCCATCATATAGAACAGGCCCTGCGCGCCAAGGAATTATATAAAAAGGATAAGGAATATATCGTCAAGGACAACGAGGTTATTATCGTGGACGAGTTCACCGGACGCTTGATGCCGGGCCGGAGATGGAGCGACGGGCTTCATCAGGCCGTTGAAGCCCACGAGAACCTGAAAATCCGCGAGGAGAACCAGACCCTGGCCACCATCACGCTCCAGAATTATTTCCGGATGTATGAGAAACTGTCCGGAATGACCGGCACGGCCATCACCGAGGCAATGGAGTTCTTCAGTATCTATAAGTTGGAGGTAGTGACCATTCCGACCAACCGGGCGCTGATTCGGACCAGTTTTCCGGATATGGTCTTCAGGACCGAGGAGGAGAAGTTTGAGGCCATCTCCGAGGAAATCGTGCAGGTGAATGCCACGGGTCGGCCCATCCTGGTCGGCACGACCTCTATAGAGAATTCCGAACGCATCAGCGAGATGCTCAAGCGCCGGGGCGTCAAGCACGACGTCCTGAACGCCAAACAGCACGAGCGCGAGGCCCAGATTGTGGCCAATGCCGGACAGCGCGGGACCGTGACCATCGCCACCAATATGGCCGGCCGGGGCACGGATATTATTTTAGGCGAGGGCGTGGCCAAATTGGGCGGACTGCATATATTGGGCACCGAGCGCCACGAGGCGCGCCGGATTGACAACCAGTTGCGCGGCCGGGCCGGACGCCAGGGCGACCCGGGCTCGTCGCAATTCATCCTGTCTCTGGAAGACCATATTCTCCGGCTTTTTGCGCCCCAGTGGGTCTCGCAACTCCTGCTGAAACTGGGTATGGAAAAGGGTCAGCCCATTGCCAGCCGGATGATTTCCAACGCCATAGAAAAGGCCCAGAAGCGGATGGAGTCCCATAACTTTGACATCCGCAAGAACTTGCTGGATTACGACAAGGTGATGAACGAACAGCGCCTGATTGTCTATGGTCAGCGCCAGAAGATTCTCAAGGGTGACAACCTTAAAGAAATGGTTCTGGAGATGGTCAATGAATCCATCTACGAGAAGATAGACAAATTCCTGCCTGAGGATTCCAAGGAATGGGATTTCCAGGGCCTGTCCGACCTGCTCAAGCAGAAGATTGGCATCACGGTCCCGGCCTCGGATTTGGAGGCATTGAAGGACGATATGGAAAAACTGGAGGAGCGGATAATCAAGGAGGCGGAAAAATCATACGTCGAGCGGGAGCAGAAATTAGGCGCGGAATATATGCGCAATGTGGAACGGTTCATCCTGCTGGAAAAGATAGACGAGCGGTGGAAGAACCATCTCTATGCGATGGATTACCTGAGAAGCGGCATTGGGCTGCGCGGTTATGCCCAGACCGACCCGAAGATGGAATACAAGCGCGAGGGCTACCGGATGTTTGACGAGATGCTGGCCGGCGTCAAGAACGAGGTAACCGAACTCATCTTCAAGGTCCAGCCCATAAAAGAGTTGGAAGAAGAACTGGCCCGGATATGGAAAATCAGCGACACCTCGCACAAGGAACTAGGGAGTTTTGAGGCCGCCGGTCAACCGGTCAGACGGTCGTCCGGTTCGCCGGTCGGTCCGACAGACGGGCAGACAGGCAGACAGGCAGACGGGCAGATAGAAAAGCCCAAGCCCATCATCGGCGCCAGCCGCGAGACAGGCCGCAACGACCCGTGCCCTTGTGGAAGCGGGAAGAAGTACAAGAAGTGCTGCGGAGCCAGAGGTTAACCTCTGGCGGAGTCCCCCGCCCTATTCAGTTAGAGCGGGGCTGGGACGGCTATTTGCCCGCCAAAGGCGGGTCCGCCTCCCGCCAATCCGCCTAAGGCGGACTGGTGACTGGCGGAAAATTCCATACGATAAAATA
>JBFMDM010000043.1:0-17024 GCA_040753835.1 Planctomycetota bacterium
TAGGGGGTAAGTATCATTCTACCCGGATAATAGTATTATCAAGGTAGGATAAGGGGGTTAATCGGGTGGGATATAAGTATTAATCCCGTGGGATATAGGTATCAATCTACGGGAATATGGGTATTAATCCCGTGGAATATAGGTATTAATCTACGGGGATATAAGTATCAATCCCGTAGGATATAGGTATCAATCTACGGGGAGGTGAGTTGTATTGGATTTATAATTCGGTAGGGCGTTGCCAGAATTTCTGACCTGCAAGTCAAGTCCATTAAACCTTTCCCCCGGTAAAAGGCAAGGAATTGTGATGATTGAAATGCCGGGGTCCAGGATACCGATAGGGGGGGAGATGCCACCCCCCTTGCTTTAACCCCTACCCCTTCGTAAGATAACACTCACCCCCTCGTAAGTAGTAACCACCCCCTGTCAAAAAATCTTAAGTTCTTCTGATGGCGGATATGGGCTATCAAAACAAAACGGCTTGAATTCACGTCCATATTTTTCTTGTTTTATCAGAATTTTATGGTATCTTTTTCCTCTATGATGCCAAAGATAGAGATTTCAGCCAGTGTGCTTTCGGCCGATTTTGCCTGTCTCAAAGAGGCGATGAAACGTTGCCATTCATCCGGGATTGATTCCATACACCTGGATATTATGGACGGTCATTTCGTGCCTAATATCTCCTTCGGACCGGTCGTAGTCAGGGCGCTCAGACCCCTGACCAAACTGCCAATGGACGCCCATCTGATGATAGAAAACCCACAGTGGTATATTGATGACTTTGCGAAAGCAGGCGCGGATATTATCACGGTGCATGCCGAATGTTTCAGCCCGCCTTCGCTAAAACCACAGCAAGCAAACGAATTTCCCAAGAAAACAGATTCCGTTGATGAGGGAAAATTACTTGAGGTAATCAAGAAAATAAAGTCCGCCAACAAAAAGGTTGGATTGGCTTTTAATCCACCCAGCCCCATTAACATAACCGATAAACTGTTAAATAAACTAAACGAGGTGCTGATAATGTCGGTCAATCCAGGGTTCTCAGGCCAGACATTTATTCAGGAGGTCCTGCCCAAGATACGGGAACTGCGTAAACGTTATAAAGGCAATATCCAGGTGGATGGCGGGATTAACGACCAGACCGCTTCTCAAGTGATTAAATCAGGGGCGAATATGCTGGTTACGGCAAGTTATTTCTTTAATGCCAAAGACCCGAAGAAGGTAGTAGAACTTTTAAAGATTAGCCACTAAGGCACAAAGACACGAAGAAATTCTTGGTGCATTAGTGTCTTCGTGGCAAAAAGATTATGAACAAACTTGTAGAATTATCCAAATTAGGCCAGAGCGTGTGGTATGACAACATAGAACGCAAATTGCTCAAGAGCGGCGAATTAAAACGTTTAATTGCCGAGGATGCGGTTTCGGGTGTCACCTCCAATCCCTCCATCTTTGAAAAGGCCATCACCTCCTCCACCGACTATGACGAGGATATCAAGGCCCTGGCCCACCTACGTCAAGGCTTCGGCGGGCAAGTCAAACAGAATAAGTCCGTGGATGAGATTTACGAGGCCATTACTATCAAGGATATCATTGCTACCTGCGACTTATTGCAAGACGTGTATAAGAAAAGCAACGGCACAGACGGTTATGTGTCTATTGAGGTCTCGCCTGATTATGCCTACAACATGGCCAAGACCCTGGAATCAGCCCGGAGAATCTTTAAGACCATCAACAAACCGAATCTCCTGATAAAGGTGCCGGGCACCAGAGAGGGCTTTGAGGCGACCGCCCATCTAATCTCCGAAGGGATTAGCGTCAATGTCACGCTTCTCTTTTCCCAAGCGGATTACGAAGGCGCGGCTTATGCCTATATTGACGGCCTAAAAGAACGGGTCAAGAAGGGAATGCCGTTAGATAACGTATTTTCTGTGGCCAGCGTATTCATCAGCAGAATTGACTCGACGATTGATAAGATGATAGATGAAAGAGGAAAGATGAAAGACGGAAATCTTTCATCTATGAGCGGCAAATGCGCTGTTGCCAACGCCAAAGTCATTTATCAATTGTATAAAAAGATATTTGAGGGCGCTGATTTCAAGGCGCTTAAGGGCGCCAGACCCCAGAAGATTGTCTGGGCCTCTACCTCTACCAAGAATCCGGCCTATCCGGCCACTAAATACGTGGATGAACTGATTGCCCGGGAGACCATCAATACCATCCCGACTGCCACACTCTTTGCCTTTAAGACACAGGGACGGGTTGAGGTCTGCATAGAGAATAATATGGACGAAACGGCCAATGTCCTAAAGACGCTAACGGACAATGGTATTGACCTCAACAAGACCTGCGCGGATATCCAGCGCGACGGCATCAAGGCCTTCAAGGAGTCGTATGACAAGGCGTTGGGAGCAATAAAAGCCAAAATGACTAATGCCTAATAACGAATGATGAAAAGGCAGAATAACCAAAAAAGGGAGTTCTTTGATTTATTAATTCTTTCGTTTGCGAAGCAAGTATGATTTCAGAATTATTAAAGGACTATGCCCGGCACAAGATGGCGGAACGGCCCAGATATCCCAAGGAAAAACACTGGCCGTCCGACGTGGCCAAGTGCCTGCGCGCCCTGGTTTACCAGTGGCGGGGCGAGGAAGGCGTGGCGCCGGACGCCCGGCTGTTCTTCGTCTTTGCGGACGGCGATATGCATCACAAGGCCATTGTCCAACATCTGGAGGAAAGCGGGAAGACACAGGTGATAATGAAAGAGGCACCCCTGCGCGACAAGGAGCACAATATCTCGGGCAAACTGGACGCGCTCCTGAAACTCAATGACCGCCACTATGTCCTGGAAATCAAGTCCATCAACCGCTACGGGTTTGACGAGATTATGCGCGACGGGCCCAAGGAAGACCACGTCATCCAGTTGCAGTTGTATCTCCATTTCGTCCAGAACATCTACAAGATAGACACCAAGCAGGGTTTTTTGCTCTATAAATGCAAGGACACAGCCCGGTTCTACGATTTCCTGGTTGACTATAACGAGAATGTGGTGAACGATTTCTTCGCCCGACTCAAGACCGTGGAGGAGCACCTGGCCAGGAAGACCCTGCCGGACCGGCCTTATGAGATTACGGACTGGCACTGCCGCTATTGCGACTACAAAAGAATCTGCTGGGCCGGCGCCCAGGGCAAGAAGATTGCCGACTTAAGCAAAGAAGAGATGGCCAAAATCCTGGGAGAATTGATTGACACCAAGGAGAAACGCAAGACCCTGGAGGAACAGGAGGAATTCCTGACCGTCACTATCAAGGAACAGATGGAACAGAAGGAAATCACGGTCGGCGAAATCGGCGACTATACCGTGGAACTTAAGGAGACGACCCAGAAGCGGCTGGACACCAAGAAGGTTGAGGAGCATTTCAAGGGGCAGTTGGAAGAGTTTTACAAGACCACGACATCAAAAAGGTTAAACATCAAGGAGAATTTGTAAGCGGATTTACCAGATAAGGCGGATTAAGCAGAAATTCAATCCCGCTGCGGCGGGACAAGTCCGCTAAATCAGCAAAATCCGCTCAATCTGCTTACTAAATTGAAAAAATAACCTATGCTCATCTTCAAAATCATCAAGGTCCTCAGGATAATCACGGTCTGCCTGATTGTCTTCCTGGCGCTGGACTATTTCCTGAATTGGGGCTTGATAAAAGCCATCGCCGATTATAACAAGGACATCCTGATTGTCGGGGCTATCCTGTTCTTTGTCACCTACCTTGTTGCCAGTTGGATTATGATATTCGTGCGGTTTAGGTATATGAATCGCCGGCCTCCAAGCACAAATCAGGCAGAAGATGAAACCACAGATTAAATTTTGTGGTTACCCCTGCAGCGGCCAGAAGTGACGGCGTTTGATGGTGACCTGCATTATCCTCTTTATAATCTCCTTCTCCTCCTTATGGGGCAGGCATTCTTCTCCGTAGGCATAGAAGCGATAGAATCTCAGTCGGTCTGCCCTGGTCACCACATTGGCTACGGCCGCATTGAGTTGCGCCAGGTTGGTTATCCGTTCCTCAGACGTGGTCTCGCGGTTGAAGGTGACACGGTCGAGGTCAATAAAGTAAAAGAGGAAAGATGAAAGATTAGAGATGAGAGCGTCTCTTATGAGTACATTATTTGCTTTGAGGTCGCGATGGAATATGCCTTTTTGGTGGATGGTCTTGACAGCCAAGGCAAACTGCTTGATAAACCGTATCTTGTTAGCCAGCGTTCCTTTATCCCTGATGCGCAAACCGAATTTATGCATCAGGAATTGGTTGGTCGGCTCTGCCTCAATCTTTTTAGCCACCACATACGCTTTGTTGACCCAGGTATAGAACAGGTCCTTTTTCTCCACCAGGGCTATGGGCTGGGCGGTCCGGACATTGCGCACTAAAAGACCGCTGATTGAGAACCATTCCTTGCGGGCCGGATGGATACCCAGAAAACTCAGTATCCGGTTCCAGATTGAATAACGATATTCCTTGATAACTACATCGCTTGAGCCATAGCGCATAAACGAGATGGAATGATTCTTGGTATGCTTGAATAATTTACCCGGCTCCTGATTCGCTATTTTGTCGTGTTGGGCAATGAGTCCGAAGACCTCATCGCGGCTGAAACCCCGGTCAATAAACATGTTCTCCCATCTGGTCTTGTCCTTTATCCTCATCCGGCTGTATGCCGAGGAATCCTTGAGGCAGCGCTTATTCCGGCTTTGCCAATGCTTATGGCGCAGGTCATCGGCCATATCAAAAACCGTCCGGACAAAGTCCCTGAAGACGCTCTTGCGGAAATCCAGTTCACGGTAATACCTGACAAACCGGTAGGCGTCAGTTAGGGGCAGGACGGTGGAAAGCGAATAGACCATCTGGGCCAGGTTATACATCCCGTAGGCCTGGGCAAAGTGCGGCCGGACTAAACTGCGGTGCAGGTCTATCAGGTATAGTTCCGGAGCCCCCTCTGTCAGCGACTCCGGGTTTATCAGGATATTACCGGTGTGCAGGTCCTTGTGGAAGAACCGGGCCTGGTGGACCTCGCGGATGAATTCGCCTAATGCCTTAAGCAGGGTGTCCTTGTATTCCAGCGACATCGGCCGGGCCAGGAATTCCTTGAGCGGAATGACATTGTCTATCTTCTTGAGAAAAACGAAGACCTCGCGGACAAGCCCGAACCGGCGCTTTTCCAGCACGCCCAGCGGATAGACCGTATTAACGTGCTGCTGGATGAGATGGGCCGCGGACATTACCTCCTGGTGCGCCTTGGAGATGAAGGTGGCTTTAAGCATCTCTATCCAGTTCCTGATTTTGTAGCGCTTGACGATAAGATTCATCTCCGCCTGAGCGCCGGGCAGGTCCGGCTGGCCCGGCAGAGTCATTGTAAAGATGGTCCGGGCGTTATTGTCCTTGAAGGCGCTGGTTGAAGCGGCTTGGTAAACCGTTTCCTCCCTGCCGATGAGAGTGGTCTCCAGGAACCTGCGATGCGCCTGGTTGATAAACCAGCGATAGGGTTTTCGGTCCAGTCGGATAAAACTTAGCATACTATAACTATGAGTTATGAATTATCAGTTATAAATTGGGCACCCTAACTCATAATTCATACTTTATAATTCATAATTTCCCTGTACGTTTCCTTCACCTGCCTGAAATTATTCTCAAACGAGTATTTGGAGGCGGTCAGGGCCGCGGCCTTGGACATATTCTTGCGCCAGACCGGGTCAAGCAGGAAAACAATCTTCTCGGCAATGGTCCTGATGTCCGAGGGCCTGTCCACCACGAATGAATCTATGGAATCGGCGATAACCTCTGATGCGCCGGCAATGCGCGTGGTAATCACGGGCAGGCCAGAGGCCATGGCCTCAAGGCAGACCGTGCCGAACGGCTCATACAAAGTCGGGAACAGGAATACGTCGCCTGAAGCATAATAGCGCTCAATCTGGGCCTGGGCGCCGGCAAATATAACCTGTTTCTCAATGTTGTGCCGGGCGGCCAGTGATTGGTATCTCGCGATATTGCCGCTGCCTACGACCAGAAGTTTAAGATTAGCGCGCTTGTCCTGAGGAACAAGCGCCAGCGATTCTATGGCGTATTGCAGGCCCTTGCGTTCAAATCCGCTCCCCACGAACAACAGGACAATATCGCCGCCTGATAGTCCTAACTTCGCCCTGGTCTCAGAACAATATTTTTCCCGGTTGCCCGGATTAAAGCGGTTCAGGTCAATGCCGTTGTAGATGATTTTAATATCCTCATCCGGAATATGATAATAGGCCTGAACCTCCTGCTTCACCCGATGGGAGATGCAAACCACCTTCTTATATGCGCCTCTGGAAAAACTCTTCTTTTCCAGATGCATAATGACCTGGTTGCGAGGATTTAGGTATTGCAGCAGTCGGCCGAAGATGTTGTTCGTTGAGGGATGGCGGTTTTTGAGGTATTCCCAATGGCAACCGCTCCCGACCCGGTAAACGTCCTGATAATAGGTCCGGCCGAATCCGTGGATAACGTCAAACCTATCCTCCTTGAGCATCCGGGCGGAGTTCCGGGCAAAGGCGCTGTATTTATTGTAGGAAAAAATCCCGCCAGCCGGCACAGGGTGAAATATCAGTCCGGGCGCGGGAGCCGCATCCTTATTTGCAGAGAATATATGAACTTCATTGCCTTCTTTGGTCAGGTAGCGCGCCAGGTCATAAGCATACCGCTCCACCCCGCCTTTGGATTCAGACCAGTTGTAGATGACAAAGGCGATTTTCATGTCTTCCTTTGCTTTTCCCACATCTTGGCGTACTTGACAAAGACATAATAAGCCGATGAAACCGAGATAATCAGGCCGGGCAGTCCATCCAGAAATCCCAACTTGAACAGATATGTTTCTATGAACTTTATTGGCGGCCTGAAAAGCAGGTTGCAAAGGCAGAAGGTCTTACCCTCCTTCATCAGGGCCTCGGACGAGGCGTCGGAGAACCGGTCCACGGTCTTTATCTGATGCGAGATGTTTTTATAGGTATAGTGAATGATATCGCCGTTGAGATTTCCGACCCTGGCGTCATTTTCCATAATGATGCGGTCGTGCGGGTCCAGGCCGCCCCATTTGGCTTTGCTCTTACGGAAGAGGCGGATTTTAGAATCCGGATACCAGCCGCCGTGGTTTATCCAGCGGCCCAGATAAAATGTATGGCGTTTCATCCAATAGCCGTCCACCTTCGCTAAAGATTCGGTGGACACGTCCGCTTTAGATGGGTAAAAGGTATTAATTATTTCGTCCCGCAACCGGTCTGAAATCACCTCGTCCGCGTCTATGGACAAAATCCATTCGTTCTGCGCCAGGGACAGGGCGTAGTTCTTCTGATTGACAAATCCGGGCCACTTGTTCTGGAAGACCCGGTCTGTGTATTCCCTGACAATCTCCAGGGTCTTATCCGCGCTGAACGAATCCACCACGACTATTTCGCCGCCTTTATCCTTAACCCACTTGACCGATTCCAGGCACCGGCTGATATTATCCTGCTCGTTAAAACAGATTATGCAAACGGATATAGGATTCGTTTTTCCGTCCTTCAGTTTTTCAGTTCTTCCGTTCATAGATATTTCTCGCACTCCTTATAAACATCCTCGACCGAAATACGGGTCATACAGCGATGGTCGGTCGGGCAGGTCCGCTTCAGGCAGGGCGCGCAGGACACATCCTTGCGGACAATGGTATGGTTGCTTCCGAACGGCGGAGTGGTAACGTGATCGGTCGGCCCGAATATGGCTACCACCGGCGTATTCACAGCCGCGGCCACGTGCATAGTACCGGTATCGTTGGTCACCAGCAATTTACAAGCCGAGAGCAATCCGGCCATCTGGGTAATGGAGGTCTGGCCGGTAAAGTCAAGAATCTGATGATGGCCGATTTGAGCGGCGATAGAGGCATTAAGTTTCTCCTCAGCCGGCCCGCCGAATAATATTATCCAGACCTTTTTCCGGCTGATTAGTTCCTTAGCCAACTGGGCATAGCGCTCAGGTAGCCAGCATTTGGCGCTTCCGTAGGCCGCGCCCGGATTCAGCCCTATCACGGTCTGGCCCTTAACGTATGAAAGTTTATCCTCAACCCAGTTCCTTATCTCCCTGGGGATGGTGATTCTGGGCGCGGAGAACGAGACCGGCCGGCCCAGGACGTTGAGCAGGTTATGGAAATAATAAACCCGGTGCTGGGTCAGGACTTCCTTATCGCGGGACAAACTCTGGGTCAGCAGTTTGCCGCGCGAGTCGGCTGAATAACCGATGCGGTTGGGAATCTTGCTCAGGAATCCGATTAGGGCGGAATGGAACGAACGGGGCAGAATCAGGGCCAGGTCAAACCCTTTGGACTTGACCTCTTTTATCAGTTTATATTCCGTGCTGAGCCGCTTCAGGCCCTTTTTGGACTCATAACTGATGACCTCGTTGATGTCCAGGTCGTGTCGGAACAGGTCGGCCAGTTCTGTCTTAACCAGGACGGCCAGATGGCTCTCCGGGAACAAGGCTCGCATCCCCTTGACGGTCGGCAGGGCCATCACCGCATCGCCCAGCCAGTTCGGCGCCTTAATCAGGATTCGTTTATACATAATTTTAGGGGTAAACCCAGCACATAAATCCGCTTCAACTATTCCGCACTATATAAGTGCCAAATTAAAGCGTTCCAACACGCTTTATACCATTATTTATGTGCGGGGTAAATCAATTTCCACCACCATTTATGCAGGCCGGCCTCCTTGAGACATCTGATGATGAATATCCGTTTTTGGGCTTTGGTTAACCCATCGTTCTGGAAATACGTTTCAAAGAGACGCAGGCGGTCGGTCCGGTTGATTGCGCCTTTGAGCGGCAGTCCCGTCTTAAATAGCAGTTTATCCAACGAACGATTGAGCCGAATCAGGTTATTGACTCGCTCGTCCAACGACAGCCCCGCTGAATCCGGTCTGCAGATAGATTTATCCAAGTCAATAATATATGTTTTTAGCGCGGCATCTCCTGCCTGCGCTGACGCTTCGGCAGGCAGGCCGGGTTTGCTCTGAATCAGGATATTGCGGACATTCAAATCCCTGTGGCAGATACCGGCATTGTGAAAGGTTTTGAGCGCTGATGCAATAGAGTTAATCAGCGCTGTTTTCTGCTGATATAGTTTTTGCGAATTGCCCTCTTTGGATAAGGCACGGATAAAATCATCCAACGTAACCGCCTGAGGTATTATCTTTATGATTATCTTGGCCCGGTAGAAAAGTGGCATGAGCCATTTTATCTGCAGGCCGAGAACTTCAGGCAGGGCTACTCCTTTGGCCCGGCCCTGTTCGGTGATGACCAGTTCTTCCAGCGGCCTGCGGGCATCGGTGAAAATATCAGGCAGGACCAGGCCGCTTAAGCCGCCACGTTTATAGGTCCGCACAATGGCTTCACCCTCTGCGCCTGAAGCGGATTTTATCCGGACCAAGGCATACCTGTCCCTGCCTTCCGAGGTTCTGGACGCGGTGTATCTATCGTCAAATATGGAGTCAATGTCCGCCTTGTAATCCTGATGGCAGAGCCGCCATTCATCCGCTGATTCCCTGATACGAAAATAAGGCGGAATAACCAAATCCGGTAAACTGTCCTTAATGGTTAACATTGCTTTACTAAATGGGTACAATATGGTACATTGATTATATAATATTACGGTAATTTCTCTTAAGTAGAATAGTATTATGCCCCTGAAATTCAATAAAATTCTGATAGTTCGGCTGAGCGCCATTGGCGACGTCATCAACGCCATCCCGGCCCTGGTTGTTTTGAGGCAGAATTTTCCACGGAGTTTTATCGGCTGGGTGGTTGAGGACAAGGCCGGTGATTTGCTGGACGGACTCCCGCTTCTTGATAAGGTTTATGTCTGGCGCAGGCGAAGCAAGGGTAAAATAACCAAGGCGGTCGGACTTATCAAGGAATTGCGCACCGCCAAGTTTGACATTGCCATTGACTTCCAGGGAAACCTGAAGAGCGGGCTGATTACCTCGTTAAGCGGCGCCAAAACCAAAGTCGGAATGAAGCCGGCCAAGGAAGGCAATGCGCTTTTCACCAATTACAAGGTTACCCTGCCTGATAAAAAGATAAACCGGGTGGAGCGCAATCTTTATATCCTAAAGCAACTCGGCATAAATACCGACGTGCTTGACTGGAGAAAGATGCCTATACTATTCGTTCAGGAAGATAAATCCTATATTAATAAATTTCTGGATGAACACAATCCGTCTAATAAACCCTTGGTTATCCTGCATCCTGGCACAAGCGAATTTGGTCTATTTAAGCGCTGGGCACCGGGAAAATACGCCCAACTGGCAGACCGACTGACAGAAGAACTTAAAATCCAGTGCTTAATCTCCTGGGCCGGCAAGGAAAGATATCTGGCCGAATCCATTGCCAGGCAGATGTCCGCCAAAGGCGGATCCGCATCAGGCGGAAAACACAAGCCGCTGATTTTCCCCGAGCAGATTTCACTGAATAGAATGGCCGCCCTGATAAAGCGCGCCCGGTTATTCGTCGGCAGCGACTCGGCGCCCCTACATCTGGCTAACTTATTAGGATGCAATGTGCTGGGGCTTTACGGACCCAAGGACCCGGCTATTTATAGCCCCTTTATGCACCCCAGCGCCAAACATAAGGCCGTAATCGTCCGGAAGAACCTGGACTGCAGCCCCTGTCAGAAGCGCAGATGCGTCAAACCCATCTGCATGGAATCAATCACCGTGGAAGATGTATTGCAAGAGGCGATAAAGATACTCAGATGAATTTATACTCATCATCAAAACCATACACCCGCTGGTGGTGGTTTTCTAACCAAATCAAGCAGGCGGATATCCGCTTTCAATTGGACTGGCTGAAGAGGAACAATTTCGGCGGCGTGGAGATTGCCTGGGTCTACCCATTACCAAATCAATCCAAAGGACCGAAATGGCTTAGCAAAGAATGGTCACAACTGATAAGTTTCACCAAGCGCTATGCGGACAAAATCGGATTGGGCTACGATTTCACCTTCGGCTCGCTCTGGCCGTTCGGCGGGTCTATAGTCAAGAAGAGGGATGCCTCGCGGACATTCAAGGGCCTGTCCGAACAGCGGCTCTATCATTCCTGGGAAAGCGCTTATTCATCCAAACCCGGTTATATCCTCAACCATCTGGCCAAATCAGCCCTGAGCAACTATGCACGCATAATGGGTCGGGCTCTGGCCGAAGCGCTCAAGGGCTCCGCCTCGGCCCTGTTCTGCGATTCCTGGGAAGTGAATACCAAACAACTCTGGACCAGGGGATTCGGTAAGACGTTTCGGAAACGATTCGGTTATGCGCTTGAACCGTTCATGGATAGGATTGATAAATATCACCATATCCGATACGACTACCGCAAACTGCTGGCGGAATATATCCTGAACGAGTTCTACCGTCCGTTCACCAAGACCTGCCACCGGCTTAAAGCCCAGGCGCGCGTGCAGTGCCACGGTTCGCCCACCGACCTTTTGGCATCTTATGCCGCGGCGGATATTCCTGAATCCGAAGCCATCCTGTTTGACCCGGATTTCTCAGTGATTCCGGCCTCAGCCGCGGCCCTGGCCGGACTCAAGACCGTTTCGGCCGAGGCATTTACTTGCTTGTACGGCTGGAAACCCAGGCCGGGGCCGGCGCCGTATGGCAGGCAGGAATTAACCGCAGACCTGAAACTGCTGGTTGACGCACTGTTCGCCAACGGCGTCAACCAGATTTTCTGGCACGGTATGCCTTACAACCCAAAAGGAGGAACGAACCAATTCTACGCCTCGGTTCATATCGGCCCGGATGGTTCCCTTGCCGCGGAACTGCCGGCCTTCAACCGCTATATGCAAAAGGTCAGCGCCATTATGAAAAGGGGTGCGACGTATTCCGATGTTGCGGCCTACCTACCCATAGAAGACACCTGGATGCTGGACCGCCTGCCCAAGAAGATGGAAAAACCCAGCGCCTTTTTCCACTGGGAAATGCACTACATCAGGCCGCCGGCCGAACTAAAAGGTTATCATCCGCTCTGGGTCTCGGCGTATTTCCTCAAGGATGCCCAATACGATAATGGAATACTGCTCTGCGGCAAGACGCGATTCTCCTCGCTTTACATAGACGTAAATTGGATGGACAGCGACGCATTAATCCAGATATTGAGATTGGCCAGACAGGGTCTGCCTGTCTGCCTTAAACGCAGACCCAAAGAGCCGGGACGGATAAAGACCCCTGCGTATAACAAGATGGTTTCGGAATTGACTGCCTTAAAGAACGTCTCGTCAAGATTCAGCAAAGCAGCCGTAAATCCGCCGTTGGTAAAAGGCGTTGGACTGCCCGACTTTTGGTGCCGCGTCTCCGGCAATGATTATTACATCTTCTTCGCCCACCCGCTGGCGCAGGACCTGAGTTATCCGCTGTCATACGGACAGTCGTTCACTACAAAGATAATCAAAAGTGATATAGCAATCAAGACAAGCCGCGGTTATAAAAAGGTGCGCCTGGTCTTCAAGCCCTATCAATCAGTTATGCTGAAGGTGGGCCGGAATGGTTCAATCACGCAGATGGATATCTCATTTATGCCGCGAGGCGTACTTGACAAATGCCCGAAGTAGCGCAACCTGCTCCGGACTGTCCATCATCCGTTCCGGATGCCATTGCAAACCCAAACAGAATCCGCTTGGCAGTTCCACTCCTTCAATAATCGCATCTTCAGCCCGTGCGTTGATAACCAGCCCCTTGCCCAGCGTCTTGATGGACTGATGGTGCGAAGAATTGGTGATGATATGTTTCTTCCCGATAATGCGGTGTAATAACGTGCCCTCGCAGAGATAAACCTTATGGGAACTCTTCCGGTGACCGATAGCGGACCTAATCTGGGTGGCGATATCCTGGAAAAGGGCTCCACCCAGGGCCACGTTGATTAACTGCGCGCCGTAACAGGTGCCCAGAACCGGAATTTTCCTCTTGATGGCCGCCCTGGCCAGGGTCAGGTCGAACCGCTGCTTCAATTCCGGCAGAAGAATCACCTTGTCGTTGAGCACCTTTTCCCCATAGAACCTCGGGGATAAATCGTGCCCACCGCTCAAGAACAATCCGTCTATCCGGCCAAGCAGGGAGTCCACCACGCCAGGTACAAACGAAGCCGGCGGCAATATAATCGGAATGCCTCCGGCCTTGAGCACGGCCCGGCTGTATTCCTGGCTGAGTTTGGCATACCTTGCGTTCTTGGGCATATTGCCGTTGATACCGATAACTGGTTTTTTCATCTTTTTCTTGCTAAACTAAGTTTCATATATTATCTAAACCAATTCAATTGCGAGGTCGTCTAATGGTAGGACGCAAGACTCTGGATCTTGCTATTTAGGTTCGAGTCCTAACCTCGCAGTTGTCCTCCGCTAAAACTACGGAACAACTGGTTGTCCCGCACTAATGATTCGGAACAGTTGGCATTAGCGGAGTAAATACCGTGCAGTTGTCCTCCGCTAAAGCTACGGAACAACTGGTTGTCCCGCGCTAATGATTCGGAACAACGAGCCAATATGTCTTATGTATATATTTTATGGAGTGCGAAATCAAATAATTTTTATTACGGGCAAACTGATAATTTAAAGTATCGAATCAAAGCGCATAATGCTGGTTTGTCAAAATCAACTGCACCATATAAACCTTGGAAACTGGTATTTTACGCTGCGTTAGAGAGCGCGAAACTCGCTAAAGATTTTGAGTGCTACCTGAAATCTGGTTCGGGTAAAGCATTTGCTTATAAAAGATTGTTGAATACGGCAGCATTAAAGAAGAATAAGTATTCCGTAGCCCCGACATAACGTCAGGGCGAAGGATACTGCCCCCATCGTCTAGCGGCCTAGGATATGAGATTCTCAGTCTCAGGACCAGGGTTCGAATCCCTGTGGGGGTACTTTTATATCATTATTTACCGAAAGTCAATCTAATGGCGCTAAAAAACATCAAGGCAGAACGGCTGTTAAAACTGCCGCCCTATATGTTTGCGGACTTTGACCACAAAAGAGACCTGGTCAAGGCCAAGTGCAATGATTTAATAGACCTGTCGGTCGGCGACCCGGATATCCCGCCTTCGGCACGGCTCAAAAGATATTTCTGCGAGGCCCTGGACGAACCCAATATCCATCGCTACCCGCCTTATAAAGGCACGCGCCAGTTCTGCCATGCCATCGCGCATTGGTATAAGCAAAAGGGCATCCGGATAAACCCCGATAACGAGGCATTGTGCCTTCTCGGCTCCAAGGAAGGCCTGTCCCATCTGGTTATGGCCCTGGTCAACCCCGGCCAGGCGGTTTTATTGCCCAATCCTTATTTCCCATCCTACCTCTCAGCTATCATAATGTCCGGCGGCATACCAGTAGATATGCCGTTATTAAAGGAAAATGATTTTCTGCCTGACCTGAAAGCAATCAAGCCGTCCGTGGCGCGCCGGGCCAAACTGATGCTCCTGAATTATCCGAATAACCCCACCTCGGCGGATGCGCCGGAGGAGTTCTACGAGGAGGCGGTTTGGTTCGCCCGAAAATACGGCATCGTCATCTGCCAGGATGCGGCGTACCAGGAGATGTATTTCAAGCGGCCTGCGGCCTCAATACTCTCTATCAAGGGCGCCAAGGACGTGGCGATAGAAACGAATTCGTTCAGCAAGATATTCAACATTGCGGGCTGGCGCATCGGCTGGGCGGCCGGCAACAGCAGCGTTATCCAGGCGCTCGGCCAGATAAAGATGAATATTGATTCGGGCGCATTTATAGCCATCCAGCGCGCGGTCAGCCGGATGTTCCTTGAAAATACCAACGCAACCCAAAAGGAAATCGCCCAGACCAGGGCGGCCTATAAACACCGGCAGGATATAATGGTCCGGGGCCTGCGCCAAATCGGACTTGACCCGGTCGCGCCGGACGGGACCTGTTTCATCTGGTTGCCCCTGCCTAAAAGATGGTCCGCCAATGGCGGATCCCCGCCCGAAGGCGTCGCCCCGCAGGGCGAACCTCGCCTAAGGCGGGATGCTCGCCCTAATGACGGCGCCTCTGGTGGAAATTCCTCGCTGGAGTTCTGCGAATATCTCCTGACCAAACTCCATATCCACACCACGCCGGGCATCGGCTTCGGCAAATACGGCGAGGGCTATATCCGGATTTCCCTGACCTCGCCCGAATCGGTTTTACAGCAGGCCATCAAACGGATGGCTGTTCTTTGTCCGGATGAGAACAACGGAACATCTTTATCCGCAAGCCATTCCGTAGCCCGTTCTTCCAGAAAATGGCGGTGTAAGGGAAGGGCGTAGGATGGTGTCCTTCGTGCCGCCAAAAGCGTCACTGCGGAACACCCGTTATTTTATGGGTAATCGCGACGCAGTAAATAATAGTTTGACTAAACCACTCCGAAGCCAAAGGCGTAGGATGGTGCAAATCGTCACCAACAAAAAGGTGTTTGCAGGCCGGGTTATTAATCTCTACCAGACCCTGCTGAAAGACCCGGCCGGCAATAAAATCAGCCGCGAGACGGTTGTCCATCCGGGCGCGGTTACGGTTATCCCGCTCGTTTCCAATACCAAAGTCATCCTGGTCCGGCAATACCGCTATGCCGCGGGCCAATATCTCTGGGAACTGCCGGCCGGAACGTTGGGCAAAGGCGAAGCGCCCCTGGCCTGCGCCAAAAGGGAACTGCAAGAGGAAACCGGATTCGTTCCCGGACGGCTAAAGAAGTTGATGGTCTTCTACACCTGCCCGGGTTTTTGCACCGAAAAGATGCATCTGTATCTGGCTGAAAATCTTAAGCCCGGAGCCCAAAAACTTGACCCGGACGAGAAAATAACCTATAAAACATTCAGTCGCCGAGAGATTAGACGCCTTGTTAAAACCAACAAAATAATAGACGCAAAGAGTTTAATCGGATTAATCTTATGGCTTCAAAAGAAGACCTGGTATTCGGTGAGATAGCGGTAAAATCGCGGCTGATTACCCAGGAGCAACTGGACGAATGCCTGGAAGAGCAGAAAAACGGCTCGCAATGGAAATCGCTCGGCGAACTCCTCATTGCCAAGCAGTATCTCACGCTCCATCAACTGCAGTTCCTGATAGAGGTCCAGAAAAGGAATCTGGAACTCAAGGCCAACCAGTCCCGGCGCATCAAGCAGGACAACCTCTTCGGCCGGTTGTTAATGCGCCTGGGCTTTGCCACGGAAAAGCAGGTGGAGGAAAGTTTGGGACTGCAACTGATGATAAACGACACCCATTTCCTGCGGCTGGGCGAGATTATGGTCAAGAAGGGATTTATCAGCGACGAGCAGTTGAAAAAGGTGGTTGACTTCCAGGCCCAGCGCCAGATTATCTGCGCCGGCTGCGGCCAAAAATACAATATGGTCCTGTTCAACGAAGGCGCCCGAATCCCCTGTTACAACTGCAACAACGAGATTCTGGTCACGGCCTCGCCCCGCACATAATATTTGTATAACCAATTTTACAAATAGAGTGCTGTAGGTTTTTATCAAGATTGACTATATACCAATCAGAAAGTATATTTTATAATATTCCGTGTCCGTAAAACTAACAACTATATAAATACGAGGGAAAAATATTTGTGGGAAACCATGTCCCACAGATAGGGGTATATATAGTTGGGAAAACGCGGAGATATAATATGTCCGGATTCATCAAAAACTTACATTTTTCTAATATTCTGAAAGTTGTAGTAGTTATTTTGATACCCATTATTATCTCCTCCGGTTTTGATTGGGAAAGTGGTAGTAGCGGAAAAGGGACTGAAATTACATATCTTGCATATGGCACTTCAGACGGACAATCCTTCGCCATCAAAACCGATGGAACGCTCTGGGCTTGGGGAAATAATAATTTTGGACAATTAGGCGATGGGACAACCATAAGCAGAACTATGCCAACTAAAATCGTAACAGATACTGACTGGGCATCTATTGCAGCAGGTTTATATCACACGATTGCCTTAA
>JBFMDM010000044.1:0-16163 GCA_040753835.1 Planctomycetota bacterium
TGGACCACCCCACTGGCATATTTGCCTCACTGCCGGTCAAGGTTGGGCCTCGTATCTCCTGATTTCTGATAATGCCGGATTGATTTACGCCCCCTCTCCCCTTGTGGAACCCACTGGGTCTCGGTAAAAGAGGTCGTATGGTGAGGGGTAATTAGTGAAGCCCTGGTCTGGGAATGCCCCATACTCCCCTGTCAAGTCAGGTATATCAGGTCTGATGAATACCCGTAGCCGTAGCGCTAATAAGGGATATTGGTCGTGTAGAATAGGGATATGCGCAGTGCGGATACCGGATATTGGATGCTGGAATACTATCTGCTCTGCCCTATCTATACTCAGTATATCCGCGCAGGTCAGGGGTAGTAGCGCCTGCCTGCAGCAGGCAGGGGTGGATAAGGGGGTAGGCGCGCGCATTATACAGGCGTTAATCTATTTCTACTCCGAGTTTTCGCCGAACCGATTCCGGAAGCTGGTCATAGCCCCCGGACATTCTATCCTTCAAATCGTCTATTACCGCTTGCGGTATTTCCACTGCCGGGTCAAGTTTTATCAGCGCAAAAGCGGCCATCCCGCGCTCATAATAATAGCTACTTTCTACTAATCTCCTTATCTCAGGTATCGCCTCTTTTGCATCCAGTTCTGCCAAAATAGCCGCCGCATACCCCCTGATTACCCCGCTTTCGTCGCTTAAGGATTTCATTATTTCCGGAATAGTTTCCTTGGAATTGAATTTACCCAATGCCTGAAGCGCGCTTTGACGCACGTCTGGATGTTCATCCTTTAGCATTTTGGTTATTTCAGTGATATATTCTTTTGCATCAAGAGCAACCAAGGTATTGATGGCCAGCCAGCGGTTATGACTCTCGCCGTCCTTCAGGAGTTTGAGCGCTTCGGGGATGACCTCTCTGACACCCAAAAGACCGAGCGCTTCGGCCGACCGTCCGCGGATAGTGCCGGCCTGGGTCTTCAGGATTTCCATTATTCTCGGAATATACTCCTTGGCGTCCAAGCGACCCAACGCCTCCACCGCCCGTTCAACCACCAGATACTCCTTGGAATCAAGGAGTTTGCCTATTTCAGGAATGGATTCCTTATCTCCAAGAATGGCGATGGTTCTGATGGTCTCCGCACTAATATAAGCATAAGAATCATCCAAAAGTTTCCGAATATGCGGGATGGCCTCTGGTATCGGAGCATGCCAGCCGCCTTCCATTTCCATAGAGGAAGAAAACGAACTCTGATAAATCCTTCCGGCACATACGGCTAAAATAATATCCTTATCCTCAAACGATAATCCCTTACCCCCATCCTGCATAATCTCTCCTATCAGGTAAGCGATATCTGAATTCTCAACACAGTTTTTATATTTATAGGAAATATATTTCATGGTAGAGCGTTGATTCGGTTCGGTCACCTGTTGGAGTATCTCGAATTTACCTCGGGCATCAAGGGCGATTAACTTTTCACAGATGTCCGGGAATTGCTTCAGGAACGGCGCGGAGAATTTCGCCCGGCTTGTCCGGTCATTCAGCACTCGTTTCCGGCACCCCTCAATCCATTTCTTCACCTTTTCTTGGTCCGCGGCATCGGGCGCTAATTCCAAGTACTTGGTGTAGCAGAATATGGCCTTGGCCGGATTATCAAGGCGCTCGTCGTATATTCTACCAAGATTGAAGTAGTGGGAAGGATTCGGGTTTGTAACTACCGTCCTAACGTCATAGTATTCAATAGCGTCGTCAAATATCGTTGCCGGACTATCAAAAGCGGGCGTGACTCCCTCGCGCGGCGCAGGACTGCAAGCGGCCAGAATTAACAGCCCTATCAGGCACAAGAAGATTAGGTTTTTCATACTACTACTTCCTCTCCTGCCAACGCCGGTAAGGCGTAATGACAATGTCATTGTCCTTTTTGTCATCACCGTTGTCGTCCTTGAGATTAGTGCCTACGCTATAGAGCAGAATCGTTCCATCCTGATTGACTTTGTATATGAACGGTTGGTCGGTAAATGGGTCTAAGGGAATGTCATTAATTATGTCAGGTGCCAAATCTGACAACTTATCCGGATATTTCTGGTGCCGGGCTTTGTATAATTTTAGAGCAGTCAGGATGTATAATCCCCGGCGCTGGGCCTTAATCATATAATAACTCTTATGCATGTTGCCAGTGGACGGTATTATTACCTGGCTTAAAGTATCCATTGACTCTATATCTATTTGCTTATTAAATCTGCCTGATTCCGCGTCCATCTGGGCATACGGCAACGAGATTATCCGGACTAACTCTTTGATGTGCGGAATATATTCTTGCCAGGCATCTACGATGTCGGTCCGGTTTACATAGGCCGGCCCAAACCCAAACTCGTTCTCTTTTGGCATCAGTCCGCATTTTCCTGACGTTTGCCTGAGTATGGCCTCTATATAAAGCGATTCCGTCTCAAATATGCCCTGAAAAGACGGTTCAGAGTCAAAGAGTGCTTGAAGATACAAGCGCAATTCCGATAATTGAGGTTCGGAGAATTCGTTACTATTCAGGCACCAGAGTAATTCTGTCTGGGAAACCGCGCTGAGAGCAATGCCCACTAAGGCGTTAATCAGAGTTCCCCGCCGGCACATATCATCACCCAGCCGATTCATAGAGCAGGATAATTTGAACGCTTCAGATACCTTACCATCTTTTATCAGCAATCGGGTTTGTATAGCGGCCAATTTGACGGTTTTTCTAATTGCCCCCAATCCGGACGTGTTTTCCTCCCAGCCGTCACCACGCAGGTTTAAAAGTGATTTATAGGTCTGGGCATTGGCGCCGGTCATGCATTCATCAAAAATCCCCTTAATATGAGCCAAATGCGCCTTGAGTTCCGGACTAATGGGCGCATCCGGATGTTCTGCCGCATAGTCCATCTGCATACCGGTTTTAATAGTAAACTCAAAAGATTTGCTCTCCTGCCCGGCCTTATTGTAGTATTCAGCGGCATTGCCCGGAATAGCCGGGCCGAACAGGGGCTGGCGCTTGTATTCCTTCTTTTCCCATTCGCTAATCCGCTCTTCCAAGTCAGCCGAGAGTTCCTCCATCCGGTTGGTGGCCTTGAGATACAGAACATAATGGTAGCAGACAAAGGCGATGAGCAACGCAACAACAGACAGGACAGAGATAAGAACTATCTTCTTGGGTCTGGACATAGGATTACCTCCGGTATATTTCCTTACGGTGACCGACTCTTAATACTATCAAATCGCCCCCTTTGATATCAAAGAGATAATACGGTAGTCACCAATTCTGAATCTGTATGTTCCGAATTTGGTTTTCTTGCCAAAGATAGCGGAGTGCGGTTTTACCCGTCCGGCATTGTAGTCAGCCCGTGCTTCGCGAATACATTCCAGATACTTTGGGCTGGTTAGTGCCAGCAGGTCCTCCATAAGCGATTCGCGTTCCTTATTATTCATCTCTTTGATGGCATTGATAATTGCTTCGCGTGAAATGGCGACTTTAAGCCCGTTATTTAGCGTGTTTTTCATGCTTTTAAGATACACTAATCGACCTGCCTTGTCAAGCATCATTCCGAAAAATATGTTCCCCCCTACTTGCGCTCCTGCCAGCAAGAATCTACCCCCCGCCAACCATATCAGGCACGGGATAATTAGATTTCTCATATCTGCGCAATCTGTGTTAATCTGTGGTTAATTATTTTGTTTTTATCTCCAGCGCCTTGAGGATATCCTCTTTTGCCTGAGGCCAGAGTTCCAGGGCTTTTGGCGTATATTCCCAATAGGCATAGCCCCTCTGGTCCTGGCCTAAGTACTCAGCCACCGATGTGCTAAAGGCCGATTTTCCATCGTGCTTTATCTTTGATATATCCATCGGTGTCTTGGTGTGCCAGACCATCATATTGTGTACAATGCCCTTTTGCGGCGGCAGGAGCATAATAAAGCATTTTTCTACTATGCCGCCCTGTTTGTGCAATTTGACCAATTCCTGATGCACCCCAAACCCATTGGTCATATACATCCCCCAGTCATCAGGAATAATGTGGATTAGCCGACAGCGCAATAACTGGAAGTCGTTTTGTATCAATTCGCCATCAATTACTTCTATTTGAGCAGTGCCTGATGCCGGGAATTCCATCTCGCCAAATGCCCGATCCTTACCCTTGAACTGAACGGTGTATTTGCCGGGCTTGCAGATATGATATGAGACCATAATATCAAAGTTATAGAGCAAATAAACGCTTTCGCCCGGTTTAATTACCGGCAGGCGGAAAGGCGACATTGTTTGATAATCAGTGTCTATATACTTAATGATATGGCCGTTAAAATCCTTTATGAGCATCTTGTCATTTACTTTCATTCCTTGTGGGTCATATTTCAGGGCCGAACGGCCCACATTGGTCATCTCTAGGTTAAACGTTATGGGCTCGCCCAGGGTAAAGGCCTTTTTAGAGGGAATCAGCCGGGTCCTGATGCCGTTTAATTCCGCGCCCCAAGGATAATCGGACGGGTATTGCGAGCAGGAAACCATCCCCAACAGCGCTATAGTAAGGAGAATAGAGTAATATTTCATATTCCAGACGCCTCCTAACCCTATGAGAATAGTTCGTTAACCAATGTCTGTTTGTCTATTTCAAGATGACTGGCTATGTCGTTCGGAATATTATTGAGAGTGCCGATATTCAGCGATGCAGGGAATGGTTATGTGATGCTCGCCCTTCATAGTTGAGGTTAATCTCAGATGGCTTCCGCTCTGCCGGCCGATGGTATATCCATACTTCTTGAGTAGTTCGGCTAATTCCAGGCCGCCGATGTCGCGGGGAAGTTTCATACGCTGATAACCTCATCCTTTACCAGATGCATCCTGATTATATAAGGCATTTCGTCATCCTTGAAATGGCATTTGACAACATCAATGATTTCCTTTTTCAGCCCATCTAATGTCTCGGCCTGCGTATAAATGGAATAATCAAATGCCTTTGCCTCATAGCCGCCTTCCATTGATTCATCAACCATAAATATGATTTCATTGTTATTCATCAATTGTTTCCCCCAATGCGATATATTGCAGATTCAAGTCGTAAATGTCAAGTATTTTCCCGTTCCAGGTTGACCGCATCCAATCATAATTAAAAGCCCTGTCAGGCACAGGACGAGCAGGTTTTTCATACCAGGTTTACTATGAACAGTTTATCTGGTTATCCTTCTGAAATCCTTATCGTCCCAGAGCCATTGGAAGTCCGGGTCCTGCCGGGCGTACGCTTTCCAGTATCGGGGCGATGATGGTATTACTTTTCTCAAATCCTTGAGAGCGTTTTCCTTATCTCTTTTAAGCGAATAGGCGCAGGCCTTGTTGTACATCATCAGAGGCACATTCTGGTTACACTCCAGCCCTTTTTCGTATGCCTTTATTGCCTCATCATAATTCCCCAGTTTCAGGTATGCGCGTCCTATATTGTCCCATATATCCCAGCCGGAAAGATTGAGTTCCAGGGCTTTTTCAGATGCCCTGATTGCCTCCGCATATCTGCCCTCTCCGGATAACCGGCGCCCATACTCCTGCCATTCGTAGTTGGTCTTGGCTGTTACTTTCTTAAAATCCTCATCGTCACAGAGCCATTGGAAACACTCATCAGACAATGCCCTATCTTTGTAGCCCCGGTTATTGTTGATTGCGTTTGCCAGGTCGTTAAGCGCCTCTTTCTTCCTGCGCATAAGCGAATAGATACAGGCCCGGTTATAGACCGATTCGTAGTCCCGGTATCCATTCTTTTCCATCATATCATAAATAATAATTGCCTCCTCATACCGCTGCAATCTGCCCAGGGCAAATGCCTTATGAGATAATGCTCCATGGTTGTTATAGTTATACCAATTATAAGAATTATGGTCCGATGAGTCCTTAATCAATTCATCGCAAAGTGATATCGTCTCAAGGTATCGGCCTGATTTATTCAGGGCCTCGCATTTTAGGGTCAACATATTCCGCTTTTCATACCGATACTCGTCATCTTCACCCCAGAATCCCTGCGCCTTGTCAAATGCCTTAAGCGCCTTATCATATTCGCCGATGCGCAGCAAGACAGAGCCCTTGAGATACCAGGCAAAGGGGTTTTTCGGGTCAAGTTTCAGCGCCTGGTCAAAGGCATTGAGCGCTTCCTGCGGCCGGTCGTGCAAACTGTTGCCGGTATAGAGCCAGTATCCGGTGGTCTTTCCGCTGAATACCACGGCCACGAGCACGGAAACAATAACAACAATACCGATAGTTAGGAATATCTTCTTCATAAAGTTTACCTGAACTACTCCCCCATCCGCCGAGCGACCTTATTCTCAATCTGATAATGCCGCAGTATAAAAATCACCAGCATCACCGCCAGCACCACAGTAAGCGCAACAGGCGGTCCGAAGTAGTCAAAATCGCGGTAATATCTATAGTGATAGTAGTTACTGTGCATTTCCACGATATAGATAATGGGATTAAAATAGAGAATATACTTTTCCGGCATTCTGAAAACGCCTATGATAATCATAGGAATAATAGAGGCGGCGCAGATTATGAGCACAGCCGCAAAGAAACCTGAGTATATGAAAAAGGTCTTGCACAACTGGACCAGCAGATAAAAGATATACAGAAATACGACCAGTATCCAGATTGACAGGTAGGCGTCTGTAGCGTAGTTGAGTGAGAGTCCACGGGAATTTGTAATGCCGTAAAATCCTATCAGCAGAATAAGGCATAAAAGGAGCATCAGTATATGGGGCGGGGATTTGATGTCCATAAACCCGGACGGCTTTTTCGTCAGGATGCCGCGGACATAATCCAGGTAGGTATCCCTGGGCACGGTCATAAGGAGAATCATCATCAACAACACAAGTCCATTGAAAAGAAGGTAGAATGAAAATGACTCCCATAAGCGGGAATGCAAGGCGAAGGTATTCCAGTGCGTACCGGCCAGCAGGACTTCTAATCCGGCAAAGAAGCCAAGCGCCTCCAATGGCTTGAGATAGGTGCCATAAGGGTTGCGCACCCGCCGGATAACCGCCCTGATTATCCAGAATGAAAACCAGGCATACAGGATTACGGTCAGAATGCCGTTGTCAATGCTGAATCCGAAGAAATCCGCTGTAGTTAAGGCGCTGGGTTGGTCAAACCGCTCCAGAAAAGTGGTCGGAGTAAGGATAGCGATAAACTGGTTACCGGTTCGGGCAAAACCGGCGATAAGCCCGGCCAAGGCAGAGCCGAGAACAATAATATTGCCGCTAACCACAATCAGGGACGACTTGGGCGCAACTCCGACCGAGAAGAGCAGGCCAATTGAGGCGCATAGCACGCATCCGGATATGAGGATAAGATAGAACAGGAAGAAATTATATAATCCGATGGGAGTATAACTGCGCACAGCGGCAAAGGTGATAAACGGCGTGACAATACCCAGGATGAACCACATATGAATCGTGGAGCCGATTAGTTTGCCAACCGTAATCTTGGCGTCGGACATCGGGACCATATAAAGGAAGTCGTATGTCTTATTGGTTTTCTCTCTGATAATTGAAAAGGCAGCGGCCAGCAAGGCATACGAGTATCCGAGCATCAGGGCAAAGGCGGTGTAGAACTGGAATAATTCCAGCCCGTTGTCATTGTAGTAACCGTAATAATAACTATGATTGTTCAGAAAGGTAACCAAGAGCATAAAGGCGCAGAATGCGGCAGTAAAGATGAGTGTCAGTATAAAGGTTTTGGGCCTGAGACGATAGAGCAGGTTACGCTCTATTTCAGGGTTATCAAATGCTTCTTTTACCATATATTACAGAACTAACAAACCTCTTTTATCTGCAGGGATATAAAGAGTTCCTCCAGGTTCTGCTTGTATTCGTAGAACGCCGTTACCTGGATGTTGTTGTCAACCAGTTTCTTGAGCAACAGCGGTATTTCCTCGCGCGCCCCTGAGAATATTATCTCCAGGCAGGCATCCTTCTGGGCTATCTCCACGACATTGGGCAGCGTCTTGAGGAACTGGGCCAGGTTTGTCTTGTCGCCCAGCGCTTCAAGACGAAGGACGATTTTGGGCTGAATGCGTCGGGTAATCTCTTCAATAGACCCCTGCTCCACCAGCACGCCCTTCTGCATTATGCCGATGGTCTTGCACAGGTCTGAGAGTTCCATTAATATGTGTGAGGAAATGATAATGGTCCGGCCGGTTGAGGATATCTTCTTTAGGATATCGCGCAGTTCCACCCGGGCCTTAGGGTCAAGCCCGGCTGACGGCTCGTCCAGAACCAGCAGTTCCGGGTCGTGCAGAATGGTCTTGCCGATGGCCAGGCGCTGTTTCATCCCGCGGGAAAGGTGGCTGATAAAATTACTGCGTTTGGTCGTCAGGTCCATCAGACCGATGACCTCGTCTATCCGGCTGGATTTGTTTGGCACCTTATAGGCATCGGCATAGTAATTGAGGTATTCATAGACCTTTAGTTCATCGTAGAGCGAGAAGAAATCAGGGATATAACCAACGAGGCGCCGGGTGGCCATCATATCCTGCTGGACCGGCTTGTTATTGATGATGACCTCGCCGCTGGTCGGCTCCAGGATACCGACCATCATCCGCATCGTGGTAGTCTTGCCTGCGCCATTCGGGCCGATGAGCCCGAAGATATCGCCTTTGTTGATGGTAAGAGTAAGATTCCTTACGGCAATGACGTCGTCGTATTCCTTGCGCAGTGAATTGAGTTGAATCATTATGCTATAAATATAGACAATAAAAGTATTTTGTCAAGGAAAATCATAGCCACGAAGGCCCTAATGCAGTAAGAAGAAATTACCAGATTTTTCTTCGTGTCTCTGTGTCTTTGCGGCAATCGCACAAAATGCCTACTCAAACCTGACCTTTTGCGATGTGACGGGCGTGTTAGGCAGGCCGTAGCGCTGCTCCCATTCCTCCAACGTAATGACCTTTATCTTATTGGCCTTGAGATAACGCAGGAGTTCTTCCAGATACGCCGAAGCATTGCGGTCGTGCATCATAATAATCCCCCGATTGCCCTTGTTGAGTTCCCCGATAATTACCTTGAATATCTCCCTGGGCTCAAGGTGCTGTTCGGGCTCGGAGTTTATGTGCCAGAAGACATGCCTGTAGTTGTTCTGTTTGAGGTATTGGGCATTCTCGCGGCTGATAGTCCCGCCCGGCGAGCGGACATACTGCGACATCTCCCGGCCGCAGATTTCCCTGACCCTGGTTTTGGTATAGGCGAATGAGGCATCCAGTTCTTTCCGGCTCTGCTTGTAATACTGGATATGGTTACGGTCGTGGATGGCGACGGTATGGCCATCGGTAAACATCCGCTCCAGCCATCGGCAGTAGAATTGGTAGGTCTCGCCGGTTTTGACATTGGCCGTATCCAGTTGGAATCCGAGGATAAAGAAGGTCGCCTTGACGCCCTCTTTCTTCAGGACATCCAGGATGATGCCGGTATGGTCAATCTTGCCCTTGCTGTTGGCCTGACGGTAGGGACCGTCGTCAAAGGTCAGGACCACAAAGTCGCCGATTTCGGCTGTATAACTGAACCATTCAGGTGCGGCCTTAGGCGCAACGGTATCGGTGATAATGGGCATCGGCGGAGGCGGCTGTTTGTCTTTGGCGTGGACACCCGAAGCGCCGGCCAGGAGAAAGAACAGGATACAGGCAAATGTCAAATAACGCATATAGTCACGACAACAAGATTTAACTGATTAATCGGATTAATCCTGCTGAATCCCGTTGTCTATACCGCAGAATATATCGGCTGTTACTATGGCAAACATAATAGTATTTTATTGACCCCGCACTAACTTTGTATTATAAGAGATACTCAGAGAACAGAGTTATTATCCAGAAAGCCGCAGTGGAAAACGGCGAGGCCTCTGCAAAGTAAGTGCGGGGCAAGCCCCGATTAATAACTAATAATTCTTAATTAATAATTATTCTGGTACCCGGTGGTGTAATTGGTAGCACAAGAGATTTTGGTTCTCTTAGTCTTGGTTCGAGTCCAAGCCGGGTAGCGTTCACTCGCTACGCTCACTCTACGAATAACGAATGGACGGATTACGAATCAGGCCGTCATACTCCGACAGATATTCGTAATTAGAGGATTCGTAATTCGTAGAGTTTTATATATGAAATACCGAACCGTCGGCGTATTCCTGTTCATCGGGGCAATGCTCCTGATTCTGGCCGCCATAAACGTCCGGATTATCTCGTCCTCTATGGTCACGCCGGCCAAGGTTGAGACAACGCTTCACGATATCTTCGGAACCGAATTCACAGCGGGCGAAATCACCTTTAACTTCTGGCGCGGGATAAAGGTATCGGATATCACGCTGCCCCTGGATAATTACGACTTTATCAGGGTCAAGACCCTCAGGGTCACCTATGACCAGACCAAACTCCTGCGCCGGAAGTTCGTCATAGACAAAGTCGTGCTTTATAACCCAGAGATTTACATAGTCAACAACCGGTTCCCGGAATTCCGGCTCAACCAGACGGGAAGCATGCCCGCGCCGGCAATCATAATCAGGAACGGCACGTTGGTGTTTTCCGGCAACCGGTTTCTCAAAGACGGCGCCGCAGTGCGGCTGAAGAATATCAATCTCAATCTCTATCCGATTACCAAGGGGCGCTATATGGCTGAGGGCGGGTTTGACGCTGCCGAACTGGGCAACTGGAGGATAGGCGGAGAACTGGATATGGACGCCGCCAATGTCAACATCAACCTGCTTTCGCAGAACACCGATATCGGCTCGTATCTGGGCGGCATATTGAGCGGTGAATATCTCCATATCTGGCAACGATACCAGCCCGGCGGCAGGGTCAACCTGAATATCCGGCTGAGCATCGGCAATGGCAACGGCCAGTCGCCAGAGGTGACTGTGCTGATGGACTGCCTCAAGAACGATATGACCTTTGACGACTTCCCCTATCCGCTGTCAAAGATAGAGGGGCAGGTGGAATTCACGGTAAAGGGCGCGTCCTTGAGGAATCTCAAGGGCGTCAACGGACTGACCGCAGTGACTGCCAACGGGTTAGTGGAGGGCTACGAGCAGTCCGGCGGGCTGGATTTGGCGCTCAAGATACAGAATATGGCATTTGATGATAAACTCCATAACGCACTCAAGACCCAGCGACTTATGAATGTCTGGAGCGAACTTTCGCCCGGCGGGCTGGCAGACGCCGAGGTCAACATCAACAAGCCAATCGGCGTTCATCAGGAGACGCGATACCAAACCAGGATATACTGCAAAAAGGTCCAGGCCAAGCCCTCCTTTTTCCCATACCCGCTTGAGGGCCTCAGCGGCGAGATAGAAATCACGGACCGGCTTATAAAACTCAAGGCGCTCTCGGCCGTGCGCAACACAGGCGAGGTCACGATAGACGGAGAGATGAGCATTGACCAGAACGGCCAGGCCGAGGTTATGGCAGTCAATATTGAGGCCAAGAACATTGAGACCAGCGATTACATCCTAAAGGAGGCAACGGACAAGATTGTTGCCGGCATCGGACTGCTTTGGGACAAGCCCCAGCCCGAAGGACTGGTCAATGTCTCGGTCGCGCTCCGGAAACCGGATGCCAAATCGTCCATCAATGCCCGGACCGTTGTCCAGTGCAACGGGATGGCAGCGAAGATAGGGCCGTCTGCCCTGCCCTTTACCAATATCCAGGGGCAGATTGAGTACCATACCAGTTTCGGGGATGCGCAACAACCCTACCTGGCCGTGAAGAACCTCTCAGCCGAGTTTGACCAGAGCCGGTTCGAGCTGAGCGGCGGTATTTCCAATCCGGTCCTCGGCCCGGCGGCCTCCAGGGCCAGGCCTGAGATAACACTGGATGTCAAAATCACCAATCTCAGGGTGGGCGGCGCGGCGTTATACAGTTTATTCCCATCAAACATAAAATACCTGCTGGAGCAGATTAATTTTTCCGCCCATTCGGATATCACGCTGAAGATTACCAATGAAGGCAGAGAGACAGTAAACTATCAGGGTGAAATCAAGTTGTTTGACTGCGGGTTCACCAGAGGGCTGGATTTCAGCAATATCACCGGCTCAATAATCTTCAAGGGCCTACATTCAACCAAGGCCAGCCACCTGGCCGGCTCCGGCAAGTTCTCGCAACTGAAGGTGCAGGGCAAGGTAATAAACAATATGTCGGTTACCTTTATGCAGGAAGGCAACCATATCAGTTTTTACGACATCAAGGGCAACCTCTATAACGGGGCCATCAACGGGCATCTGGTTGTCATTCTGCCTTCGTTGGGCGGCGTAACCGGGACTGATACGGCTGAATATCAAGGAAAGATAGAGATAGGCAGCGTTGATATGAAGGACTTTGCCCGCGATACCGCCTGGGGCAGCAAGGATACCACAAGCAAGTTATCGGGCGAATTCACCTTTAACGGCACCGGCATGTCTATAGAAACGATGAACGGCACGGGCCGGGCCACGCTTACGGACGCCCAAATCTGGGAGGTGCCGGTATTCTTGAGCATCTACGACCTTTTTGGATTGGCAAAAAAGAACGTCTTCAACGAGGGCACCATACGTTTCTCCACCGCCAACGGCGAGATGCTGATACGGAAACTGTCCTTTACCAGCAAGGATGTAATATTGAAGTCAGCCGGCAAGATGAAACTCAAGGACGGGTCGCTGGACCTGCAGTTTGACACCCAATTCCTTGACACCAAGATTCTGATATTTGATAAACTGAAGAACTGGATATTCGGGCAGATTTATACTGTAAAAGTCGTTGGGACATTTGACAAACCCAAGGCAGAGATAAAAGTCCTGCCGATATTGTCTGAATAGATATGAAAATCAGATTAGCCCGTGATGTGGGATTCTGCTGGGGCGTGAAGCGGGCGCTGGATTTGGCATTGAAGAGTTCGGCCTCGGCCAAGAAGGTCTATACTTACGGCCCGTTGATTCACAACCAGAACGTGGTGGAGATGCTCAAGACCAAGGGCGTGGAACCGTTTTCGCGGCGAAAGTCCAGGTCTCCCGGCCGGACATTGCTCCTAATCCGGGCGCACGGCGTGCCGCCGCCGGTCAGAGACAAACTCTCAGGCCTCGGCTACGGCATCATTGACGCCACCTGCCCGCACGTCAAGAAGTCCCAGAAGATGGTTGGTGAATACGCCAATCGGGGCTACCAGATAATCATTGCCGGAGACAAGGAGCACGCCGAGGTCATCAGTTTGGTCGGCTACGCCCGCGCCATCAAACGCCACCCGCCGGTGATTGTGGTCAGTTCCACGGCCGAGGCGCAGGAGATAGTCAAGGAAGCAAGACGTAAACTCAAGAAGAAAATCTGCATCCTGGCCCAGAGCACCTTCCAACCACGGATATATTACAAGATTGTCACCATAATCAAGTCAAAGATACCGGCTGATATTGAGATGGTGGTTTTGGACACGATATGCCAAGCGCCGGCCCGGCGCCAGGGCGCGGTTAAGGACCTCTCCAAAGAGGTTGATGCGATTGTCGTGGTGGGCGACCACAAAAGCGCCAATACCACCAACCTGACCCTTTTGGCGCGTTCTATGAAGATTCCGGCCTTCCAGGTCGCCTCAGCCGCTGAACTGCCGACCGCGCGGCTGAAGAAATACAAATCCATCGGAATCTCCACCGGCACCTCCACGCCGGACTGGCTGATTAAGGAAGTGGTTGATAAATTATCACAACTATAGATTTCTCACTTACACCACGTACCCGACGACATACGGATTAAATGTAACGCTGATATTCCCATACGCATCCGTGAACGAATACTCAAAACTCCCCGCAGTTATCGGCACTATTGCCTGTCCGCCATAGACCTGGCCGACGTTCTTGACCTCTACGCCGATGGCGTAACATTCCTGCTGAGTGGCGTCGCGGCGCAGGCGGCAGTTAATCCACCCACCCGGAGGGGGAGGCGGTATGCTTTGTTGCACCAACTCAATCTGCATAATCAATGCAATGGCTTCAGGCGGAATGGCCGGATTAGGCGCCGAGGGCTGCCAGACCTGATTGCTACTCACGATGAGCGAGGTTAACTGCAACCGGGTGGGCAGGAAAATGATTTGGCTCCCGCCGCCGACTCCGGGTGCGAGTTTCTCAGCCGTGACCGACTTATTGGCAATCTTCTCGGTCGTTACGGCGTTTGCCGCAATCTCCGCTGATGCAACCGGCGGTGTTAATGGCCTGGTCGGCACGCTAAAAGATAACTTGGCCGGAGTTACTGCCCCGTCTTTTATCTTGGCGGTCTCTACGCTGTTGGTGCCGAGTTCAGATGCGGTTACGGGCGGGCTGATTGGTCTTGCAATAGATGGCGGCGTAAATGATAATTTTGCCGGCGTGACCGCACCGTTGGCAATCTTGGCCGTGGTGACTGCCCGGTCGCGTAATTTGGCAGTCGTGACCGCCGTATCAGATATCTTGGGCGTGGTTACCGCGCTGTTCTGGAGTTTGCCGGTGGCAATAGCGCCGTCCACTATTTTGTCGGTGGTGACCGAGGCCGTGGCCAGTTTCTGGGCCGTGACCGCGCCTGTGCTGAGTTTGTCTACGGTTACCTGTGATGTGCCGATTTTGTCCGAGGCAACGGAGGAGTTGGCCAACTTGGCTGTGGTTACGGCATTGTCGCGGAGTTTGGCCGAGGTGACGGCCTCGTCCGCGATTTTAGGCGTGGTTACCGCTGCGTTGGCGATGTGCTCGGTTTTTACTTCGCTTGGTTGTAGCGGCATAATATATTCCTTTCTAACCCAGCGCCCACCTTGTAGGTGGGCGCTGGGCAAATCTGTGTAATCTGTGGCTTACGTTGTTACGGCCACGGTTACGGGCGTTCCGAACGGGCCCATCCGTTTCCGGCGGTCAAACCACTGGGCCTTGTAGGCCATTGTTACGGTGACGTCGTTGGCGACATTGTGGACATAGGGCGAATTGGTGTCCATGGCCAGGAATCTCCACTGGCTTTCGTCCGAGGGGATGCCGCCCTCGGCCGCCCAGATGTTGACGCCGTCAATCCCTTCGGGCAGGGCCTCGCTTTCGCCCGGGTCCTGCGTGGGATACCAGGCAATCCGGACGGTCTTCGGGCCGGTGCACTTGGCTTCAATCACCGGCGGCGGGGTTGACTGGACAATCTGTTCTGAGAGCGGCGTTTTGACCGTGTCGGCCACGGTGATGCGCAGTTCCTCGCGGTGCTGGTTGGTGGTTTCTTTTCTTTGCTGGACGAATTTGGTGATGCGCCGGGCAACGGTTTCTGCTGAATCGCGGGTATTGTTCTTTTTTTCAGCCGCGGCCCGGGCCGTTGACTGTGCGGTCGTGTGGGCCGGGTAATCCACCTCCCAGTCCGTGTAGGCGGCATTCAGGTCGGCCAGGTCGGCCGGCGAGACCCCATATCTGGCCGGGTCGGCGTTAATCCGCTCCCAGTAGTTCTGGAACCAGAAGTGAAATTGGCCGTCCTGGTCAGGGATAAATCTCTTTTGAGGCATATCTTATCCTTTCTCATTGATTTTAATAGGGTTAAATCAAAAAGCCCCGTTATCGGGGAACTTCCCCGATATATCGGATTTCTTCCCCGATATATCGGATTTCTTCCCCGATGTATCGGCTTTCTTTCCCGATGTATCGGATTTCTTCCCCGATGTATCGGAAACCTTTCCCGATATATGGGGAAGATTTCCCGTGCCTACGGAGGCCCGTGGAGGTTGGGATTGGCCAGGGCGATATTGACGATAAACGCAAAATAGCCGAAATCCAGCGGCTTGGGCAGATACCACCTGACATCTAATGCGAATAACTCCTTGGCCATCTCCTCGTCCCATGCTCCGCTCATCGCGATGACCGGCAGGCCGGGTTTTATTTCCCTCACCCGGATGATTAACTCCAGGCCGGTCATTTCGGGCATTTGAATATCCGTGATGAGCAGGCCTGCGGGTTTTGCTTTGAGGTGTTCCAGGGCGGTTAGGGCCGAGGGGAAATATGCGGTCTCATAGTTTTCACTGCGCAGTAATTTGGCGAGACACTCGCCGAGCGAGCGGTCGTCGTCAACGATGATTATATTTTTAACTGTCCCGTTAGAAGCGCCCGCCAACAAACGAGTAGAATTATTTTCAAATTCTTTATCGTGAGTATGTTCGCTTCTAACGGGGTGAAGATACTGGTGCCCTACAATACAG
>JBFMDM010000045.1:0-15924 GCA_040753835.1 Planctomycetota bacterium
AATTGAAGTTTAGCGCTGTTCCGACTTTACCGAGTAATCCGTTCTGGATAATTATCGGATATTCGCGCTCGCCCAAATTGACCTTAATAATCTTGGACATATTATCTGTGTCTATCTGCGTTTATCTGTGGTTGTCATGCCTGAGGCAGATCCCCGCCGGCTTCGCCTGGCGAGGCGAGCGCCTTTGGCGGACAATTTTCCCTTGACGATTTTATCTATAGCAATTATACTATTCTTATGTCAAAGATTACGGCTGATATAAAAGCCAAGGCAGATGAACTGCGCAAGCAACTCAATTACCACAACTACCGCTATTATGTCCTGGATTCACCCGAAATCAGCGATGCGGAATATGACCGCCTGCTTCGGGAACTGACCGGGCTGGAAAAGCAATACCCAGAACTCATCACGTCTGATTCGCCTACTCAACGGGTCGGAGCGCCGGTGCAGGACACCTTCAAGACCATAGAACACACCCTCCCGATGCTGAGTTTAGAAAACGCAATGGAGGAGTCCGAGTTCAAGGAATGGTATGAACGTCTCGGCATTATGGCCGAACTATCCTGCGAGCCCAAGATTGACGGCACGGCCGTGGAACTGGTGTACAAAAACGGCGTCTTCATCTCCGGCTCGACCCGGGGCGACGGCAAGACCGGCGAGGACATCACTCTCAATCTCAAGACCATTAAAAGCGTGCCTCTGCGCCTAATGGGCGACCGGATTCCGGAATACCTGGAGGTCCGGGGCGAGGTCTTCCTGCCCAAGGAGCCGTTCAACAAACTCAACCGCCAGCGCATAGAGGCAGATGAAGAGCCCTTTGCCAATCCGCGCAATGCCGCGGCCGGCAGTTTGCGCCAACTGGACAGCCAGATTACGGCTCAGCGTCCGCTTGATATCCTCATCCACGGATTCGGACAGGTCAAAGGCGTTGCCCTGAAAACCCATTCAGAGGCAATGGAGTATTTTACCAAACTCAGATTAAAGGCCATCAAACCGGTTCTGGTCTCGTCGCTCTCCGGCGCGGAAAAATATTTCAGCGAGATGGCCGCCAGACGCAACGACCTTGCCTTTGAGATTGACGGCATTGTGGTCAAGGTGGACGACCTGCGTGTCCAGGAACAGTTGGGCCTGCGGGCCCGGAGCCCGCGCTGGGCCATTGCCTGGAAATTCCCGGCCCAGGAGGCCACGACACAGTTGCTGGATATTGTGGTCCAGGTGGGCCGGACCGGCATCCTGACGCCGGTTGCAGTCCTCCAGCCGGTTCAGGTCGGCGGCGTTGAGGTCTCCAGGGCCACGCTCCATAATGCCGAAGAGATAGAACGCCTGGACCTGAAAATCAACGACTGGGTGGTCCTGAAAAGGGCCGGAGACGTCATCCCCAAAATCATCAAGCCCGTCCTGTCCAAACGGACCGGCAAGGAATATCAATTTAAGATGCCCAAAGAATGCCCGGATTGCGGAAGCAAGGTCATCCAAGAGGAAGGCGAGGTAGCGTTCAGGTGCCCCAATATTTCCTGTCCGGCCCAGGTCAAGGCCGGCATCGGGCACTTTGCCCAGCGCGATGCGATGAATATTGAAGGCCTGGGCGACCGGTTAATTGAACAACTCATTGACAAAGACATCATCAAAGATGCGGCTGACCTTTATACCTTGGAAAAGAAAGATATCTTGAAGTTAGACCGTATGGGCGACAAACTTGCCCAGAATATACTGGATGCGATTGGTCGCTCCAAAAAGACCACCCTGGCCCGGCTGATTTATGCGCTCGGCATCAGGCACATCGGCGAGGCCATTGCCAAGACACTGGCTGACAATTTTAAGGACATAGACGAATTAAGCCAGGCAAGCGAAGAAACCCTGCAGGAAATAGAGGAGATTGGCCCGGTGGTGGCGCAGAGCATTATGCAGTTCTTCGACAATCCCAATAACCAACTGGTGATTCGCAAACTCAAAGAGGCAGACATCAACCCGCAATCAGGCGGAAAGAAAAAAGGGGGCAAACTGGAAGGCAAGGTATTTGTCTTTACCGGCGAGATGGCCAAATACAGCCGGGCCGAGGCAAAGCAGATAGTAGAAGAGCTGGGCGCCAAGACCTCAGAGAACGTCAGCAAAAAGGTAGATTATCTGGTAGTCGGCGCCAATCCCGGCTCCAAACTCCAGCAGGCCCAGAAATTAGGCGTAAAGATTATTAATGATGAAGAGGGATTCATAGAATTATTAGGTGTTAAGTAGGCGTCCCCCGAATTCAGAATAAAATGAATAATTCTCAAGGAGATAACAATATTACTCGATTCTTTTCATCTGTTAGCCGAAAAATCTCACAATTAGGTGACGAAATTTCTAAGGGCCATGACCCCTCTATATTACTTTTGGCATTAATTGATACTTTATCGTTTTATGCATCGCCTTCTGAATCTAGTAACCGGAAACGCTTTATAAATCTCATTGATACTTACTCGGAATGGGAAGATAAAGACAGGGTGAGTCTTCCTCAGTTGCAGCATCTTCTCAATCGCATAAAAATACAAATACCATCGCAAAAATACACACAATTGACGACAGAAGTATCAAAGCGAATCAATAATTGGAAGTACGGTAGAATATACAGGCCGTCAGAAGTTGACCCGCCAGCGCAAGACCTTAATAATTATAAAGACAACTCAACAGAATATTTAATAAACTCTGTTCGCTATGCAGAGCTTTTATGGGTCACACGTAATTGGCTTGTTCATACTTTTAGTAAACCTACCGGCTTTGGAGCAGATATTGGTGATGTCAGGTCAAGTCCGTATTATATTGGTACTATTGGGGAAAAATCTTGGACATTAGTTATCCCATCACAAGTTATTTATTCTATCGTTGAAAACTGTAGCAAGAATTTGCAAGTATACTTTGAGAAGAATAATATTAATCCATACGATCAAATCCCTTTTACTGAATGCTGGCTTTCTGCTAGAGATATTAAGTGGTTGGAAAATAAGATTAGACATGCCCGGTGACATCCTCCAGAGGCCTACCGGAGGCGGGTAACATATCTAATTATCCTTCACGAAAAAGTACCCGGTACGCTTTAGCCGCTGGCTAAATGCTACCGACCATTGCTACGCAAAGGGCTTCACAATTCCGCTGGCGGGAAAGAAATCTGCCTTAGCGGTGAGGAAATCCGCTATATCGGGGAAGGTTTCCTGCCTATGAGCGCCATCAGTCCCGCTTTGGGCGGGATCGGCGCCACCGGAAGGCAGGCCGCATTAGGAATGAAAGGTGTACCCGGTGCGCTCCAGTGGGTGCTCCCGACCAGTCCCGATTGGTATCGGGACAGGGCAGCCCCAGGGATGAAAGGTTCATCCCCAAGGATGAGGGCTGGTCCTAAGGGATGAAAGTTTCCGCCCCAGGGATGAAAGTTTCATCCAGGGCGGGGAACGGTTCACTGAAGGCACTGAAAGGTTCAGTCTAAAGTGTTGTTTGTTAGCGTAACTGCTTTATTTTAATAGATTATGGTAAAAACCATGTGAAAACAGGAGGGGGGTGGGGGGACTCCCCACTGCCAAATAATCTGTTATTTACCAATAAGTTACAGAATGAAACGGGGCAGTTTTTGGGCGTTGTGATGCTTGATTTTAGGCCTTATTATCGGCATCTCTAACGGGGTAAAGATAGGCCATTTTATTGAGCCGGTAGATGCGGTCCCGCATAGGCGGATGGGTGGCCATCAGGTTGGCCATAAAGCCCTCTTTGTTGGTGAATGAATTGCCCAGCGGGTCGGCAATGCAGAGGTGCGCCACACCCCTTTTGATGGACGTGGTCGGAGCGGAGGCCTCTTCTATCTTCTGCAGGGCATTGGCCAGGGCGTTCGGATTACGGATGAGTTCCGCGCCTGAGGCGTCGGCCAGGTATTCCCTTTTGCGCGAGACAGCCATAGCCATTATATGTGCGATAACCGGCGCCAGGATGATGAATAACAGCCAGACGGCAAAGAGAATGACCATTGCCGCGCCGCCGCTGCTTCGCCGTGATGAAGACGATGACCGCCCGCCGCTCCGGCTGGACCATCTCATTGCCCGCCTGGCCCAGTCGGACAACAGCACGATTGCGCCGACCAGCGCGGCCACGATGGTCATCAGGCGGATGTCAAAGTTGCGCACGTGGCTCATCTCGTGCGCCACCACGCCCTGGAGTTCGTCACGGCTGAGTTTGTTCAGCAGACCTTCGGTGATGGCAATGGAGGCGCAGTCCGGATTTCGGCCCGTGGCAAAGGCGTTCGGGTCAGAGTCAGGAATGATATAGACCTTGGGCATTGGCAGTCCAGAGGCAATCTTGACCTCTTCCACGATGTTCTGGAACTGGCGCTCTTTTAGTTCCAGCGGATTGATGGGCCTGGCGCCGGTGGAAGAAAGCACAATCTTATCGCCCTTGTAATAACTGCCCAGGACCGAGGCGATACCGACCACCAGCGCGACCGGCGTGGCGATTGGTATGCCCTTGTTATAGAAAAAGTCAAATCCGGCGCCGATAAAGAGAAAGAACAGGACGAACAGAAACATTATCAGCCAGGTATAACGGCGGTTGTGTTTTTGCTGGTCGTAAATGTTATCACTCATATACTTTAGCCACAGATTACACCGATTATAATTTATAAAAATCAAATTAAACAGATTTAACCTGTTAAATCTGCTTACTACGCGTTTTTCTATTCCATTTCGTCAATTTCGTATTTACTTTTTTTCAATGACGCCCAATTCCTTTAGAACATAAATAACGAGGGCGCCACTGACAAAACCGCCGATATGGGCAAACCAGGCGACACCTCCAAAACCCACACTCACATAAAGCACCTGCAGGATAATCCAGAATATAAGATACCAGGCGGCCGGTATATACAGGATACGCCCCATAAGCAACATCTTCAGGCGTACGCGCGGATATAATATCAAATAACCGCCCATGATTCCTGATATGGCGCCGCTGGCTCCAATAGCCGGCACAGCCGAATTCATATCGGATAAAAAATGAATAAATCCTGCTACGATACCGCAGCACAGATAAAAAACGACGAATTTGATTGCGCCCAATGATTCCTCCAGATTGTCGCCGAATATCCAGAAGAAGAAAAGATTGCCGGCCAAATGAAAGATGTCGCCGTGCAGGAACATTGAGGTGATAAATGCCGTGATGGTCAGATGGGCAGGGACAAGGCCGTAGGCGCTAAAGAATTCCCTTGAATTGAGATATCCAAAGGATAAAATGAAGAATAATATATTGAGAACTATTATAGCATAGGTTATAAAAGGTGTTATAAGCGTAGGATTTTCGTCGCCCAACGGCAATATTCTAGGCCCAAAAAATGCCCACCCAATTCGACCATGCCCCATAAGCCCTCTTATCGATTCGAGATTCTCGCGGGTATATCGCATTTCTGTTTCCTGTTCGGCGAGCGCCTTGCCCAAGCCATCCAGCAAAGGATGCCCCTTGTTGTATCTGACTATTTCCGTCAACTCGTCTTTGTCGGTCCAGAAGCCGAGGCATTTGTCGCAGCGGTCGATAAAGACATTGGAATTATAGGCGTAATTAAGCCGCCTCATTTCAGCAGCGCATTTGGGGCATTTCTTGGTGTGTTCAAGAGCGTTATTGACACTTTTTGCCTTACGATGCATAATTTCCTTAATGTCCAGAGTTTTTGCCCCGGCTTCTAAATCTTTTATAACCGGATTCATCTCATCGGTATCAAACCAGATTCCTTTGCATTGAGGACACACATCTACAAGAGAGTTTCCTATGCGAAGTTGCTGGAGGTTGGATTTGCTGTTATTAACGTTGCAATATGGACATTCCATAATTAAGTTACGCCTCTTCGCCTTCCATTTCGCTACTCGGTCTCTTCGAGTTCGTTAAAGATAAATACCTTGATACCCCACCAGGCGGTTTTGGCAAATCCTGCGCCCAGAAACGCCAGGGCCGCATAGGCCATCGGCGGGCCCTCGGACGGAATATTCACCAGCCGGTCATTGCTGACCAGAATAGTGGTCATCCCACCGTAGATAAAGAATTCCAGCACCGCGCTGCGACTGATAAAAGGGAGTTGCATCATATTAAAGATGAACCAGGTGACAAAGTCGGCAGTCATTATGCCGCTCAGGACCGGATACCATTCGCTGGACTGGTCCAGATACATCAGCCCGGGCGCATAGACGGCAATCCGGCCGAAGATGACGCCAATCAAGCCGGGCGTGATGGCATTGAGTTGCTTGGCCTTGTCTATGAATACCGTGCCTTCCCTGGCGATAATCTTGGCGAGATTGTTCTGGCGGGTGGTGTCCAGTTCGGCCATAGGGATTGTTTCGGGCCCGCCTTCGCTTTCGCTTCGGCGAGGCAATGGCGGCGGCGGTAGGTTGCTTTCGCTCAATTCCACCAGTTTCAGGCAGTCGTGGCAGATGTTGTGGTGATTTACTTTGACCAGATGCACAGGCGAGAACGACTGCAGGCAGATATGGCAGAGTTGTTTCTTAAAACTTACTTTGGTTAACATAAATACGTTATGCGTGATGTGTCCTGCGCTCATCGTTTAAGACACATAACCCAGAACACAGGACCCAAGACGCAAATTAGCCCCGACAAAAACTGTCGGGATAAGAGCCAGTAATGGCCTACTGCCTCTGCGAGTCAGTAGATCTATAACTGGCTCTAAAACTTGACCTTGGGCGCCTGGCGCTCCTCAGGTGTTGCGTCTATGTTGAAGAACTCAGACGCCTTGAAGCCGAATATTGCCGCCACGATATTGGACGGGAACATCTGTATTTTGTTGTTGAATCCCATCACGTTATCGTTGTAGAATTGCCGGGCGAACGAGATTTTGTTCTCGGTGGTGGTTAGTTCCTCCTGCAGGGCCAGAAAGTTCTGGTTGGCCTTGAGTTCCGGATACGCCTCAGCCACGGCCAGCAAACCCTTCAAGGCCTGGGTCAGGAATCCCTCCTGTTTGGATAATTCGCCGACATCGCCGGCGGCGGACGCCTGCATACAGGCCGAGCGGGCCTTGGCGATGTTTTCAAAGGTGGTGTTCTCGTGTTTGGCATAGCCCCTGACCGTTTCAACCAGGTTGGGAATGAGGTCATAGCGGCGTTTTAACTGGATGTCAATCTGGGACCAGGCGTTCTTGACGATATTACGCAGGCCGATCAAACCGTTATAGGTTATGACCAGCCACATTAACATAATCAGCACCAGTACCAGCGTCCCGGATAAGATATACAACATAACTCCCTCTCTTTCTTAGAGCCAGTTAGTTGCGCTGAGAGTAACGAAAGCGTAACATTACCAGCTTTTAGCCCCGCCGTAGCACAGCCCGAAAATTAGTCGGGTCCGGCGAAGGCGGGCATTCATTAATATAATTATTTCTTGGTTATTACATTATCCGGCAATTCATTCTTGTCTTCTGATTTTGCCGGAAAATGTTTCTTTAATTCACCCGCTGCCGAACTGATAACCTCAACGATAGCCCGGCCGGCCTGGTTCTGTTTTATGCCACTGACAATCCTGTTTTTCATCGCCTCCCAGTAATCAGAAGCAACCTTACTATTGGCGCCCTTGTCAGCCATGACGACGACCGCCCGTTCAAAGACCGACAGCATTATCAGGATACCGTTCTCCTCTTTTGTCTTGTAAAGCCCGTGCCGATAGAACTCGGACTCGACCCGGTAATTGGCTTCATTCTGCATCTTTGCCCTGGGGATTAACAGCCGTTTTAATGAAGCGATTTTGCCAATCAGGAAAAATCCGGCCAGGAATCCGAGTGCCTGGACCAGAATCCATTCCAGCAAAGGATAAGCGATGACAGTCATAGGCGCCGAGGCGTGCGCACCGGCGCTCCAAACCCAATCCTGCGGCGCAGGCAGAATACTGGCCTTTGCGATAAGCCAAAGAATGCAGGATAACAAGGCGAAGATAATGCCCCAGGCAAATCCGGCGCTGTTATAGTCGTCACACCGGCTGATTTCCACGACCACAATCTCGCACGAGGTCTGCTTCTCGGCCTCTTTGATTGCATGAGAAATCTCAGCCCGTTCAGAATCTGTCAGTAATTTCATAGTGTTACCATCCTCCGGAAGCGCCGCCGCCGCCACCGCCACCACCACCGCCTGAGAAACCGCCGCCCCAGGAACTGCCGCTCCAGCCGCCGCTATCGGAACTGCTTGTGGACCAGGTTCCTCCGCCCTGATGGCCATATTTGAGGCCGAAAATAATTCCTATTATGACAAAAATAGCAATAATAATGAAGATAACAAGCAGTCCCTCTTCGCTTATCTGTTTTACTTCTGGCGCCCTATTGTTGTGGGAAACTGGCGCATAATCCAGATTCCCGCCGATTGCCTTGACAATAGAGGAAAGTGCGCTTTCAATCCCAGCATAATATCTTCCGGCGCGGAATTCCGGCTTGACAATCCTTTCCAGAATCATCGCGCATTCAAGGTCGGTAAGCGATGATTCCAGGCCGTAGCCGACTTCAATCCGCGTCTTGCGGTCTTCCTTGGCGATAATAAAGATAACGCCGTTGTCCTTGCCCTTTTGCCCGGGTTTCCATTTGTCCATAACCTTGATGCCGAGCGATTCTACGGTTTCACCCTTGAGTGATTTGACAATCAGGACCACAACCTGATTGGTGGTCTGCTGGTCGTAGGCGCGGAGTTTCTGGTCCAGCGCCTGGGCTTCGGCCGGAGTAAGCAATCCGGCGTAATCAGAGACATATCCTTTGGCGTCCGGGACTTCCCGGGCCGGAAGCCATAATCCGGACAGTGCCACTAAAACAACCGCGAGGATTAATTTTCTCATTTACTTAAACAGGTCTTTGGGCGCCTTTTCAGCCCCGGCCTCAGCCGTAAAATTGGGCTTTGTCTGATAGCCGAAGAGCGAGCCGGGGAAGGTCCGGACCTTTTTGTTGTATTCGTTCACGGTTTCTATGAACCGCATCCGCTCCACGGCAATCCGGTTCTCGGTGCCTTCCAACTGGGCCTGCAGGCCCAGGAAGTTGTTATTGGCTTTCAGGTCAGGATATTTTTCCACCACCACCATTAATCTGGACAGGGCGCTGGACAACTCGCCCTGGATTTGCTGGAACTGCTGAAGTTTCTGCGGGTCGTTCAGAAGCGATTCGTCTATCCTGAAACTGCCGACCTTGCTGCGCGCCTCGGTAACGGCCGCGAGGGTCTCCCGCTCGTGCACCGCATAGGCCTTGACCGTATCCACCAGATTTGGAATCAGGTCAAAGCGCCGCTGGTACTGGTTCAGCACCTGCGACCAGGCCGCCTTGGTGTTTTCGTCCGACTTTATGATGTCGTTGGAAAGCCAGATGCCATAGATTACGATGATTCCAGCAAAGAGAATCAGGATGCCTATGACCGCTATTAACATTAATTTGATTGGCGTGCTCATATTTTACCCAATCCTTTCTTTTGCGTTCCTCGGTAAGGGAAACGATTTACAGATTATTTCGGGGGTTCGGCCGGCTGTTTACGCTGGAACCAGAGCAGGTAAACAATCTCCAGGATGCCGGCTGTATTGATAAGAAACAATACAATAAACCAGCCCAACTGGTTATTCCGGCCGCATTTCCACAGGGCAATGCCCTTCCAGACGGCGGACCAGATAACCAGGATAATTATCGCTACAATAAGAACCAGCGGAAGAAACGCCATTGCCGTATTAGTATCCATACCCCGGCCTCCTTTACTATGCAGTTGCCTGATATCACAATATACCAAAAAGAAAGGACGGAAGTAAATAAATACGGACTATAAATCAGACCAGTCCCAATTTGATAATCAGGGAAATCATTATGGCCGCGGCGACGATAGAACCGACCTGGCCGCCGGTATTGACGCTGACCGCATGCATAAGGAGGAAATTCTGTGGATTGGCCTGTTGCCCCACCTTCTGGACGCAGCGTGCGGACATCGGAAAAGCCGAGATGCCGGCCGCGCCGATAAGCGGGTTGATTTTCCCGCCGCTTAGCACATTCATCAGTTTGCCCAGGAATATGCCGCAGGCGGTATCCAGAACAATGGCGACCAGGCCAAGGGCAAAGACCTTGAGGGTGCTAAGCCGGACAAAGGAATCGCCGGACATCGTGGCGCCGATGCTGATCCCCAAAAGAAGCGTGACGATGTTGGCCAATTCGTTCTGGGCCGTGTTGCTGAGCCGCTGTACCACGCCGCATTCCCTGAGGAAGTTGCCCAGCATAAGCATTCCGATAAGGGGCGCGCCCTTGGGCGCAATGAGCGAAACAAAGATGGTAACGATTATCGGAAATATAATTTTGACCACCGGCCGGACTGATATTTTCGTGACGCCCATATTAATCATCCGCTCTTTTTTGGTGGTGAGCATTTTCATAATGGGCGGCTGAATAATGGGAACCAGCGACATATAGGAATAAGCGGCCACCGAGATGGCGCCGAGCAGGCCGGGCGCATATTGTGACGAGAAGAATATGGCGGTCGGGCCGTCGCAGGCGCCAATGATGCCGATGGCGCAGGAGTCAACCTTGCTGAAGCCAAGCATCAGGGCGAGAATCACAGTCAGAAATATCCCGAATTGCCCTGCCGCGCTCAGAAGAAGGATGCGCGGGTTGGCGAAGATGGGCGTGAAATCCGCCATCGCGCCGATGCCGATAAAGACCAGACAGGGAAAAAGTTCGGTGACGATGCCGGCATCGTAAATTATTCTCAGCAGGCCGCCCGGCTCCATCAGGCCGGTCATCGGAAGGTTGACCAGAATGGCCCCGAATCCGATAGGGATAAGCAGAAGCGGCTCGAACCCGTATCTGATGGCCAGGAAAACCAGCAGTCCGCCTATGAGAATCATCAGGGCTTCATTGAATCCCAGGTTCATCACGCCTTCGCTGAATGTTTTCCAGGCAATGTCCAACATAGTTTTATTTATTTTCTTTGTCGGCCGACCGGCTCTTTACGGGGAATATCTTGAGAAGCAGATTGGAAATAAGGCCGAGCAGGTATAGCCCGACCAACGTGCCGCCCATTCCGACCAAGGCCAAACTCAGGCCGAATTCCAGATTTTCCATAATTCTCAATCCATCCTTTAAACCCGGCAAGGCAAAACCGGCTTGTAATATACCCGCCTGCAAATATTTATCAAGAAAATAACAAATAAATAGGGATTTGACTCACCGCAGGATTTCGGCGTTTAACCTCTTTGCCTTGAGTTTGAGCGTCTCGAATTCATCAAAGCGCCGGCCGACATTATGACAGTAATATACTGATTTGTTGTGTAAGAGCGGTTCGGTCTCCAGGTCCGGATAAAGCGGCAATAGTTTGGCAAAGTCAGCGCTGCCCGGCACGGGCGAATACTGCGAGATTCGCACTTGAGCGCCGCAGTGGTGTACGAATTCTATGGCACGGTCAATCTCGTCCAGGTTCTGGCTGGGCCGGCCCATCAAGACATAGACACCGATATTCTCTGCGGTGAACCCGGCTTCCTTTAGATAAGCAATCACCCCGGCGAGTTGCTCTGGCGATGCCTTGTGTTCGTCCATACCTTCAAAACCCAAACGGATGGTCTTGAAGTTCGCCTTATATAGTTTCTGCGCCAGCAATTTATCAATGTATTTTATGTGCAGGCCGTTGGGCGTGTGGAATCGCAGTTTCCTGTTTAGCCCGCACCGGATGATTCCATCCAGGATGGGATGGATATGCGTCTCTGCACTTGCCCCGTTAGAAGCGCCAGATATCGGGGCGTTAAGATTATCAAAGCAATTATTATTTCCATCGTGTCCGCTTCTAACGGGGTTCGCCAACAGGGCGTCGTCATAAAAGGCAATGTCTGTAACGCCTAATTGCTTATGATAATATTCCATTTCGTCAAGCACCTCGCCAGCCGGCCGCTGGGTAAATTTGTCAGAAAGCGAAGCAGAAGAACAATATGAACACCTGAATGGACAACCCCAAGAAGTAAGCATGGCAACACTCTGGAGGTTGTCATAGAGATAGTAGGCGGGGTAATCAATCTGACGGTCAGCCGGTCGGCCTGTTGACCGGTCAATAGGGGCAAGTTTGCGAGCGAGATTAAGGACGGCCTCTTCGCCCGGGCCCTGAATAACATGGTCCGCACCGGACTTCTTGAGCGCATGCTTGTAACAGAGCGTGGCGTAGACGCCTCCCAGGACCACGGGCGTGCCCGTAAAGACCTCTTTGATATACCTGATGGTCTCGGACACGCCCTGGTGCCAGTAGGTCATCATAGAGGTGACGCCGATAAGAACCGGCTCATCCGCCTGCTCATTTATTCCCATCAATAAGCGCGTGAATACCTCAGGCGGCATTCCGTATCTCTTGTATTTGCGCGGGATATTTTGGAAATGGCAGGGCTTGGTGATTTCCTCGCTGTGGAATTTGCTGCAGCCATACTGCTTCGGCTTCCTGCCGTAGTCAAGGCAGTCAATTAACTGCACCTTGAATCCGTGGCGCTCCAGATGGGCCGCAACATAGAGCAGGCCCAGCGGTTTGAGCCACAGGTCATAAGCCGCAAAGTCGTGTATCCAGGGATTGACCAGGATTATAGATGGCAGTTTGAGCGGTAGCGAATTACTGCCATCTATAGTCGGCTGTAACTCCCTGTGGTCTAACAGCCGCACTACTTTTTCACGGTTTTCCATAGCGGTTTCAGGATGAATTCGTAAATGGGCGGAAAACACAGGATGAACAGAAGAATAACGGCAAAAGGAAGATTGGGATATTTTCGCAGGGCCGCAACGGTGTCTGATATTTTGGAGAGATTAAACGGGGTGATGGTCCGGAGATAGAAGAATACAATAAGCCCGAAGATGCGCAGGAGCCGCCACTGCTCGCGGTATTTCCAGATTAGGCCCCAATCAAAGCGTCCATTCGGCTCAGGTATGCGCGCCGGCCACAGGCGCGGGATGATGCGGGGCGCCAGCCGGCAGTATTCGTCGTATTTCCCGCCGAACTGGGCCCGCAGGAACGCCTCTTCCTTGCGCACCCGCCAGTTGATGACCACAAGATAAAAGAGCGGCAGGTAAACGGCCGCCACGTAGATATTGCGCGTGACCAGGCACAGCCCAACATCCACCAGGAAACTTCCCACGTAAAACGGGTTGCGCACAAAGCGGTACGGTCCGGCCGTAATGAGTTTTTCCTGCTTGACCAGATACCCGGCCGAGATAAAATGGATAATCTGGCCGATGATAATCGGGATGCTTCCGATGATAATGGAATCAATGCTCGGATAGGCCCAGACCAGGAGCACGATAATAAACAGCGACCTTAATCTCGTTCGTAATTTCATAGTTTCAGTAAGAGGATTAAGCAGATTAAAGCGGATTTCTTGTTAATCCAATCAGTGGAATCTGTGTAATCTGTGGTTGCCATTATACCTTATCTCTTTCCCTGAATGTCTTGGGGCTGAAGAACCACCATTTCCTGATGGCCCAGAACCGCTTGAGGTATTTCTTCTCCCCGGCCGTCATCTTGTCCGGGAAATAGCGGTTCTTGAACTTCAGCAAACTTCCCTTGTCAATGAGGCAAAGATAATCAAAGAAGGCCCGCGAGAGCGCCATTGCCGGCCTCAGGTACAGGGCATTGGCAAAGTCAATAATATAGGGCGTAAAATCCGCGGTAATCAGGATATTCCTGCGCTGGGCCAGGTCAAGATGCACCACGCAACGTTTGTGGATTTCCCCAATGAGCGCTTCCAGTTTACCAATTATAGCATAAGGCAGTTCGCCCTCGCTGAACTTATTGAGGAATCTGCCTTCAATATATTCAATCAGCAAACCGCTGTGCGTCTTGCGGATGGCCTGCGGGATGCCTTTTATTCCCTGGAGCCGTTCCAGGATGGCGAATTCGTTATTGACCAGCACATCGCCCCAGGTCTTCCTGACCCACAAGGGACGGGTTGCGTAGTCCTTCCAAACCGCCTTCCTGCCCTTGTAGTCAACCAGTTTGACCGCCGGCGTCAGGATGGACTTGTCCTTGATGACTTCTATAATCTGATGAGTCATAACAACGGGATTACACAGGATTCAACAGAAATCGGTTTAATCCGTTAAATCCTGTTGTTAATATGGGACCCATATCTTTATTATAATCGCGGCTGTGCCCACCACTACCGAGAAAGCGACCTGGACCTCCTGGTTTTCCCAGAACACGCGCCAGGTCCACGACTTGGGCCTGCCTGCGGCAAAGGCAGGCGCGCCTGACGGGTAGGCCGTCAGCCGGCGCGGGATATAATCAGGCACGTTCCTGTCGTAATCCTCATAGGCCGGGCCGAATTTCTCTATCAACCGCGTGCCCTCTATCCGGCGCTTGGTCGGGATATAAACGAGCAGAAAGGCAACCAGTTCCACCGCGACTATATAATGGATATAAGGATTGATGGCCAGCAGGTTAAATCCCATCAGGATGATGAACGAGCCGGCGTACATCGGATTCTTGATATAGCCGTAAGGCCCGCTGGTCGTGAGGTTCTTGTTCTTCTCCAGATGGCCCGTGGCCCAGATGCGCAGGAGTTCGCCTAATGTTATCAGGACCAGCCCGGCAATAAGATACGGCGGATAAAATATCCCGCTCCGGGTGACCGGCAGTGACGGCTCGGACAGATAGATTAATGCCGCGGCAATCAGGGCCACAAACAGAAGCCGTTGGTTGACTTTCTGCAATCGTTTCTTTACCCCGTTAGAGAAACGTTTTTCCCTGCGGATAGAAATACCACCGTCATTACCACTGTTATTATTCCCTGTAAGCACATTTTGCTCCTTTTAATTCTCTAATGGGGCGGATGTTCATTTAAGTCCTTCCAATTTTCTAAGTTTTGTAATATGCGAATTATAATTTGTCTCTACATACCCGATATGCCAGTTTCTGTTTCTATTAACAGCCGAATACCATATCCGAAGTAAATCATTCTGATTATCGTATAACAATGCGGCACGGTAGATTCTTTTATCATCCCAGTGCCCGCGTCCGGACGGCGTCAAAATCGGCTTTTCGCAGATGGTCCAGTTCAGGCCGTCCCTGCTTGTAGAAAAGAATAAGGCAAAGCCCTTCCGGCCAGGCGCATAACCCGACCAAACCATCCAGTATTCATCCTTACCCTGAACATAAATCACATTCGGATGCCAGATAACATATTCAGGATGAAACAAGGCAACCTTTTTACTGGGAGTCCACTGGATGCCGTCTGTTGATTCACGGTATTCCACTTTAGTGCTTTTGGGACGAAGTCCTTCTGTTCCAGCATTTACCGTCCAGGCCTTAAAGAGATTGTTTTGCTTGATGATGGAAGGCGAGACCCACTGATGACAGGGAACATTCATTATATCTATTGGTTTAGACCACTGGACGCCATCAGACGATTTTATCATCCTGACTGCAATCAGGTTATTTCTGGTGTCAATGGTCTGGTAATAAAGATACAACTCATCAGTGGCGTCGTTATAAACGAGTTCAGGGTCGTTATTGTAGTCCTTTTCATACTCCGGGGCTGGAACAAGCGGATTAATAAGTCCTTCCGGCACCCGCCATTTCTGACCGTCATCTGAGACAACCAAAGAGGGATTCTCCAGCCGGAAATCATAATCCGCGTATGGTGTCATTGACATCCAGTATCTAAACCCATTCCATGGCTTATCAAAACAGATTATATCAGGGTGAGTCATCTGGTTCTTGCCGTCATAGGTGGGGATATTAAGATAAGATACGGCGTTGGATATAAATCCCTTTGGGTTTCTCAGTATTCTCTGAAAGAATCCGCCCAGGAAAGGTTTTATTGACATATTATTGATACTCACATTGTTAATGTCCTAGTTGTATAGGTAGTTTAGTCGCATGGATAAACGACGCCAAAATGTTTTGGGTATTACTAATCCGTTTAGTTTCTCGGCGGACCCGGATACCCAGTTTC
>JBFMDM010000046.1:0-15850 GCA_040753835.1 Planctomycetota bacterium
CTTTGGATTATAAACGACCTGATTTGGTTCAAAAGAAATGCACCACCTTTATTGTCCCAGAACCGTTTTGCTCCTTCAACTGAGTTAATCTGGGTAGCAAGCAAGTCAAAAAAATACTACTTTGATTACGAGACCGCAAAGAAACTAAGCAATGGTAAGCAAATGCGTAATCTCTGGGAAATTAATGCTGAAAGACATAAAACGAAACATCCGACCGAAAAACCGGAATCGCTTTTAGAAAGAATCATACTAATTGGAAGCAAAGAGAATGATACAGTGCTTGACCCATTTATGGGTTCAGGCACAACAGGCGTGGTGGCAAAAAAATTAAATAGAAACTTTGTTGGGGTAGAAATAGATAACGGATATTTTGAGATGGCTAAAGATAGAATTGATAAAACCGGGGCTGAAAATATCTTACCTGGCTTTGACAGAAAACTTGATGATAAAAAGGTTATAGAGATATATACGAATAAAACCCTTGTTTTAAGAGAAAAAGGGATTGGTTACAATTCGGGAAAGAAGAAACATTCAAGACGCAAATAAAGTCCATAAAGGAGTCCTAAAATGCCCAGACATCGGGGAATGACGTTCGTAAAGTTTATCAAGGCAGTAGACGAGGAACTGGAAATCTGGGGATGCCTTACTCAATTATTAATTCGGTATGGTGTCCCCCGAATTAATTTTAATTGGAAAATTAAATTATGAGCCAACTTGACCAACAGAAAATTAAGGAGTTTAATGAAAAAATTATGTCTATTGATTATTCCAATGATGTAGTCAAAGTGGATTTTCTGGAAAAGATTAAGCCGTTTATGAATGGCTGGAATTCATTTGAGGTAAAACTCTTAACCGTAACAGATGATAATAAGAATAATAGACAAGTCATCTTGAACGCCCATGTTATCTTAAAGCCAGAGTCGTTACCAAAGCAGGGAGAACAGAAAATCCAGAGGCAAAATATTGGCGATATTTTCGCAGCGATATCCATAAAATACCCCATAAAGGAATGGGAAAAATTCTTACTGACCTTATGCTGGCGTCATAAAATATCGGTAAATGGAAAGGAATATTTCTTAACCGACGCACTGGGAAAAACGTATTGCAGATTAATGTTTGACAATAACTTGGTCTCACGACAAGCGGATTATAACCCTACCGATAGACCATCTTTTGTTATGCATTCGTCAATTGATAATTATTTTGGGACATTGAAAGGATGCGGAACAAATTGGGACGATTTCTGTAATGCCCTAAAAGTCGCGGGGTATAGCGACCTCTCGGATTTATATAAGGCATTTTTTAAAATAAAACGGGGCTGGAGCAATACTAATTATTGTGGCATATGGCTCTGGGCGCCGATTGATACTTATATTGAAAGGTTTGAAAACACGGAAAAAAATACAGCCGAGGTCGCTATCTATATCGGGCCTTCTATACAAATTAAAGATATTCTAATAAAAGTTATTCCTCGCAAGGGATGTGACATAAAAGAACGATTTGAGATGAGAATAAATCAGACAAAACCAGACATTAAAAATAATTTATGGAGTAACGAGGTCGCCGGCTCTTTTGATATGACTGCCACAGCAACTTTAATTTATAATGATAAAGCGGTGGAAGAAAAAAGCAGTCAGCAGAAACAATTGCCAATTTCTTCATATGAAGAAACCCAACCGGCGACGCACTCCAAGAAAACGTCTGCACCTCACAAAAACAGAAGGTCAAAAAAGAAACCGCTTAAATTAAGGCCTCGGCTAAAAAAACTCCTTAAAGAAATACTTAAGAAGATTTCTACCTCTCGTAACGATATTTATCTGACCCGCCAATGGGTTGCCCAGATGTATGGTTCTAATACAAACGACGAGGCGGCGATAAAACAGGATTCCACACATGCCATCAGCGAATTAAATTATGCATTAAAGTCGGCAAAATTACCTACCATTGGCCGGTATGACAGGCAAAAAGGCGCTTGGCTTTGCCCGGCGACGCTCAAAAAACACAAAATATTCTGAAGTCAAGATAGTCGTTTCGGATTTCATTACAAATTTCATCTTCCTTCATTTTCCTTCATTTTGCAGTCCGTTTTTAAGCACAAAATACAAGAATTCAAGAATTCTGAACGATTCTGAAATTTTGCATTAGCCATTCTTCCGCATTGCAGTTATTCGGCTACATACATATAATATACGCAACAAACCGGGGCTCGCCGGGTGCGGGTGTGTGAGCCATCCAATCCCGCCCGGTGCATTAGAAACCGCCCCGTCTCTTGCAACTCAAGGGACGGGGCAATGAATCCCGATACGAAATCGGGAAAGGAGGAATTTATGCCAACCGTTAGCGGAGTTCGTCTGCGCTACACCGGTCCTTTAGCCCAGGCGCCGGAATTGATGGTGGAACAGCAGGCACGGGTCCTCAAGGCAGTCGCGGATATCATCAAAAAGAAGATTGATATCGCACTGCCCCACGAGCAGGCCTATAAGGACTCTTTAGCAGGGCCTTCGTCTTCTGCATATAGTCCGGTCATCAATCCGGCTTTTAAGAGCAGAAGCGGCCGGAACAGGGACGATATCGTAAAATCGCAGGAGCAAAATATCCTGGATAGTTACGAGAAGTATCTCGTCTCAATAGAAGGCGCCTTTGAAGAGGTCAACGGCGAGGTTGCGCCGAGGTTCAAGCAATCCGTGGATGCCCATAAAGAGGTCTATAGCCACCGGGTTGCCAGGACCACCCTGCCCTTTACCGGCGCTATGGAAATCGGCAAGGGGATTATCGGCATTGCCGCCTTCTGGCTGGTCAATGACCCGACAGTTCTGCGCCATATCCGCGCGAATGATGAGGTTTTTGCCGGAGGCCCTCTTAATGTGGCGCGCCAGACCCCTGATTTGAGAAGCACCCTCAAAGCCGCGCTGGTCCAACGGCTGATGCAATCAGGCCGCTTGGTTGTTCTTTCGGACTGGAATCCGACCAAGATGACCCAGGAGAACGACCAGAATAATGCCGTGATTGCTGGTCTGCAGGATGCGGTATATGTGCCGTTTGCCACAGGCGGTCCAAGCCACTGTGATTGGAAGGTCATAGATGGCAAAAAATACCTGGAGATACAGGTAGCAACGCCATAGGGCAAGCCCACGACCAGTTGAGGGTAGGGGTAGCGCCAACCAGGCCTACCCCTACTACTCGCTGGGCAGAGGGGTAATGCTGACAAAGACCACCCCTATTACTAATAGAGGGAGAGGGTAATACCGATGAGGATAAGCCATACTACCAACCGGGCTAAGGAGTAGCGCCAATGGGGCTGACTCCTGCTATCAGTAAGGGTATAGGGTAATATTCATCGGGGTCAGCCCTACCATCTTCAGGGGGGATGGGTATAGGGGGGAGGGGGTGGGTCTCGGTCAACGGCACTATAATGGCACTGAAACAGGGGTGAAACGGCTTAAAATAGGGGGTCACAAAAATGCACAAAAAACGCTCAAAAAACGCCCGAAAACAGGGCAAAAATGAACAAAAGCCAAAATTTGCAGGAAATATAAGGGAAAGCCGACGTTTAATAATATATGAACGGCTGAAAGAACTCCAGAAGCAGATAGCCGGACTGATACTTGATTATCAGCGTCTGGAACGACTCTTGAGACGCCGCGAGAGATTTCTGGAAGAATTGAGGGCAAGAACGTCTATTCAGGTGTTTGACGAGACAACCCCTGAAGGGCATCCGCGTTATCCTGACGATGAGCGTCGCAAGAGCGAGGTGGTCTGCCGGTTAGTGGATAATCCGGCTTACCGCAATGCGGTTAACAGCATTGAACGAATCAGAATGAAACTCGGCCGGCTGAAGTCCCAAGAAACACTCCTGCAAGCGGAGGTGAAACAAATAGAAGCCACAGATTACACAGATAGACACTGATAATCTGTGGTAAAAAGATACAAGGAGGTATCTATGTTAAAACCAAATGAAGTGAAGACGCCGCATATTGCTACTTTTGCGGTAACGGCATCAAAGATTGCAGTTAATGCAATCACAACTGATAAAATCAAAGAAGGCGCAGTAAAAACCGAGAAAATCGGCGATAAGCAGGTGACCGGTGATAAGATTGCAGACCGTTCAATATCAACAACCAAGATAATTGACGGCGCAATCACAGGCACCAAGATTGCCGAGGGCGCTATCACACGCGATAAAATCTCTAACGGCGTCCTGGACAGGCCCCTGACACCGCCGGTTGCTACCGTGGAAATCGGAACCGGTGCAGTAGGCAGTAGTCAGTTGGCAGTAGGCAGTGTAACGACAGAAAAAATTAAAGACGGAGCGATTACCAATGCCAAAATCGCCGCGAATACCATCACCGCAGCAAAGATTGCGGCTAATGCGGTCGGTTCGTCAGAGATTGCGCCCAATGCAGTGGGCTATTCTGAACTTGCGCCGCAGTCCTTAGAGCCGCGCTCCATCAAGACCCTCTCAGGCGCGCCGGCAACCGAGGGACAGGTGCCGGTGGCCGACCTCTCACAGGGCAATCAGTGGTGGTTTAAGTGGGCGAACGTGGCGACAAGGCCGATGACACCCCCGTTGGCTTCAGAAGAAATCGCCAACGGGGCAGTAGGCAGTAGTCAGTTGGCAGTAAACAGTGTGACGACCGAGAAGATACAAAACGGCGCGGTAACAACTCCGAAGATTGCATCTTCGGCAGTAACCAGTAGCCAGTTATCAGTAGACAGTGTATCAACGGAGAAAATCCAGAACGGGGCGGTGACACAAGAGAAGTTGGCGCCCGGAGTAGGCGGAGACAGGTTCGTCTTCGGCACTTTACTGACCGGTCTTGGCTCCGCAGATGTCCTGTATCTGACCAACATCTCGGCTGATATCCCTTACACGGTCTTTGATTTGAGTCCCTGGATTCCGGCGCAGGCAAAGGCGGTGATTCTGCAACTGGGAATTTTTAATCAGTCATTTGCCAATGGCCGGGCGTTCTTCAGGGTGCGGACGAACACAGACCAGCGGGACGCGCTTGGAGTCGGCTTGGTGCCGGGCGCTAACTCGCAGGTGGTGAATCAGGGCATAGTCCCGTTAGTCGTCGGCACGCCTTCTATTGAATATACGTTGGAAAGTGTCGGGGGTCCCTGGGTTGCGACGTTAACGCTTTATGTAACTGTGGTTGGTTATGTGGTCTAATGTTACAACGGTTACAAAAGTTACAAAGGTTACATAATACAGGACAGTTAAACACGAATGGCGCCCCGACTGTTTTCTGGGCGCTATTCGTGTTGTCTCTTCCTGACGATAATCCGTGCGCCTTCTATCTTTGTCACCTTTACCGGCGTGTCCTTGTCTATCATCTCGCCCTCGGTGACCACGTCATACCGTTTGCCTTCAATAATAACCGTGCCGGACGGCCGCAAGGCCGTAAGCGCAACGCCTTCCTTGCTCACCAGATAGTCCATCCCGCCTTTTTCAGACCGGAAGCCCTCCTCGGTATCCAACTTTTTGTCCAGTGTCATCTTCTTCAGGCCGTAGTAGAACAACAGCGGAATGGCGATAATGGAAACCAGAATCTGGCCGACTCCGAGGAGCGCGCTTTCCTGGAATCCGTAATATATGCTGACGGCCAGCCCCAGCCCGCCCAGGACCGCCAGCACGCCGCCGGACGGGACAAAGACCTCCAGGACCAGAATGGCCAGCGCCGCGCAATATATGGTAATAATTATTTCTATGCTCATACAGTTACTTCTACGAACCACTACGAATTACGCCCTGTGCGCAGCACTGGTCGGGAGCGCGCACTGGAGCGCACCGGGCACATCGGCGAATTACGAATCGCTACAGGTTTTTTTCCACCACAATCCGGCTGCCGTCAATGTTTATAATCACCACGGTTTCGTCCTTGTTGATAAAATCTCCCTCGGTCACGGCATCAATGGTTTCGTCGGTTTTCCGGCCCTCGGCGTCAAGTAGGACTATCTTTCCGACCGGACGCAGGGCCGTAAAGACAACGGCTTTCCGGCCCAGAAGCGGCGAGGCGTCTTTGGTGATGCCCGCCTGACCGCGTGTCCAGTCGGGTAAACTGCTGAATCCGGCTGAGGTTTTCTCGTCCGCGGAAAGGACCAGATGGCTGAAGAACGGGACAGACGAAATATACCGGACAAGGATAATAAAGAAAATCACGGCCAGCGAGAATGCCAGGCCCACGACTATAAAGTTCTTCTTGAGAATTGTCCACTGCCACGGCGCGGTTTCCACATCAGGTATGGTAAATCCCTGCATTGAGAGTATCAGCCCGACAAAGATAAGAATAATACCGGCAATGCCGAATACGCCGAAGCCCGGCAGGACGAAGATTTCCACGGACAGCAATCCAACACCCAGGACGAATATCAGGATTTCGGTAACCTCGGCCAGTCCAATCAGATAACTGCCGAAGAAGACCAGGCCGAAACAGATGACCGCAATGGCTTCTGGCAGTCCGGTTCCGGGCGCCTTGAAGGCCATACCGGCCGCAATCAGGCCGGCCAGTATCAGGATGCTGGAAACAGCCGGAGAGGTCAGCCACATCACAAGATGTTCGGACCAGGTCGGCGTAACCTCCTTGAAAGTGAAATTACTGATGCCGGCAAGCGGCGGAATCTCCGAGCGCTCCTCCTTGATGGCCGTGGCGATGCTGTATTTCAGCGCGTCGCCGGCCGAAAGATTCAGCAATTTACCTCCGGCGATTACCAGTTTGACATCCTCCACCCGTTTGCCCGCGTTTCTGGCCTCCTGGATTTCCTGGGGCGTGAGGAATTGCCGCGAGCCGTCCACCAGAACCTCGCGCACTTCCAGGTCCTTGTCCACCATTGCCATAACCAGATTAGATGAATAGCCCTTCTTCTCAGCCCGGGCCTTGAATTCGGTCCTGATGGCCGAGGTGTATTTTTCCTGGTGTTCCTCGGCGCCGACCACCTCGGCCGAGCCGATGCTGGCCACCTGCTTCATAACAATCTTATCAGCCGAGATAGAGACAAGCGCGCCGGCGGACCAGGCCCAGTGCGTGATATAGGCAACCGTGGTAATCGGCGCGGCCCGGTCTATGGAATTGCAGATGCCGATGGTGTATTCCTCGCCGCCGCCCACTGCGCCGCCCGGAGTGTCTATCTCAAATATAATCAGCGCGGCCTTGTCCGCCTTGGCCTGCTCTACCGAATGGCGGACAAAATAGGCGATACCGCGGTCCATTATCGCGCCTTTGATGGGCACGACATAGACCAGGGCCGGCTCGGTGGGGCTGACGGCTGTGCCTGTAACCGGCTGTTGGGCCTCGGCATTAAGCGCCGATGCCAGAATGACAAGCAGGGCTAAAAGGTGTTTTAACATATTGCCAGTATAAACATCTACCTGCCTATTTGTCAAGAAATGATTGACCCAGCACCTACTTTGTAGTATATAATACGTTTTAGTCAAAAGGCACCGGCAACCCATTTGAATATTATTCCGGGAGGAACTTCTGCAAAGTAGGTGCTGGGCAGGCTCCATATAATAGGAAAAGGCGGGCGCATTATGAAAGAACTGAATCGGCGCGAATTCCTGAAGACCGCATCCGTCCTCGGAGCCGGGTTTGTGGTTGCCGCTAATCCACTGTTAGGCCAGGATAAGACGTCCGAGGAGACCAAGCCAGACGAGAAGCAACCCGCGCCCAAACCGGTTGTCGCAGTGGTTGAAGGGAAAAAGCCGGCTGAGATAACACTTGAAGCCCTGGCCATCCTGGGCGGCATCGGCAAATTCGTCAAGAAGGATTTGGTCGTGGTTTTGAAGCCCAATATGGCCTGGGAAAAACCGATGGAACTGGCCGCAACCACCAATCCCGAGGTGGTCCTGGCCGTGGCCAGGGAATGCTTCAAGGCCGGCGCCAAAAAGGTCAAGGTGGTGGAGCGGCCCTGCAACAACCCCAAGAAATGCTTCCAGATTTGCGGGTTTGAGAACGCCTTCCAGAAAAGCGGCGTGGAATTCGTGCATCTGACTGATGACAAGAAGGAATACAAAGAGGTGAAGATTCCTGAGGGCAAGGAATTAAAATCAGTTCTTATTGCCGAGGACGTGCTGGAGTGCGATACTTTTATCAATATCCCGATTGCCAAGCATCACGGCCTGGCCAAACTGACGCTCGGTATCAAGAACCTGATGGGCATAGTAGGCGTTGACCGGAGACCGCTTCATAATAACCTGGGCCAGAAGATGGCGGACATACTCTCGGTAGTCAAGCCGCACCTGACCATTATTGACGCCTACCGGGTTCTGGTCAGGAACGGCCCGACCGGCGGGAATCCCAAGGATGTGTCTTTTGTCGGCAAGGTTATTGCCTCGGTTGACCCGGTTGCCGCAGATAGTTTCGCCTGCACCCTGAAACCGTTTTCTATGGAAAGCAAGAATATCAGTTGCGTCAAGGCCGCCTATGACTCCGGCCTGGGCGAGATGGACCTGGGCAAGATGGAGATAGTAGAAAAGAGGATTTAACTGGCTGACTACTTAAGATTATGATATATTTCCGCCGCACGGTTCAGGCAATCGCCCTGGCGCTGTTTTTATTCCTGCTTCTTCAGCCGGAGCCGGCCAAGAGCATCATTCCTGTTAACCTTTTCTCCATTTCCAACCCGTTCCTGGCTATAACCACCATCATTGCCGGCCGGACTTTTGAGATGGCGTTCATTGCCTCGGCCGCAATAATTATTTTGAGCGTTTTCTTGGGCCGTGTTTTCTGCGGCTGGCTCTGTCCCCTGGGCGCCACAATGGATTTATTTCACCGGCTCAAGAGGCCAAAGAATCGGGCAGCGCAGCCAATCTCCGCGCCGCTGCGCCTGATAAAATACTTTATCCTTTTCGCCGTCATTGTCATTGCCGTATTCGGGGTTAATATTGCGGGCTGGTTTGACCCGATTACCATTGCTTTCAAGGGCTATGCCCTGAGTTTATACCCGGCAATGGATTATATCCTGAAGGGGGCGTTTAATAAACTCGGGCTGAAATCATTTATCAGCCCGCTTAACGACATCGGCTTGCTGGATACAAACAGCGTCCTTTTTCATAACGGCGTCTTTTTCTTCCTGATTCTACTCGGCATTCTGCTGGTGACGTTCTATCAAACCCGTTTCTGGTGCCGGAATCTCTGTCCGCTGGGTGCGCTGCTGGCCATATTATCCAGGATGCGCTTTCTTAATCTTAACCTGGACAAAGCCGCCTGCACCGAATGCAACCGCTGTAAGACAGTTTGCAAGACCGGAGTATTCGGTGATGAATTTGCATTGGCCGATGACGAATGCATCCAGTGCTTTGCCTGCACTAATGAATGTCCTGAAGGCGCTGTTTCCATCGGATTTAAGAAGAAGTCGCCAGAAAGCGTTTCCGTGCTTCCGTCCAGGCGCGGGCTGCTGGTAGCCGGAGGCCTTTCCGTATTGGCCGCGCCGTTATTAAAACGGAGTTTCGGATTGCGGCTGGGCCCGTCATTACCCCGGTTGCGCCCGCCGGGCGTGGCGTCCGAGCATAAATTCCTGTCCAAGTGCCAGCGCTGCGGCGAATGTATGAAGGCCTGCCCGACCAACGGCCTGCAGCCGTTGCTGGCGGAAAGCGGGCTCTATGCGATGTTCTCGCCGGTCCTGGTGCCGCGCGTCGGCAACTGCCGTTATTACTGCAACACCTGCGGCCAGGTCTGCCCAAGCCAGGCCATCCCGGCAATGGATTTGGCCGACAAGCAGGAATGGAAAATCGGCCGGGCTTATTTTGACACCACGCGGTGTATTCCGTATGTTTATAAAGAGCATTGCCTGACCTGCGAGGAATTCTGCCCGGTGCCTGAAAAGGCCATTGAGCATTATGTCAAGGACGGGCTGGAATACCCTTATGTGGTCAAGGAGCGCTGTATCGGCTGCGGCCTGTGCGAAAAGGTCTGCCCGGTCCAGGGATTGGCCGCCATCCGGGTCTCGCCGCTTAAGGATGCTGAATTGTAATACGAACTTTGCCACTGGCGCCGAAGCGCCCTTATGGCTCTCATAAGGCACGAAGTAAGGAATTTAACGAATCGTATTCTTGGTGTTCCTACCTGCCTGCCTGTCCGGTAGGCAGGTAGGGATTACACCGATAAAATGAACCCAGCCCCTCCTGACGAATGGGGTTGGGCAAGGTTAATATTACCTGTTTCGCCTGAACGGCGATAAACGCAATCATAGGAGGGGCTGGGTGAACAAGGGAATCCAAAATCTGTTTTCCGGAATTCCGTCCACCTACGAACTGATTAACCACATTCTTACTTTGGGCTTTGATACGCCCATCCGGCGCTATACGGCCAAACTTGCCGCAACCGGTAACACACAACGCATTCTTGATGTCTGCACCGGCACAGGCGAGATGGCGCGCTATTTAAGCAAGCACATCAATAATGGCAACTTAATTATGGCATCTGACTTTACTCTGCCGATGCTTAAATATGCACAAAAGAAAAACGTCTCGGCAATCCGTTTTGCCAATGCGGACAGCGTCCGGCTCCCTTTTAAGGACAATACTTTTGATGTCGTTACAATCTCATTTGCCACGCGCAATATAAACGTCTCGCGCCGGAATCTTATAGGATGTCTGAAAGAATTCCACCGGGTTCTCAAGCCCGGCGGCCGGTTCGTCAATCTTGAGACCAGCCAGCCGAGGTCTACGCTCCTGCGCCGGCTCCTGCATCTGTTTGTCCGGACCTTTGTCCGGCCGGTCGGGACGCTTATCTCCGGTTCGCGTCCGGCGTACGTCTATCTGTCGCAAACCATTCCACGTTTCTATGATGCGGATGAATTGGCTGGGATTGTCCTTGAAGCCGGTTTCAGGGAATGTAAATATGAACACTTGATGGGCGGCATTGCCGCCATACACCAGGGGATTAAGAAGCCCTACGAATTACGAACTGTCTAATTACGAATAAGTTACAACGTCATCCGATGGCTGATTCGTAATTCGCCGATGTGCCCGGTGCGCTCCAGTGGGCGCTCCCGACCAGTGCTGCGCACAGGGCGTAATTAGTAGTGGGAGATGTACGGCATCTACTATGAGAAAATATCTGCCTATACCGCTTTTGTGGTTCTGGCTGGCGCTGGGACTGTTGATTCTAATTATCAGGCAGGTTCCGCCGTTTTCGGTTATTGCCACGGATAAATTAATACTGGCCGTGGAAGAATCCAAACTATTTTTCCTGGCAGTTATCCTTCCCATAGCGCTGGTTCGGCACACGTTTCAGGGGAAATTGGCCGTGGCTGATATTGTGAAGCATCTGGCCGTCTTTATCCTGCTGTCTCTTCCGCTGACCGTTCTGGCTTCGTACTCCAGTTGCACCACGTCCGGCATCCTGATTCGTTCGCACCTGCTGCTCATTCTTATTGCCGCAACGGGGGCGCTGTTATGCCTGAAACTTCCAACGCAGGTTAATCTGTATTACCTGGTGTTTTTCATATTATTCGGAGCGTTGCCTATCCTGTATTACCTGGTCTTGGAATTTTCCGGCGTGCCGCTGAGTGTCCTGACAGCCGTTAATCCGTTTTATCTCTTCTGGAAGATAAAAACGCCGGAGGTGTTCAATTCTTACTGGCTTTATAACTGTCTGATATGGCTCATAGCGGTTGTGGTTTTGGTATTTATCCGTCCTGTTGGAATGAAAAATAATGAGTCAGATTAAATTAGTTGTTATAATTTCAGTCATCCTGGCGCTGGCGGTTGTTGCCGCACTCGTTATTTTCAATCTGAGAAGTATATCCCACCCGGCTTCCATAAACGAAGCCCCGGTCGGGACTCCACCGATAAAGCCGGCTCAAGAGACCCAACCGATTCAGGCGGATGAACACCGCAGTGACCGCGATAGCGAACCCGAAGGGGCCGCGGCCGGCGAACCCAAGGGTCCGTTCCCAATAGACGAGTCAGTGCCTGAAAAGGAGCGCCGGGCCGGACGGCTGTTTAACCTATGGCGCAAGGCCATCCTGACCCGGAATATCACCCAAATCAATCAGTTGGAGACGCAGGTAAAAGGATACGGAGACAATGCGATTCCGTTCCTGAGAAAGTTAGCCAAAGAGGACGGTAACGAGCGGGTTCGTGCATTTTCTGTGCGGGTATTGGGAAGAATGAATATTCCGGATTTGTCAACGTTATTTGTGGAATTGCTCCGGGATGACCAAAGTCCATTTGTCAGGGAGAATTCCTGCTGGGCGCTGGGACGGCTGGGCAATCCCGAGGCAATTGAGATTCTTCAGAAGACAGCAGATGCCGACCAGTCAACACAAGTCCGCAAAGCCGCAACCGAGGCCATAGAATCTATCAGGTCATCTTCCAAGTAAACCCCGTTAGAAAGTCCACGGATAGTCGCATAAAATATGACAAAGTTTATTGCTCTTGAATAGGTTTTTCTAACTGTGTAAACCGTTATTGGGTTTATACGCCTTTTTGCAGGCGTTTCCAGAGCATGGCGTCCAGTTCCGCTATTCCCTGCATCCGCTGGACCGTCTTGTTGATGTCGTATTCCACCCTGTAGTGCGTGACATTGGTCCCGTCAAACGATGCGTAACAGGCGCGCGTGTCGTTGTCACGGGGCTGGCCGACCGAGCCGACATTGACGATGGTCTTGGTGCCGGAAAGCAGCGGATAGGGTTCATAACTCTGCCACTCCGGATGGACCAGATACAGGTCGGTCGTGCAGATATACGGGATATGGGTGTGGCCGAGGAATCCGACTTCTTCCACGGACTCAAAGTTTTCCTTGAGGTTCTTTTTCACCTCCTCGGTTAGGTTAAACAGGTCGTCGCGCCGGATGACATATTCGTCCACCACGCCCCGGGGCGAGCCGTGCGCATAGACAATCCCGCCGGAAAACGCGCTGGATTCGGTCCGGTATTCATAGGTGAGCGACTTGAGGAATTGGCTGACCTTAGGGTTGGCGAGGTTCTTCTGGATGATGGACTTGGTCCAGAATATGGCCCGTTGCGCGGACGGATTGAAATTGGTCTTGTCCTTGGAAAGGGCCAGTTCGTGGTTGCCCATTATGTTAATCATATTGTGCTGGATGGCCAGCAGTATGCATTCTATCGGGTTCGGGCCGTAGCCGACCAGGTCGCCCAAGGAGATAATCTGGACGTCGCGGCCGAACCGCGCCTTGATATCGGCTAAGACCGCTGAAAGCGCCTCCAGGTTGCTGTGCACGTCCGAGAGGATGATTTGCATATTTCGGTCAGACGGTCATTCAGTCAGCCGGTCGACCCGTCAACCGGTCCACTGGTAGACAGGCAAACCGACGAACCGGCAGACCGATTACTTCCACACATTCTTGAGATACGACGGCAGGGACGATGCCTCGCGCGGGCCGACCATTACCTGCCAGCCGGATTCGGCCTCCAGTTTGCCGCTCAAGGTCGCTACATAGCCCGGGATAATTACCTTCTTGTGCTTGACCTTTTGGGTGATATTGGATTCGTTGAGCGCCTTGGTGATTACTTTCTCGTTGAGCTTGTCAGCCGCGTATGCCGTCATTACGGACATTCCTTCGGTGTTGACTACCAGGATGTAACTCGGCACCTTGCTGCCTTCCACTTCGGGTTCCACCGTGAAATAGGTGAGCGAGAAATTGGTGGTGACCAGGACCGGCGAGGCATCCGTGACATTGCCGATAGGATATATTTTGGCTTCCACCTGAATCGGTTTCTGCGGGTCGGTATAGATATTCTGCCGAGCGGTCACCAGCGGCAGCATCTCCCACAACTCGTTGCCCTTGAGCACTACGATGCCGGCGTATTTGAGGATGAAGGTGGCGGCAAAGAGCGTTTCGCTCATCGTATCCGTGCCTTCGGCCGGGAATACTATGACCGGGAAACCCAGAGGCCTGAAGGTCTTCTTTAGCCCCAAGCGCCGAATCTGGTTTACGTCCGAGAGCAGTTGGCCTTGCGTTTTGGAATTGGGGTTAATCACCAGTTCCTTTACGCCGAGGGCAGTAATCTTGGGCGTCAGGTCTGCCAGTTCATCCAGGTTATTGCCGGACACGCCCAGCGGGCAGTTGTTCTTCTTGGCCAGTTCAGCCATGGCCGCATAATTCTGGGCATCAGCCGCATAAATCAAAGGCCGGCGGCTGGCTGTTACTTTCAGGCCGGCTTCTTGGACCGCCGGATTATTGCTTATTTGTATCAGGGCCAGGGTGGAATTGGCCGCTACGGCCTTGCAGGCATTGGCAAAGGTATCGGGATTATTGCTGACGCTTCGGATGGCGATGAGTTCTATGCGCACCTTCTTGCCGACCCGGTCGAACACCAGGTTCTGGACGTATTTGGCCTTTTTCTCTATCTCGGCCGCAGGCAGGTTGTCCGCGATTTCCACCGCAATGCCGGTCGGGTGGTAGAAGGTTTGCTCGTGGCGGAAGAGCACGGTCTCGTTGCCGATTTCCAGTTTATTATCGCCGGTGCCGATAGTCACCAGTTGGATAGGCGGAGCCGAGGCGCCGTCCAGGGCGGCCTTGGCCTGTTCCGAGACGTGCTGGCACTTGTCCAGCGAGGTCTTCTTGGTGGCTAGGGCCATGGCAAAGGCCAGGCAGGTCGGCACGCCGCACTCGCCGCAGTTCGTCTTGGGCAGCAGTTTATAGATATCAAGTCCTGTCATCGCCATATGGTACCTCACTTTCTTAAGGTGAATAAATTGACTCGTCTTATAACTCTTACTAAAATAAGAGTCAAGAAATTTAACACTAATCCCATTCGTGTTAATATTTTAAATAAGGAGGTCAGTTTATGACGCACAAGAAGATAATAGAAACCGCCAGCGCCCCGGCCGCCATCGGGCCCTATTCCCAGGCCATATCAGTCGAGGGCTGGGTCTTTCTTTCCGGCCAGATTCCCATTGACCCGGCTACCTCAAAGATAGTCAGCGACGATATCGCCCGCCAGACCGAACAGGTGATGAATAACATCAAGGCCGTGGTGGAAAAGACCGGTGGGACCATGCAGAACATCGTCAAGACCACGATTTATCTCAAGGATATGGACGACTTTGTCAAGGTCAACGAGGTGTATAAAAGGTATTTCCCGTCCGAGCCGCCGGCCCGGGCCACGGTCCAGGTCAGCCGCCTGCCCAAGGATGTCGGGATTGAGATTGATGCGATAGTGTTTACCAAAGGCGTTTAACCACAGATTTCACGGATTTATTATCGGTGTTAATCTGTGTCTATCTGCGGTTTCTAAAATGGCAGTCCAGGTAACCCACCCAGGCCGCCGGTGATTTTGGACATCTCGCTCTGGGAGAGTTCCTTGGATTTCTGCATTGCCTGGTTAACCGCGGCCATGACCATATCAGCCAGCATCTCGGCATCCTCGGGTTTGACCACGTCCGGATTTATCTTGATGCCCACCACTTCCTGGGCGCCGTTGACATAGGCGGTCACGGCTCCGCCGCCGGCTGTGCCTTCCACGACCCGTTCCTTCAATTCCTCCTGCATCTTGGCCATCTTGGTCTGCATGTCCTCGGCCATCTTCTTGAGATTGCCCAGATTCATTCCGCCTTTTCCGAACATAAATAAACTCCTTGCCACGAAGGCACTAAGACACAAAGAAATACGGAACACGAATGACACGAATAATACGAATCACACCCCGAAAGCATTCGGGGTGATATTCGCTCCGATTCGCCTTATTCGTGTTAAACTATTTGCGCTCCTCGTGCTTCTGTGGTTCTCCTGAGGTTTTTACTTCTTCCTTGGGTTTTGGTTTGGTTGCAATTCTAACCTTGGCCGCCCTGATGAGCCGGTCGTTAAGCATAAAACCGGGAGATACTTCTTCCAGTATTTCATGGTCCTTATATTCGCTGGACGCGGTCCCTTCGGGTTAGGCG